>NZ_VTYA01000013.1:0-188660 GCF_013114135.1 Vibrio sp. 03-59-1
ATTTCGCGAAAGAAACGACGCAAATGACGAAGACACAAATTCTTGGTCAGGCATCAAGCTCAATTCTTGCTCAAGCGAAACAAGCGCCTAACTCAGCGTTAAGCCTACTAGGCTAATGATTTTAAGCACCTTTAATCAGGTGAATTAAAATAGAGATAGTTAAAAAGTTTAAAACCCAGCGTTGGCTGGGTTTTTTATTGGAAATAATAAAATAGGGTGCTGATAGCGCCCCAAGTTAGGCCTGAAGACGCTTCTTTCACTTTTTGATGTCCTGCATAGGGTGATTTTTGTGTTGTTTATTTATACGTGTAGCGCGTTTTATGAACGATTTGATCATTGGCTTTTGGTTTGAAACGAGATGATATTTTTAAGAGGAAATCGCCCAATAGTTTAGAAGTTGATCACATTTTTCTTTTTAGTTGAAAAAAAACACAAAAAAACTAATTTTTTTCCTAAAGCTTCTAATATAGGGGCCGTTAAAGGGATTGAGAGAAATGAGATGTGCCGAGGTGTGGTGAGAGACACCAAGGCCATCAAACAATGCCTTAAGGAGATCAACTATGGCTATAAATGTAAATACAAACGTATCTGCAATGACCGCACAGCGTTACCTAAACGGTGCAGCTGAAGGTACTCAAAAATCAATGGAGCGTTTGTCTTCAGGTTATAAAATCAACAGCGCAAAAGACGACGCTGCTGGTCTACAAATTTCTAACCGTTTAAACGCGCAAAGCCGTGGTTTAGATATGGCGGTTCGTAATGCTAATGACGGTATTTCAATTGCACAAACAGCAGAAGGTGCAATGGATGAAACAACCAACATCCTACAACGTATGCGTGATCTATCGCTACAATCATCAAATGGTTCAAACTCTAAATCAGAGCGTGTTGCTATCCAAGAGGAAGTAACAGCACTTAATGACGAGCTAAACCGTATCGCGGAAACGACTTCATTTGGTGGTAACAAACTTCTAAATGGTACTTTTGGTACTCAATCATTCCAAATCGGCGCTGATTCTGGTGAAGCTGTTATGCTTTCTATGAATAGCTTGCGTTCAGATACTATGGCAATGGGCGGCAAAAGCTACGCAGCTGAAGAAGGTAAGGACGCAAGTTGGAGAGTATCGGAAGATACTGATCTAACAATGACCTATACTAATAAGCAAGGTGAAGAGAAAGAAGTCGAAATCAACGCTAAACAAGGCGATGATTTAGAGCAGCTTGCGACTTACATCAATGGTCAAAACGATGAAGTAAAAGCATCGGTTGGTGAAAATGGTAAACTACAGCTTTTTGCTTCAACTCAAAAGGTGGAAGGTGAAGTTGAATTTTCAGGTGGCTTAGCTAGCGAAATTGGTATCGGCAGCAGCCAAGATGTGACCGTTAAAGATATTGATGTAACATCTGTTGCGGGTTCACAAGAAGCGGTGTCTATTATTGATGGCGCCCTAAAAAGTGTTGATAGCCAACGTGCGTCACTGGGTGCATTCCAAAACCGTTTTGACCATGCAATCAGCAACCTTGATAACATCAACGAAAACGTAAACGCATCTCAAAGCCGAATTAAAGATACGGATTACGCAAAAGAAACAACCGCTATGACTAAGTCTCAAATCCTACAACAGGCGAGTACTTCAATCTTAGCTCAAGCGAAGCAGACACCATCTGCCGCTCTTAGCTTATTGGGCTAATACACCTAAGTTAAACATATAGCTTAAAGGTGGTAGCAGATAAGGGTATGACTGTTACTAGCCCATGAGGCGGAAGGGAGATTGTTATGGACATTTCATCCTACACATCGAACATCCAGCCTTACGGTTCGCCAAGTGGCATACAAATTGCTTCTGAAAACAATAGTGGCGCACCTAATGTTTCTCGTTCTAAAGAGGTCAAACAACCAGAGAAGGTTGTGGAAGAACACGATGTTACCGTTGGAGCTGCAATCGAACTTGCAAAAGAACGACAAGAGCTAAACAAAGAACAGCGTGTGAAGATGGTTGAAAAAATGAATGAATTTATTTCTTCCATCAACAAAGGGGTCTCTTTTAAAGTGGACGAAGAGTCTGGTCGAGATGTTGTGACAATTTATGAAGCAACAACGGGTGATATCATTCGTCAGATACCAGATGAAGAAATGTTAGAGATACTGCGGCGCTTAGCAGCCCACACCTCTAGTAGCGGATTACTAGTGGAGAAGGTATAAGTCGTTTTTGAGGTGATTTAATGAGTTTAGGCCCTATGGGGATGTCTTCTGGCATGGATATAAATGCCATGGTCAGCAAAATTGTCGATGCGGAGCGTGTGCCAAAGCAGCAACGTATCGATAATGAGCGAATGAAGAATGACTCAAGCATTAGTGCTTATGGGCGACTCAGAGAATCGCTAGATACGATGAAAAATCTGATGACAAATTTTCGTCAGGAGAAGGCTTTTGCAGTTCGAAAAGTCGATACCACCAATGATGAAGTTGTCTCAGCAACTGCAACAACAGATGCGATAGCTGGTAAATATGCCATCGATGTGTTGCAGCTTGCTCAGAGTCACAAAGTGGCTTCCGATGTCATTCCGGAAGATACTAAATTTGGCCCTGGCAAGCTGCAGGTTTCGCTTGGTGATAAAAACTTCGACGTTGATATCAGTGCTAATTCAAAATTGATTGATGTTGTTAGAGGTATTAACGGCGCCGGTAAAAATCCTGGCGTTCGTGCTTCTTTAATTAACGACGTTGAAGGCCCACGTCTTATACTGGCTTCTAATTTGTCAGGTAAAGACCATGCGATAAAAATTAACGTAGATGCCGAGCCCGGTGATGCGTTAAAAACATTTGAATATAAAACTCTTGAAGAGCGTGTTTCCGATTTAGAGAAAGCAAGAAACGCGGCTCAAGAGCTGATAGTGGCTGACGATCCTAATGCGATTAATGGCCTAGGGGCTAACTCAGAAGGTTCAGATAAAGCCAACGGCAACGACCCACTTTCTTCACAAGATCAAGTCCCACAAGATCAAACAACGGGTCCAAACGCCACTACCGATCCCAATAGTCCACAAGCTCAAACGATTGACCCTGTGACAGGCTTACCTGTGGACGCGGCAACGGATGCTCTGCAAGCTGCCGCTAAAACCGCTTCTTTATTACCACAAGATAATATTCCAGGTTGGACAGAGACTGCTTCAGGAACGCTGCTTGATTCATATTACACGCCTGAAGCTGAACTGGATTCGAAAGCGATCGAAAAAGCGCCCGATGTACCAGGCTGGACAAATACGGCTTCAGGTACGCTTACTGACTCTTTTGTGACGCCGAAAGAAGCGCAAATCCAGCTTGATAAAAAGCTCGCAGATGAAAAAGCAGCGATTGAAAATGCCGTTTTAACTGGAGAATTAACGCCAGAACAAGCAAAACACATTGAACGAGCGAAGTTATCCCCGGAAGAAAGGGCGCATCTTGAAAAAGTGGAAAAAGCTCAAGTCGATCTAGAAAAAGCTCAGCGCTCATTTGATAGTTATAATGGGATGACGGAAGTTCAAGCGGGTCAAGATTCCGTTGTTGTCTTAGATGGTATTGCTCAGTTGTCGAGTAATAACAACATTATTGAAGATGCAATTGAAGGTGTCGATTTAACTCTCAAAGGAAAAACAGAGAAGAATAAAGCTCCGGCAGAAATTGGTATCGAATACGATAGACGAAGCGTGCGAGATGATATTGAGCAGTTCGTTGCCGCTTATAACCAGTTTTATCAGATGTCTAAGCAGCTCTCTTCGGTTGACCCAACGACAGGGCAGAAAGGCCCATTAGCGGGAGACAGCATTGTTAGAGGTGCCGATTCTCGCTTAAAGAGTGTCTTCTCCAGCAGCATTTCTAAAGCACCAAAAGATATTCAAAGTTTAACCGAGTTTGGTGTCACCACCACGCGTCAAGGTACACTTGAAATCAACTACGATATGCTTGATCGCCAATTAAATAATAACTTCAATAAGTTGGAAGATTTTTTTGGTGGCAATAATGGTTTTGCAAAAAAAGTCGAAGATGCGATTCAAAGCATGACTGGTGTAACCGGTGCGATTCGTACTCGCGAAAAAAGTATGGTTGAACAGAATTACCGTTTAAGTGATGATCAAGTCACTTTAGATCGACGGATGGAAGGCTTAGAAAAGAGAACTCACTCGAAATTTACCGCCATGCAAGAAGCGACAGGAAATATGCAGTCACAGCTTTCTGGCATGATGAATGCATTAGGCTAATATGATGCAAGCAGAATTGACACTCCTTTGTGAGTTAGATCACCAATTACTGAAAGCATTAGAAGAAAAAGAAATTAATGCTGAAGAAATCGTATCCTTGGTCGATAAAAGAGAACAGTTGCTGCAGAGTACTCTGCATTTTCTAGGTGAAAACCCAGAATTTAAACAAAGTAAGCAATGGCATGAGGCTATTGCTCGAACTAAACAATTAGTTGAATTGATGCAATCAGAAACCAATCGAGTCGGGCAAATACTTCAAAAGTATCGACACGGAAGCAAATCACTTCAGCAATATAAAAAGTTTTTATAAAAGAGGAATACTATGCGTGGTTCTTTACAAGCTTACAAAAAGGTATCAGTGGATAGCCAGCTAAGCGCTGCGTCCCCGCATAAAGTGATCCAAATGTTGATGGGTGGTGCTATCGAACGCCTTATTCAAGGTAAAGCAGCGATGCAAGCAGGTAACATTCCTGTGAAAGGCGAACGTTTAGGTAAAGCTCTAGATATCATCATTAGCTTGCGTAGTTGCCTCTCTATCTCTGATGGTGGAGAGATAGCAAAAAACCTAGATCAGCTTTATGAATTTATGATTACACAAATTTCAACGGCAAATCACAAAAATGATCCTCAACCCATTGATGATGTAATTGACATTATTCGCGAAATTAAATCGGCATGGGATCAAATTCCGAACGAATATCACAATTTAACGGCTGCTGAAGTAGGAATATAAATAACTAAAGTTTAAACCAAGCTCACATCGCCTAATTGCTTGGTTGCCTTATTTTTTTAATCAAATAAAATAGAAGCCATTAGACAGCCTAATGGCTTTTTTGTTGCTGATTTCCGTAATGTGTCTATCGTTATCTTATAGAACTGTTAAAAATAGCGCTATTTCAGGTGACGTATCTCAAAGTTTGACCGCAACGTTTCAAAAATTAAGGCAATAATTCTTACTTATGCAAGGCTTAGCAAAACTGCTTGTAATTGAAGACGACGCTCAAAGTCGTTTAAATCTAAGCAACATATTAGAATTCGTTGGAGAACTCTGCGAAGTAATCAGCACCGATCAGATCAATACTATTGATTGGTCTCGTGTCTGGTCGGGCTGCATTATCGGTTCGATCAAAGGCGGTGGCTTTTCCCCGCTGCTGATAGATAAACTTGCGCAATCTAACCATATCCCGCTGTTAATCATGGGTGAACACCTATATCCAGTCGATGATCTTCCTAATTATGTAGGAGATCTTGCTCTACCTTTAAACTACCCACAATTAAGTGATGCTTTAAGACACTGCAAAGAGTTTCTAGGTCGTAAAGGCGTACAGGTCTTAGCTTCAGCACGAAAAAACACACTCTTTAGAAGCCTAGTTGGGCAGAGCCATGGTATTCAGCATGTACGTCATTTAATTGAGCAAGTTTCGAATACTGAAGCCAATGTGCTTATTCTCGGCGAATCAGGAACAGGCAAAGAGGTAGTGGCTCGCAATGTTCATTACCATTCTGCTCGAAGAAAAGGCCCATTTGTTCCTATTAACTGTGGAGCCATTCCGCCAGATTTACTTGAAAGTGAACTGTTTGGACATGAGAAAGGCGCATTCACAGGGGCGATCACATCGCGTAAAGGCCGTTTTGAGTTAGCGGAAGGTGGCACTCTGTTTCTTGATGAGATTGGTGATATGCCAATGTCGATGCAAGTTAAACTGCTTCGAGTGCTTCAAGAGCGCAGCTTTGAACGTGTTGGTGGAAACACCACGATCAAAGTTAACGTCAGAGTGATCGCTGCGACTCATCGAAACTTAGAAACGATGATTGACGATGAATCATTTCGTGAAGACTTATATTACCGTTTGAATGTCTTCCCAATTGAAATGCCAGCGCTTCAGGACAGAAAAGAGGATATCCCACTGCTTTTGCAAGAGTTAATGACTCGCATGGAAGCAGAAGGTAGCTTGCCAATTTGCTTTACCCCACGTTCTATTAACTCTTTGATGGAGCATAGTTGGCCTGGTAACGTTCGTGAACTAGCAAATCTTGTCGAGCGAATGGTGATTCTATATCCAAATAGCCTTGTTGATGTTAATCACTTACCAACAAAGTATCGCTATAGTGACATTCCTGAATTTCAGCCTGAAAATCAGCTTTATGGCACAGTTGAAGAGCAAGAAAGAGATGCCCTTGCCGATATTTTCGCTGAAGATTTTAGCTTTGATCAACCCGATGAACTTGCTGAGCATATGAACGCGCCACAATCTCTTCCTCCAGAAGGGGTGAATTTGAAAGAGCTGTTAGCCGACTTGGAGGTCAATATGATCAGCCAAGCCCTAGAGGCTCAAGGTGGCGTTGTGGCAAGAGCGGCAGATATGCTAGGAATGCGCAGAACAACTTTAGTCGAAAAAATGCGTAAGTATAATTTACAACGATAAAGAGTTCGGCTCATAGAGGATAGCGGTCAATTTTTTGACTGGTGTTAACTTATTGTTTATTAAATAATAATAGCCTGGTGTGTTTTTGCATATCAGGCTATTCTAGTTTTTAGCCGCGCCTGTTAGGAATAAAGACGACATGTCATCATCGAATAATATAGAGAATCAGTCACATTTAGATTCTGTTGAGCAGCAAGTTGAACGTTATAAGCAAGTGCTTGATGTTATGCCTGCTGGGGTCATCTTGCTCGATACTCAAGGGGAAGTTCGAGAAGCAAACCCTGAAGCTCATCGTATTCTGGGTGTGACTCTAGTCGGTGAGAAATGGTTTTCCATTATTCAAAGTGCCTTTGATCCACGTGAAGATGATGGACATGAAATATCACTAAAGAATGGACGAAAAGTTCGTCTAGCCATTTCCGCTTCTGCGACAGGCCAACTGATTCTTGTGACCGATTTGACCGAAACCCGGTTACTTCAAGCGCGTGTTGGTGACCTTCAGCGATTATCCTCATTAGGGCGTATGGTGGCATCTCTTGCGCACCAAGTCAGAACCCCACTTTCAAGTGCAATGTTATACGCTTCAAATTTAGCCGCTCCCAATTTACCTACGGCAACCAAAGACCGCTTTCAATCCAAATTGATGGATCGACTTCATGATTTAGAAAAACAAGTCAATGATATGCTGCTCTTTGCGAAGGGGGGTGATAATAAAGTTGTGAGCGCATTTACAATTCAGGATTTGGTCGCTGAATACCAACCAATGGTTGAAACTGCATTGAAAAATAATCAGATCGACTATTGCCAAGAGATAGAACATGAAGAGACGCAAATGCTTGGCAATTCCAATGCAATTGCGTCGGCATTAAGTAACCTGGTGCTTAACGCCATCCAGATTGCTGGTAAAGCGTCACAGATTGATGTTTTTTTCCGACCGGTTAATGGTGAATTACGTATTTCTGTGCAAGATAGTGGACCGGGTGTTCCCAAAGAGATTCAAAGTAAAATCATGGAACCATTTTTTACGACTCGTTCACAGGGAACAGGCTTAGGGCTTGCTGTCGTACAAATGGTCTGTCGTGCTCATGAAGGGCGACTAGAATTAATATCAGAAGAAGGGGATGGCGCATGTTTTACCATGTGCTTACCGCTAGATAAAAATCACACTGGAGAATCATAATGGCTCAAAGCAAAGTGTTAATCGTAGAAGATGACGAAGGTCTACGTGAGGCTCTCGTTGATACCTTGGCACTCGCAGGGTATGAATGGCTAGAGGCCGATTGTGCAGAAGATGCTTTAGTTAAACTTAAAGCGAACCAAGTTGATATTGTGGTCTCCGATGTCCAAATGGCGGGAATGGGAGGGTTAGCACTGCTGCGCAATATTAAGCAGCATTGGCCAAATCTGCCTGTTTTACTTATGACGGCTTATGCCAATATTGAAGATGCCGTTGCCGCAATGAAAGAAGGCGCGATTGACTACATGGCAAAACCTTTTGCCCCTGAAGTATTGCTCAATATGGTGAGCCGTTATGCGCCTGTAAAATCTGATGATAATGGCGATGCGATTGTTGCCGATGAAAAAAGTTTAAAATTATTAGTACTTGCTGAAAAAGTCGCAAAAACTGATGCGAACGTGATGGTTTTGGGGCCTAGTGGTTCAGGCAAAGAGGTCATGTCACGCTATATTCATAACGCCTCAAATCGTAAAGATGGCCCATTTATAGCGATTAACTGTGCCGCGATCCCCGATAACATGCTAGAAGCAACCTTGTTTGGTTATGAAAAAGGGGCATTTACTGGCGCAATTCAGGCGTGCCCTGGAAAATTCGAACAAGCTCAAGGTGGCACCATTTTACTTGATGAAATCAGTGAAATGGACATGAACTTACAAGCTAAGCTGTTACGTGTACTTCAAGAGAGAGAAGTGGAACGTTTGGGCAGTCGCAAAAGCATTAAGTTAGATGTTCGAGTACTAGCGACCAGTAACCGAGATTTGAAGACATACGTGTCAGAAGGTAACTTTCGTGAAGACTTGTACTACCGCTTGAATGTTTTCCCAATTACGTGGCCTGCGCTTTGTGAGCGTAAAGGTGACATCGAACCATTGGCTAAACACCTTGTTGAGCGCCACTGTACCAAGTTAGGTTTGGCGGTTCCGACGGTTTCACCTGATGCGATCAATAAACTACTTCAGTACCCATGGCCAGGGAATGTCAGAGAGCTTGATAATGTTGTTCAGCGAGCATTGATTTTAAGCGAGCAATCAAACATTACCTGTGATCATATTTTATTAGAAGGCGTTGATTGGGCAGACGCTACTAGCCTTCAAAATATTGTATCTGAAGGTAATATAGCCACACCTGAAATTAAACCTATCGCAGAAGCGGATGCATCGGTTGCAAAAATACCGAGTGAAGGGTTAGGTGGTGAATTGCGAGATCAAGAGTACGCTATCATCCTTGAAACCTTAATTGAGTGTAATGGTAAGCGCAAAGAGATGGCGGATAAGTTAGGTATTAGCCCGAGAACCTTACGCTATAAACTCGCTAAGATGCGTGATGCTGGGATAGATATTCCAAATTAGTATCAGTAAACAATCACTATAAATGGAATTTGCTGTACCATATTAGGAATGGCATATAATTTGCTCTGTCAATATTAGGGCATAACGAATAGTCAAAACTTTGGCTTCTGAGGTAAGAATGAGAATTGATGGTTTACAAGGTGAAATGCAAACCATGATGCTAGAAGCAACAAACAGCAGACCTGCGGTGACGGGAAAGCAAGCCGGAGTTGACTTCGGTGATATGTTGAATCAAGCCATTAATAATGTGAATTCATTACAAAAGACATCAGGTAACTTACAAATGCGGTTTGATCGCGGTGATGAAGATGTCTCACTTTCAGATGTCATGATCGCTAGAAATAAATCAGGTGTTGCCTTTGATGCGACCATTCAGATTAGAAATAAGCTGGTGGACTCTTACAAAGAATTGATGAATATGCCGGTATAAATTTTGGGTAGTAAATAGTGGCTGACGATAATAATTCTACAGACTTAACCGTGACAGATGGAGCTGACAGTGCATTGATGGCGTCGTCTGATAACCATTTAGATGGACAGAATCCAGATTTAGATGAGCGCAGTTCGTCTAAATTTGATATGGCTGTTGGTGATCTCGATCTTCTAAGACAAGTGGTACTGGTTCTCTCAATCTCAATCTGTGTCGCGTTGATTGTGATGCTTTTTTTCTGGGTCAAAGAGCCAGAGATGCGACCGCTTGGTGCTTATGAAACCGAAGAGATGATCCCAGTACTTGATTATCTTGATCAGCAAAAAATCGAATACCGATTGGATGGGAATACCATTCAGGTTCCAGCTAGTGAATACAGTTCATTAAAACTCAATATGGTTCGAGCAGGAGTGAATCAAGCCAGAAATGAAGGCGATGATATCCTGTTACAAGATATGGGTTTTGGTGTATCTCAACGCTTGGAAAAAGAGCGTCTCAAGTTAAGCCGTGAGCGTCAACTTGCCAAAGCAATAGAACAGATGAAGCAAGTGAGAAAAGCTAAAGTTCTATTGGCACTACCTAAACAGAGTGTTTTTGTTCGACATAGCCAAGATGCTTCCGCTTCGGTTGTTTTGACGCTTAGCATGGGCGCAAATTTACGTCAGCAAGAAATAGACTCTGTGGTTGATATGGTGGCGAGTGCCGTACCTGGTATGAAAACATCTCGTATCACGGTGACAGATCAACACGGACGCTTATTAAGTTCAGGCTCACAAGATCCACTATCAAGTGCTCGTCGTAAAGAGCAAGAGTTAGAACGTAATCAAGAGCAAGAGCTAAGAGAAAAAATAGACTCCGTACTTATCCCAATTTTAGGGCTTGGTAACTATACTTCTCAAGTGGATATCGAACTTGATTTCAGCGCGGTAGAACAAACGCGTAAACGCTTTGATCCTGGAACACCGGCGACTCGAAGTGAATATACCCTTGAAGATTATAACAATGGCAATGTGGTTGCGGGTGTTCCTGGTGCGTTGAGTAACCAGCCACCTGCTGATGCTTCAATTCCACAAGACGTTGCTCAGATGAAAGATGGTTCAATATTAGGTCAAGGCTCTGTCCATAAAGAAGCGACTCGAAATTTTGAGCTTGATACTACTATCAGCCACGAGCGAAAACAGACGGGCGTTGTTAATCGTCAAACGGTATCAGTGGCAATTAAAGAGCACAGCTCAATTAATACTGAAACTGGTGAAGTTACTTATACACCATTAACTTCTAACGAAATTGATACCATCAGGCAAATACTTATTGGTACGGTTGGTTTCAGTGAAGCGCGAGGCGATTTAATTAACGTATTAAGCGTGAAGTTTGCCGTTCAAGAGGCAGACATAATCGCTGATGTTCCGATTTGGGAACACCCGAACTTTAATGACTGGATCCGTTGGTTTGCAAGCGCGTTGGTTATCATCGTTGTGATTCTTGTACTGGTTCGCCCAGCAATGAAGAAATTGCTTAACCCTGCGGAAGAAGATGAAGATCCAATGTACGGCCCAGATGGTTTGCCTATAGGTAGCGATGGCGAAACCAGCCTGATTGGTGGTGATATTGAAGGCGGTGAGCTGTTCGAATTTGGCTCAGGTATCGATTTACCAAATCTACATAAAGATGAAGATGTACTTAAAGCTGTTCGTGCTCTTGTCGCGAATGAACCAGAGCTTGCTGCTCAAGTTGTGAAAAATTGGATGATGGATGCCTAACGAACTCGTAAACCAAGAAGAAGGCGCTGATGGCGCTGGAACTGAAGTTGATATTTCAGGGATCAGTGGTGATGAAAAAGCCGCTATTCTTTTATTGAGCCTTAATGAAGAAGATGCTGCGGGCATTATCCGTCATCTTGAGCCAAAGCAAGTCCAACGAGTTGGTAGTGCGATGGCAAAAGCCAATGATTTGAGCCAAGAGAAGGTTGGGGCTGTGCACCGTGCATTCCTCGAAGATATCCAGAAATACACCAATATCGGTATGGGTAGCGAAGACTTCATGCGTAATGCACTGGTTGCCGCACTTGGTGAAGATAAAGCGAATAACTTAGTTGATCAAATCCTACTGGGTACAGGTTCAAAAGGTCTGGATTCACTCAAATGGATGGATCCAAGACAAGTGGCAAGTATCATTATCAATGAGCACCCGCAGATCCAAACTATTGTGCTCTCTTACTTGGAGTCGGATCAGTCAGCCGAAATACTGTCTCAATTCCCTGAGCGTGTACGCCTAGACTTAATGATGCGTATTGCTAACCTTGAAGAAGTACAACCTTCAGCGTTGGCAGAGCTAAATGAGATCATGGAGAAACAGTTCGCTGGTCAAGCAGGTGCTCAAGCCGCGAAAATTGGTGGCCTGAAAGCCGCTGCTGAAATCATGAACTACATGGATAACAGCGTTGAAGGCATCTTGATGGATCAAATCCGAGATCAAGATGAAGACATGGCCACTCAAATTCAAGACCTCATGTTTGTATTTGAAAACCTTATCGAAGTGGATGATCAAGGCGTTCAGAAACTTCTACGTGATGTGCCACAAGACGTACTACAACGTGCTCTTAAAGGTGCTGACGAAGGCTTGCGTGAGAAGATCTTCAAGAACATGTCTAAACGTGCAGCTGATATGATGCGTGATGATATCGAAGCGATGCCTCCTGTTCGTGTTGCCGATGTTGAATCTGCTCAGAAAGAGATTCTTACTGTTGCGAGGCGTTTAGCTGATAGTGGTGAGATTATGCTATCTGGCGGCGCAGACGAGTTCTTATAAAGACGACCCTGAAGCCTCCTCGTGAGGCTTCATTATTATTGTTTGTACGTTAATCCAATAAACATCATTCCCCAATTCCATTTTATACAGGTATCAATATGTCAGGTGAAAGAAAAAGAGGCTTCTTACGCCCCGATGAAGATGAAAACATTGAGCAACCTAAAAAGTGGGGGCTGCCCGATTATGGGGCTGAAATAAATAAACAAGCGAAAGATACCGCGTTTAATTACGATCCCGGTTGGATGCCTGATTTTGATGAACCCGAACCAGAGGCTCCTTTAGAACTCACCGAAGAACAGATTGAATTGATCAAGCAAGGCGCTTACCAAGATGGATTGCATCAAGGGCAAGAAGCTGGCTTTAAACAAGGTTATGAAAAGGGTAAAGAAGAGGGTTTCGAAGCGGGCCATTCCGAAGGCAATGAAGCTGGAAAGCTTGAAGGCGTCACTGCTGGACAAGAGTACATCCAGCAACAAGTGAGTATCTTTATGGGATTAGCCAATCAATTTGCTCAGCCACTTGAATTAATGAATGCTCAGGTAGAAAAACAGCTTGTTGATATGGTATTGACCTTGGTAAAAGAGGTCGTCCACGTTGAAGTTCAAACTAATCCACAGATCATTCTCGATACCCTTAAAGAGTCAGTTGAAGCCTTGCCGATATCTGGACATGCGATCACCATTAAGTTAAACCCTGAAGATGTCGCGATAGTGCATGCCGCTTATGGTGATAACGAACTTGATTGCCGTAATTGGTCGTTAGCGTCAGAGCCTGCGTTAAACCGCGGAGACGTGGAGATCGAAGCTGGAGAATCGAGCGTTAATTATCGAATGGAAGATCGTATTCATACTGTGATCCAAGGTTTTTGTGGCGCTAACCGACATCAAGGACACTCGTGATGTTGGCGCTGGCAGAAAGACTTGAACAATATAAAGTCGAAGGGCTAACCAGTCGTCCAATCGCTTCTGGTAAGCTAGTACGTGTTGTTGGGTTAACTCTTGAAGCGACAGGTTGCCGAGCACCAGTCGGCAGTTTGTGTCATGTGGAAACCATGTCTGGCGTGATGGAGGCAGAAGTTGTAGGTTTTGCTAATGACAACTTATTCCTTATGCCAAGTGAACAAATATCCGGTATCTTGCCCGGTGCAAAAGTGACGCCTTTAACCCGAGAAAGTGGTTTGCCTGTTGGGATGGAACTATTAGGCCGTGTTATCGATGGTGTTGGTAACCCACTTGATGGTTTAGGTGCTATTTATACTGAAAATCGAGCTCCACTAAACGCAGTTCCGATCAACCCTTTGGCACGTAAACCAATTTCTGAACCTTTGGATGTTGGTTTAAAAGCGATTAATGGGCTTCTTACTGTCGGTAAAGGACAACGTATTGGCCTATTTGCTGGTTCAGGTGTGGGTAAATCCGTAACCCTAGGGATGATGACGCGAGGCACGACCGCGCAGGTTGTTGTGGTAGGGTTAATTGGTGAACGTGGACGGGAAGTTAAAGAGTTCATTGAAGAGATTCTTGGAGAAGATGGGCGTAAACGATCAGTGGTCGTTGCTGCCCCTGCTGACTCCTCGGCACTGATGCGATTAAAAGGTTGCCAAACCGCCCTGACGATTGCGGAGTACTTCCGTGATCAAGGGTTAGACGTTCTACTGTTGATGGATTCATTGACGCGTTTTGCTCAAGCTCAGCGTGAAATTGCTCTGTCTGTTGGAGAACCTCCGGCAACGAAAGGTTATCCACCTTCTGTTTTTGCAAAACTACCAGCCTTAGTAGAACGAGCGGGTAACGGAAGCCAAGAACAGGGATCTATTACCGCCTTTTTCACCGTTTTAACCGAAGGTGATGACTTACAAGATCCAATTGCAGATGCTTCACGAGCAATCCTTGATGGACACATTGTATTGTCTCGTGAAATGGCGGATGCAGGTCATTACCCTGCGATTGATGTTGAACGATCTGTGAGTCGTGTGATGCCGCAAATCACCACTGATGAACATATGTTGATGTCAAAAGCGGTGAGACAAGTACTCTCAATTTGCCGTAAAAACCAAGATTTAGTGTCGATTGGTGCCTATAAACCAGGGACCGATCCCGCCATTGATGGTGCCTTTACATTGAAACCTAAACTTGATGAGTATTTGCAGCAGAAAATGAAAGAGAGCGTACCTTACGATATGTGTGTCAACATGTTGAAGCATGTTCTCGGAGGGTAGTAAGTTATGGATAATGCACTAGATTTCTTACTTGAGCAGGCGAAAGAGAAGCAAAATCAAGCTCAAATGGCACTGAATCAAGCCAATATCGAGCTGGAAGATTACTACAAGCAAGTGGCCCAGATAGAACAGTATCGATTGGATTATTGTCAGCAGTTGATTGAGCGTGGCAAAAACGGCCTTACCGCAAGCCAATATGGGCACTTGAATCGCTTCTTAACTCAGCTTGATGAAACCTTATCAAAACAG
Organism: Vibrio sp. 03-59-1; assembly: GCF_013114135.1. Lineage (NCBI taxonomy): Bacteria > Pseudomonadati > Pseudomonadota > Gammaproteobacteria > Vibrionales > Vibrionaceae > Vibrio > Vibrio sp. 03-59-1. The sequence goes on from NZ_VTYA01000013.1 coordinate 14,960, forward strand.
AGAGACGCAGAATCTCACTTCAAAAACCAAGTGGATAATTGCCAAGAGTACTGGCTAGAAATGCGAAAGCAATGCAAATCCTACGAGTGGTTGATGGAGAAGAAAGAGACAGAGAAGCGACAACTCGAAGAGAAAAGAGACCAAAAACAGATGGATGAGTTCTCTACACTGCTGTATAGCCGAAAGAAATCGCATTTCTGATATTTTTCTTTCATGTCACCACACCGATACCCTATTTGATGAACCATTTTAATAATGGTTCTCCCTCCTTATCAATTTAATAGCGAAGCTTTCCGTTAACTGGCTCATTTTTTGCAGAGTTTTCAGTTGCAATTGTATTTTGTCAATGTTTTAGCTGCTTCTGCTCTTGGCTCAGTACGTGTGGTCCTTCACTTGGTGTGAAATAGAACGATTTCAATCAGAAAACTTTTTTGTGAGAGCCTTTGACATGAACCTTAATATTCAATCAACTTCCGATAGCTCAAAGTCTTCCCTTCTGCAAAAGGGCAGCGGCAGTTCCGCATCTTCTTCCAGTGAGGCGGCAGAATCGAAAGGTTTCTTTGCTACGCTAAAAGAAGCGTTTGGCCAAGGTGAAGAGGCAAAAGTATCGGATGTAGAAAAAACAAAAACGAAGTCAGAGAAATCGTCTAATGACTCAGATTCAGACACTGAAATTGATGGCGAGAAAAAAGTCGATAGCAGTAAAGCGAGCGGTGACAACGCGAGCAAAGAGGTCTCCTCTGAAGAGGGCGAGATCACTGCTGATAGCGAAGCGCCTCTTACTTCAAATGAAGAGTCAGTTACTGGTGAAGAGCCAGGAGTAAAACAGACATCTAATATGAGCGGTGACTCGGTTCAGGCTGAGCAGTCTGATGGCTCAAAACATCAGGTAATGAGTGCGCAGCAAGGAAAAAACAGCGAACAAAACCCAGCACAGAAAGCAGGTGAGAGCGCGGAACCATCGAAAGTGTCGGCGGTGATGGATGAAGGAAACGAATTGCTTGGTCGACTGGATGAGGCAAATAAAACGCTTCAACCAGAAGACGGCAAAACATTGCCTCAGTCAAAAGATGCTTCTGAAACGGTGAGTGCGCAAACGAGCACCCAGAATCCACTTCCTAACCATTCAGATTTAATGAAGAGTGGCACATCTGAAATATCGAAAGAGCTAGATCCTACGCTTACGGCATCGGATGTCAGTAAAGAGCCCGCTTCGGGTGGGCAAGAGAGTGTCGCTGAAGAGTTGGCACCACAACATGTACAGTTAACAGAGCAAGAACGAGCTTTTATCACAGACGCTAAATTTGCGGATCAAAAACAACTCGACGCCTTGATTGCGAAAAGTGAGACGGTTCCTTTATCTGAACAAGAGCTGGAAGCGGTCGCTGTATTAAAAAGTAAGATCGCGGCTGAAGAGCAGATTTTATTATCGAACGAGCTTCCGGCTACTGATCTTTTGGCAAAACAGCCGCTGTCTAACCAATCTGCGGCTAACAGTTCTGCTGTGTCACCAAATAAAGTCGACACGAACTCGTTATCAAATAAAGCGTCTGCCAGTAGTGAACTTTCGAACAATAACGAACTCTCTAGCAACAATGTTGCTGCTAATCCTCAAGAAATTCAGTGGGGAAGCGTGGCAGCAATGGAGCCGAAAATAGACGGGCAGATCGCAGCAAAAGGGGCTCAAGGTGCATTAGCCACATCCGTTCATAATGCATTGAATCAGCAGCAAGCCGCTCAAGCGATGTTAACTGAGAATGACATTACAGAAAAAGTGCTGACTGAAAAAGCGGTCCTAGACAAAAGTGCAGCAGATAAAGCGATAATGGGACAATTTTCAGCACAGCAAGCGATGAACACTGATGCTAACGCTTTAAACATCGCGGCACAGGCTTCTGGAATGAGCGGTAAAAATGCGGCAAGCCAAGCGGCATTAGCGAGTGCGTTAGGGGCTGGAGCAATAGGGGCAACGCGCAAGTCATCGGGCAATGAAGCTTCAGATACATTAGCTCAGCAAATAGCGTCTGCATCTGGTCAGCCTGGAACGCCGACTCCAGCACAAGCTCGTGCTGAAATTCAAGCAGCACAACAAGCCCCGCTGCAGCTAACAAAAGAGTTAGCGAATGAGCAGGTTCAAGAAAAAATACAGATGATGATGTCTAAAAACCTTAAAAACTTAGACATTCGACTCGACCCGCCAGAGCTTGGTCGAATGCAAATTCGTATGACGATGAATAATGATTTAGCAAATGTGCATTTTACGGTATCAAACCCACAAGCTAGGGAAATAATTGAGCAAACATTACCTCGTCTGCGTGAAATGTTAGCTCAGCAAGGGTTGCAACTTGCAGACTCATCAGTACAACAACAAAGCTCGGGTCAACAACAGGGGCAGTTTGGATCGTCTGCAAGTGAAGGGGCATCATCAGGTTTTGGTTCAAATAATGATCAAAATGGTGAAAATTTTGATGCAGATGTCAAACTTGATTTGAATGTCGCTACAAAGCGTGATGGAATCAGTTATTACGCTTAAACTAACAATAAAATAATAACCTAGAGACAATTATGGCTGACGAAGTAGAAACAGGCGAAGCGCCAAAAGGAAAGAGTAAGCTCTTAATCATAATTATTGCCGTGGTCGTACTATTAGCTGGTGGCGGTGGTGCTGCCTTTTTCTTTATGGGGTCAGATAGCTCACCTGAACAAAGCGGAACGCAAGAAGCGGCGCCAATTGCAGTAGAAAATCTCGCCGCTTACGTAAATATTCCTCAGCCTTTCTTATTTAATGTTACTGGGGACAAAAGAGATCGTTTAGTACAAATTAAAGTTCAGTTGATGGTTCGAGGCAGCGAAAATGAAAACGCAGCACGTTACCACTCTCCTTTAATCGAAAGCGCACTGCTTGCTACTTTTGCTTCCGCCACAGTGAATCAATTACGTTCGGCGACAGGTCGTGTGGAATTGCGAAACAAAGCGACAGAAGACGTAAAAGCAAGTTTGACCAAAGCGGTAGGGAAACCTGTTATTGAGAAGGTACTTTTCACTGATTTCGTAATTCAATAGGTGTTACGTGACTGATCTATTAAGCCAAGACGAAATTGATGCGCTGTTACACGGCGTTGATGATGTTGATGATATTGATGATGACGATATTGGTGCCGAGGTTGAAGGTGCCACGAGTTTCGATTTTTCATCTCAAGACAGAATTGTTCGTGGTCGAATGCCGACCTTGGAACTTATCAATGAGCGTTTTGCTCGGCATATGCGAGTCAGCTTATTCAACATGCTGAGAAAAACGGCTGAAGTGTCGATAAACGGCGTTCAGATGATGAAGTTTGGTGAGTATCAAAATACACTATACGTTCCAACCAGTTTGAATATGGTGCGTTTCCGGCCTCTAAAAGGAACGGCTCTGGTTACCATGGAAGCGCGATTAGTGTTCATTTTGGTAGAAAACTTTTTTGGTGGCGATGGACGTTTTCATGCGAAAATTGAAGGCCGTGAGTTTACTCCCACAGAGCGCAGGATCATACAGTTACTTCTGAAAATCGTATTTGAAGATTACAAGGAAGCGTGGTCGCCAGTAATGGGCGTTGAGTTTGAGTATCTTGATTCTGAAGTCAACCCAAGTATGGCAAACATTGTGAGCCCGACGGAAGTGATCGTCGTTAGTTCATTCCATATTGAAGTGGATGGTGGTGGTGGTGATTTCCACGTCGTTATGCCGTATTCGATGGTAGAGCCAATCCGAGAATTGCTTGATGCTGGTGTCCAATCCGACAAAATGGAAACTGACGTTCGTTGGAGCACCGCACTTCGTGACGAAATTATGGATGTTCCGGTCAACTTCAGAGTTAATCTATTGGAACAAGACATTTCATTAAGAGATTTGATGGAACTGCAACCGGGTGATGTGATCCCGATGGAAATGCCTAAACATGCCACCATGTTTGTTGAAGAGCTACCCACTTACCGAGTTAAGATGGGGCGTTCAGGTGAAAAACTTGCAGTTCAAGTGTCTGAGAAAATTAGCAGACCACATGTAGTGAAAACGGATCTAGCATTCTTGGGTAAAGACATCATGTCTGATCTTGATGCTGAAGAGCAAAGTGAAGAATAAAATAATAGGTATTGAGAATGGAACCAAGTGACGACCAAAAGCTAGCGGATGAGTGGGCTGCCGCATTGGGTGAAGATCCAAGTGCACCAAGTATAGATGTTGATGAGATCATGGCTGCGCCTCTTGAAGAGTTACAAGATTCGTCAGCACCAATATCCGAAGATGAGCGACGTAAGCTCGATACGATAATGGATATTCCAGTGACCATCTCTATGGAGGTTGGACGCTCTCAAATTAGCATTCGAAATCTTTTACAATTAAACCAAGGTTCAGTGGTTGAGTTAGACCGTGTTGCCGGTGAATCTTTGGATGTGATGGTTAATGGCACCTTGATTGCTCACGGCGAAGTGGTTGTCGTGAATGATAAGTTTGGTATTCGCCTAACGGATGTTATCAGCCAGACCGAACGTATTAAGAAGCTTAGGTAGATCATTAATGCCACGTAAGTTAGGTGTTCAATATTTGTTGGTGGGCTGTGGGCTGTTTTCTACCCAAGCGATGGCAGCGCCACCAACTCAACTGGATTTAGCGACCACATTTGGGTCGCTTTTGTTGGTTCTTGCCTTTATCTTTTTTCTCGCCTTTATGCTGAAACGCATGAAAGTGCCTTCGCTGATTAACCAAAAAGATTTAAGTATTGTTCGCCAAATTGCAGTGGGGACGAAAGAAAGAATCGCAGTGGTGCAGGCCGGAGAAGAGCAGTTTTTAGTGGGGATTACGTCTCAATCGATCCAGCTAATTTCGAAACTAGATACCCCTATAAAACAGGAGGAGCTGGAGAAAAGCCAGTTTTCAAATCAGCTAAGCCAGCTATTAACAAAAAATGAAAAGAAATAGCGCGTTGAATACCCTATTGGTATACGTGGCGATCCTCGGTGCATTGCTACTCTCTCCATTCTCACTTGCCCAAGAAGAGCTTGAAACGGTTCTTCCTAATTCAGCTGCGACCTCAGAAAGTGTGACGGTCTCTGCGATGGAGAAAGAGCAAGGAGCATCACGCAGCTCAATGAGTAGCGTAAATGGCGCAGGTATTCCAGCCTTTACCATGACCAGTAATCCCGATGGAAGTGAGGATTATTCGGTAAACTTACAAATTTTAGCCTTAATGACCATGCTAGGCTTCTTGCCTGCGATGGTGATTTTGATGACCTCATTCACGCGTATTGTGGTGGTCATGTCTATTCTGCGGCAGGCGATGGGCCTACAGCAAACACCTTCAAATCAAGTCATTATTGGTATTTCGATCTTTTTGACATTCTTTATTATGTCCCCAGTACTTGATCAAGTGAACGAACAGGCGATTCAACCCTACTTAAATGAGCAGATAACCGCTCGTGCAGCCTTTGATGCCGCACAAGAACCGATGAAAACTTTCATGCTGAAACAAACCAGAGTAAAAGATCTGGAGACGTTTGTTGAGATCTCTGGGGCAGAAGTGAGAAACCCTGAAGATGTCTCGCTAGCAGTGTTGATTCCGGCGTTCATTACTTCCGAGTTAAAAACGGCTTTCCAAATTGGGTTTATGCTGTTCTTACCATTCTTGATTATCGATTTGGTAGTGGCCTCCATTTTGATGGCAATGGGTATGATGATGCTATCTCCGATGATTGTCTCTTTGCCCTTTAAACTCATGTTGTTTGTATTGGTTGATGGTTGGAACCTTATTTTATCCACCTTAGCCAGCAGCTTTGCATTGTGACGAGGAGTAACCTATGACTCCTGAAATGTTTGTCGAACTCTTTAGAGACGCACTGTGGATGGTTCTGATCATGGTGTGTGCGATCATCATACCGAGTTTGATGATCGGTTTAGTGGTGGCGATTTTCCAAGCCGCCACGTCAATTAACGAACAAACACTGAGTTTCTTACCCCGTTTGATTGTGACCTTATTATCGTTGATGCTATTCGCACACTGGATGACACAGATGATGATGGAGTTCTTTTTTAGTATCGTCGAACGATTACCACAAGTTCTTTACTAGGAACGACGATGGAATACCCCACAACGGTTGTATTAGATTGGCTAGCCAACTACTTTTGGCCCTATACCCGAATATCTGCCATGTTAATGGTAATGACGGTGACAGGGGCAAGGTTTGTTTCGCCTAGAATACGCCTCTATTTGGGGTTAGCGATCACCTTAGCAGTGATGCCTGCAATACCTGCTGTACCAACCAATATCGAACTGCTCTCATTTAAAGGGTTTATCACGGTTCTCGAACAGTTGATTATCGGTGTTGCCATGGGGATGGTGACTCAATTTATGATTCAGACATTCGTTATGCTTGGTCAAATATTGGGTATGCAATCGAGTTTGGGTTTCGCCTCTATGGTTGACCCAGCGAACGGGCAAAATACGCCAGTACTTGGTCAGTTATTTATGTTTTTAGCGACCATGTTCTTCCTCTCAACTAATGGGCATTTAAAGATGCTTCAATTAGTTATTTTCAGTTTTACAACCTTGCCGATTGGTTCCGGTTCGTTGACGACGGTTGATTTTAGAGAGTTAGCGTTGTGGCTCGGCATCATGTTCAAAACGGCACTGAGCATGTCTCTGTCAGGCATTATCGCACTGCTGACCATCAACCTCTCATTTGGTGTAATGACGCGTGCCGCTCCTCAGTTAAACATTTTCTCTTTGGGTTTTGCCTTCGCATTGCTGGTTGGTTTAATGCTCTGTTGGTACATTCTTGGCGGCTTGTTTAGCCACTATGAACTATTCTGGATGGAAGGTGAGCAACAAATTTGCCGCCTGATCCGGTTGAATTGTTAGGGGGCCGATTTGTCAGAATCCGATGGTCAAGAACGCACAGAAGACGCCACGCCCAAACGCTTGCAACAGGCAAAAGAGAAAGGGCAGGTTGCAAGGTCAAAAGAATTAGCGTCAGCATCAGTCCTTATCGTTGGGGCGATATCTCTCATGTGGTTCGGAGATGGGCTAGCGAAAGCTCTCTTCGAAGCGATGGGAAGAATGTTCACACTCAGCCGTGAAGAGATTTTCAATGCTTCTAAGCTCCTCGAAATCGCAGCAGGAGCGGTAGGAGGGTTGATATTTCCACTTCTGCTCATCATATTTATCTTGTTTGTCGCCGCAATAATTGGAGCTGCGGGTGTTGGCGGTGTCAGTTTTTCTGTTGAAGCGGCCATGCCTAAAGCATCAAAAATGAACCCGATGAGCGGCCTTAAGCGCATGGTCGGAATGCAAAGTTGGGTAGAGCTGGTTAAATCGATACTCAAAGTTGGATTAGTGTCTGGTGTAGCCGTTTATCTGATCCAAAAATCACAAGCTGATCTAATGCAATTGAGCATGGACGTCTATCCACAAAATATATTCCACGCCCTTGATATTCTATTGAACTTTGTTCTGCTTATTAGTTGTTCATTGTTGATTGTCGTCGCCATCGATATTCCTTTTCAAATATGGCAACACGCTGATCAACTGAAAATGACCAAGCAAGAAGTCAAAGATGAATATAAGGACACCGAAGGTAAGCCTGAAGTAAAAGGGCGGATCCGGATGTTGCAGAGAGAGGCGGCGCAGCGTCGTATGATGGCAGATATTCCCGATGCGGATGTCATCGTAACCAACCCAGAGCACTTCTCAGTAGCATTACGCTATAAACAAGACAAAGATAGAACGCCCGTCGTGGTCGCGAAAGGGGTTGACCATATGGCAATGAAGATACGAGAAGTAGCCCGTGAGCACGATATTTATATTATTCCAGCTCCGCCCCTTGCCCGTGCGCTTTATCACACCACAGAGCTAGAACAAGAAATCCCAGATGGCCTCTTTACCGCAGTTGCGCAGATCCTTGCTTATGTCTTCCAACTAAAGCAGTACCGTAAACGTGGTGGACAGCGACCGAAGCTCGACCCTAAAAATATTACGATCCCTCCAGAACTTCGACATTAACGGTGAATGCGGATTAAGTTCTATCGCTGACTTAATATTGAAGCAAATAGCGACCAACTAAACGAAAGGACTATTAACGCGCTATAGTTATACAGAGACTGATTAATTTAGAGCTAGTGTTCTTTGAGAAGTGAGTAACTGACATTTGATTTTCAAGCGAGCAAATTCAAGTCAATTGTGAGGATTTAGAGATAGTTGCCATAATTTTGACAAATACCTTGGACTGATAATTGCTTAGTCAGTGAAATTAATGCCAAAAACTGTTTAAATGACGTGTTCTTACGCCGAGATAGATAACCAATTTTTATATGAAATTTACCCTACCATTTGCGGATAAATTGCCTTCAATACCAAACCGTGCGATGCCTGCGATAGGCGCACCGGTTATGGTGCTAGCAACGCTAGCGATGGTTGTTTTGCCTATTCCAGCTTTTCTACTGGATATGTTTTTTACCTTTAATATCGCCCTTGCAATGGTCGTATTATTGGTGACTATCTATACTCGCCGTCCGCTAGATTTTGCGGCCTTCCCAACGGTTCTACTGATTGCCACCTTATTAAGGTTGGCACTGAACGTTGCTTCAACACGTGTCGTATTACTTTATGGTCATGAAGGCTCTGGTGCCGCCGGTAACGTAATCGAAGCGTTTGGTAATGTCGTTATCGGCGGTAACTATGCCGTTGGTCTTGTGGTATTCCTTATCTTGATGATCATTAACTTTATGGTTGTGACAAAAGGTGCAGGGCGTATCTCTGAAGTAAGTGCCCGCTTTACTCTTGATGCCTTACCAGGTAAGCAAATGGCTATCGACGCGGATTTGAATGCCGGATTAATCGATCAGGATCAAGCTCGTTTACGTCGTTTTGAAGTAACCAAAGAAGCTGACTTTTACGGTTCAATGGATGGTGCGTCAAAATTTGTAAAAGGTGATGCGATTGCCGGTATTTTAATCCTGTTCATTAACATTATTGGCGGATTAAGTATTGGTATGGTGCAGTACGATTTAGGTTTCGTAGAAGCGATTGAAATCTATACGCTGTTGACCATTGGTGATGGCTTGGTTGCACAGATACCGTCTCTTTTACTGTCTATTGGCGCTGCCATGATGGTTACTCGTCAAAATACAGATGAAGACATGGGGCAACAGCTCGTCTTTCAGCTGTTTGATAACCCTAAGGCCTTGATGATCACCGCGGGTATTTTAGGCGTCATGGGTATCGTACCTGGAATGCCACATTTCTCGTTCTTATCTCTAGCCATCCTTGCGGGAGGAGGGGCTTATTTGATTGATAAGAAAGCGAAAAAGGCGGCTAAAGAACCTAAAGTACCAGTCGTGCCAAGTGGTGAAGCTCCCTCTCAAAAAGAACTCTCTTGGGATGATGTACAACCCGTTGATATTATTGGCCTAGAGGTGGGCTATCGCTTAATTCCCTTAGTCGACCGAGATCAGGGGGGGGAACTGCTTGAACGTGTCAAAGGGGTACGTAAGAAGCTTTCACAAGACTTTGGTTTTCTTATTCCTGCTGTTCATATTCGTGATAATTTGGAACTCACTCCCAACAGCTACCGCATAACATTAATGGGAGTGGCTGTCGGTGAGGCTGAAATTCGTCCTGACTTAGAACTTGCGATCAACCCGGGGCAAGTGTATGGAATGATCGATGGTGAACCAACCATTGACCCCGCATTTGGACTTGAAGCGACTTGGATTCGAGTTGAACAGCGAGAACATGCTCAGGCACTAGGCTACACAGTGGTCGACTCTTCCACCGTTTTGGCGACGCATTTAAGTCAATTGCTCACGAATAACGCATCTCAGTTGCTCGGCCATGAAGAAGTTCAGAACTTGTTAGAGATGCTCAGTCGATCTGCGCCTAAACTAGTTGAAGGGTTTGTGCCTGATCTCATTCCGCTAGGAACCGTGGTCAAAGTGCTGCAAAACTTGCTCAATGAGGCGATACCAATTCGAGATATTCGTACTATTGTACAAACCTTGTCCGAGTATGCGGGTAAGAGTCAAGAACCTGACATTCTTACTGCGGCGGTTCGTATATCACTGAAACGACTAATTGTTCAAGAAATCAATGGCATAGAGCCTGAATTGCCAGTAATTACACTGATACCGGAACTGGAACAATTATTGCATCAAACTATGCAGTCGTCAGGTGGAGAATCAGCAGGTATTGAACCTGGTTTAGCTGAACGATTACAGATGTCTTTAAGCCAGGCGACACAAGAACAAGAATTAAAAGGTGAGCCTTCAGTTCTACTCACATCTGGAGTATTACGCTCTACTCTGGCTAAGTTTGTCAAAAATACCATACCGAATTTAAGGGTGCTGTCTTATCAAGAAATTCCAGATGAGAAACAGATCCGCATTGTACAAGCGGTTGGAAACTAGCTCGTGGTATACCCTAAATATGGACAATTGCTTTGAAAATTAAACGATTTTTTGCCAAAGATATGCGATCAGCTCTGCTCCAAGTCAAAGAAGAACTTGGCGCTGAAGCTGTGATCATGTCTAACAAAAAAGTCGCTGGTGGGGTAGAAATTGTTGCGGCAATTGATGGCGAGCCAAACGGCACGGCACAGCGCAGCGTGAGTCCTAAACCATCACGAAATGAATACACACAAGTTTCTCCTCAAGTACAACCAAAAACGAAGCGTCAGTTAGATGATGATAGGGTGAGCTTACAATCGAACCCTGCTGCTGGTAATGGATCGTCTATGACTAAGCGTTTTGCGAATATGCTGAAACAGTATAGTGCCGGAGCGGATGACGAGAGTGAACATCGCGCTGAAAACGAAGATTCATTGTCCGCTCTGCTCAATCGTCAGAATAATGGGCGAGGGGAGTCCAATTCCGGTAGTCGATACCAGCAAGAATCGGGCTTGGCAAAATTAATTGCCGAAGATCGTCGTGTCGAAAGGCCAAAACCAAAACTCGATCCTACCCGCTACGATCGTCATCGCGAGCCTCAATCACCGCCCACATCAGAAAAAGATATGGAGTCGATGCGCGAGGAGATGACCTCAATACGTCGCCTGCTTGAACATCAAGTTTCTGGCCTTATGTGGCAAGAAGTTGAGCGTCGGGAACCACTCAGAGCTATGCTGATAAAAAGACTAGAGCGGATGGGTGTTTCTTCAGAGTTCGCCGATCAAATGGCATGCTACATCCCTGAAGACACGCCACCTGCCCGAGCTTGGAAAGCCTTGCTAGCATTAGTGTCAGACCAAATCTCCGTCACTAAGCAAGATATCTTGAAGCGTGGTGGCATCGTGGCTCTACTCGGCCCTACAGGAGTGGGGAAAACCACAACTGTAGCAAAACTTGCCGCAAGAGCTGCAATGGAGTACGGCGCTGACAACGTTGCATTGGTTACAACGGATACTTACCGTATCGGTGCTCATGAACAACTGTCGATTTATGGCAGAATTATGGGTTGTCCAGTAAGAGTTGCTAAAGATTCCAGTGAGTTAGCCGATGTAATATATCAGTTACGGAATCGACGTCTGATTTTGGTCGATACCGCAGGTATGGGTCAGCGTGATGTACGTCTATCAGAACAGTTAGACACACTGATGCAAGAGAGTGGCGAAGTCATACACAGTTACTTGGTGTTACCCGCGACCGCTCAGCGAAAAGTACTACAAGAAACAATCGAACACTTTAGACGTATCCCACTTTCGGGATGCATTTTGACCAAGCTTGATGAGTCATTAAGTTTGGGGGAATTTATTAGCGTAGTTGTTCAAAATGCGTTACCCATTGCGTATATTGCAAATGGACAACGCGTACCCGAAGACATCGTCATCGCTCAGCCTAAATACATGATAGCTAAAGCGAATGAGTTACTAGAGAAGTCGACAGAGAATGAACCACACTACTGGAACAGTGATTCGGAAGAATTCTAGGGCGGCGGATAAATATGACTGATAATATGATATATGATCAAGCAAGCGGCCTCCGTCGCTTAACCCAACCTTCATTGACTAAAGTGATTTCGGTTACTGGTGGCAAAGGCGGTGTAGGGAAATCAAACGTAACTCTCGGTTTGGCTATTTGTATGGCTAGACAGGGTAAAAAAGTGACCGTTTTAGATGCCGATTTAGGGCTCGCCAATGTCGATGTTATGCTAGGAATTAGAACTAAGCGTAACTTAGGGCATGTCCTAGCCGGAGAATGTGAGCTCAAAGATGCCATTGTTGAAGGGCCTCACGGGGTGAAAATTATCCCTGCGACTTCAGGCACTCAAAGCATGACAGAGCTTTCTCATGCGCAGCATGTCGGTTTAATCCGAGCGTTTGGTAGCTTAGAAGATGACATGGATGTGCTATTAATCGACACCGCAGCTGGCATCTCTGACATGGTCGTGAGCTTTTCTCGCGCAGCTCAGGATGTCGTGGTTGTGGTTTGTGATGAACCAACATCGATAACAGATGCATATGCTCTGATCAAATTACTTAGCCGTGAACACCAAGTGCAACGCTTTAAAGTTGTTGCAAATATGGTCAGAAGTTATCGAGAAGGGCGAGAATTATTTGCAAAATTGACATTGGTCACAGAGAGATTTCTAAATGTAAGCCTTGAACTTGTCGCATGTATTCCTTTAGATGATAAAGTACGACAAGCAGTTAAGAGACAAAAAATTGTGGTAGACGCATTTCCACGCTCTCCAGCAGCTCTTGCTATTAGTTCGCTAGCGAATAAAGCCTTAACATGGCCTATTCCTAAGACCCCTAGCGGCCATTTAGAGTTTTTTGTCGAACGGCTACTAAATCGCCCAGAAATTTCAGAGGAACCATTTGGTGAATAAGGCGCTTACTTACGACCAACATGCAAATCTAAGTAGCCCCCAGGCTTTTATAGAGAAATACTCGGTGTTGGTTAAACGTATCGCTCATCATCTGCTCGGTCGTTTGCCACCGAATGTATTGGTCGAAGACCTCATTCAAGCAGGCATGATTGGTCTGCTTGAAGCTCAGAAGAACTACGATGGATCCAAAGGCGCAAGTTTTGAAACTTACGCTGGTATTAGGATCCGCGGTGCTATGCTTGATGATATTCGCAAAGGGGATTGGGTTCCTCGTTCTGTTCATCGAAACAATCGAGAAATTACTCAAGCGATATCAGAATTAGAGGGGATACTAAATAGAGACCCATCTGATGCAGAAGTGGCAAAACATATGGGGTTATCCCTAGAGCAGTATCATAGTGCGCTAACCGATATAAACAGCTCAAGAATTGTAGGCATTGAAGATCTCGGTGTATCTGATGATGCTTTATCACCTAATGAAGATGATAAAGATAATGCACCATTTCAGGGGGTTGCAGATGAGAATTTTAGAGTCGCTCTAGTTGATTCGATCAAACAACTTCCTGAGCGTGAGGCATTAGTACTTTCGCTCTACTATGATGAAGAGTTAAACTTAAAAGAAATTGGTGAAGTTTTAGGTGTCAGCGAATCTCGTGTCAGCCAAATATTAAGCCAATCAATGCAGCGTTTACGTACTAAATTAAGTGCGTGGACACAAAACGACTAACAACACTGATTTCGAGTTCAGTGGAGGCAATTTTGAACAAAAACATGAAAATCCTCATTGTTGATGACTTTTCAACGATGCGCCGTATTGTAAAAAACCTACTAAGAGACCTAGGTTTTAATAACACACAAGAAGCTGATGATGGATTAACAGCATTGCCGATGCTCAAGAAAGGTGATTTTGACTTTGTTGTAACCGACTGGAATATGCCGGGAATGCAAGGTATTGATTTGCTGAAAAACATCCGTGCTGATGCTGAGCTTAAGCATTTGCCTGTATTGATGATTACGGCTGAAGCGAAACGTGAACAAATTATTGAAGCGGCTCAAGCTGGTGTAAACGGTTATATTGTTAAGCCATTTACCGCAGCAACGCTGAAAGAAAAACTCGACAAAATATTCGAACGCTTATAAGCCAGAATACGTAATGTCTGCACTTGGTTTTTGTCTATTTAGTGATCGCCAAATATAAAAAGAGCGACATTAGACTAAGTGACTTATTAATACGAACGTTGAGTTTATAAAGGCTAGGCCCGGATGATTTCATTAGAACAAGCGAAGCAACTCGTTCAGTTGCTTGAAAATGACGAGCAGCAAGAAGCGAACCTTCTTGTCAAAAATATCTATGAAGGCAGTGATAACTTAATGCTGCAACAAATAGGTTCACTGACTCGTGATCTTCATAGCTCATTAACTCAATTCAACCTTGATGAGAGAATGAGTGAAATTGCCAATGACGAAATTCCTGATGCAAGGGATCGCCTTCAATATGTCATTGATAAAACTGAAGTAGCTGCGAATAAAACAATGGATGCCGTTGATCGTTGCTTACCTATTGCAGATAATCTTCATGAATGTCTTGTTCAGGTAAGGCCGCAATGGAACGAATTGATGCATGGGCGAATAGAGTTAAGCGAGTTTAAAGCTCTATGTCACCGCATTGATTCTTTGCTCGTTCAAGTTGAAGGTGACAGTACTGAATTACGCGGGCAACTCACCGAGATCTTGATGGCACAAGACTTCCAAGATCTTACTGGGCAGATCATTCGCAGAGTGATTACGCTTGTTGCTGAAGTCGAAGGAAGACTTGTTGAAATATTGACGGTATTTGGTACGAGTCCAACAACAGAAGAACCTAATAAAGAGAAGAAATCATCAACAGAAGCTGAAGGGCCAATATTGAACCCTGAAGAGCGTGAAGATGCAGTCGCATCACAAGATGATGTTGATGATTTATTATCCAGTCTTGGATTTTAAGGGAAACGTATGAGCTACGAGTTAGACGAAGATATTCTTCAGGACTTTTTAGTAGAAGCCGGGGAAATAATTGAGCTCCTATCTGAGCAGTTAGTAGAGCTTGAAAATAATCCTGACGATAGAGATTTACTTAATGCAATCTTCCGTGGGTTCCACACTGTAAAAGGTGGAGCAGGCTTTTTGGCACTTTCAGAACTGGTTGACACCTGTCATGGTGCTGAGAATGTGTTTGATATTTTGCGTAACGGCCAAAGAAGCGTAACTGCTGGATTAATGGATACGATGCTTCGAGCATTGGATACCATCAACATTCAATTTAGTGCTGTTCAGGATCGCGAAAAACCTGAACCGGCAGATCAAGCTCTACTTGATGAGTTACACCGTTTATGCCGACCTGAATCTGAAGATGCTGCTCCTGCTGAAGCTGAAGTTGTTGAACCAGTAAAAGAGCCTGAAGTTGTTAAAGCTCCTGCTGAAAGTTCTACGATTTCTAGCTCCCTGGATGAAATCTCTCAAGATGAATTTGAAAAGTTACTTGATGAATTACATGGGAAAGGTACAGCACCAAGTGCGGCTACACCTTCTGCACCAGTCACTTCTTCGCCAATAGCTTCAGCTCCAGTTGCCTCGGCCCCAAGTTCGACCGCTTCAGTGTTAGCATCTGATGGTGATATTACTGACGATGAATTTGAAAAGTTACTAGATGAATTACATGGTGCTGGACAAAGTCCTTCTGCCGCGTCGGAAAGTGCAGCTCCTGTTACACCTCCGCCAGCGCCAACACCAGCTCCGGTGGCAACATCAAGCTTCAGTAATGCAGATGACTTAATGTCAGATGAAGAGTTTGAAAACCTTCTTGACCAACTGCACGGTTCAGGTAATGGCCCGACAGCTGAAGAATTGGAAGCGGCAACGAAGCCTGCGATTGAGAATGTTGCACCACAAGCGCCTGCAGCGGCTCCAGCTCCTAAGCCAGCAGAACCAAAAGTAGCAGCGCCAGCAAAATCGGCTCCTACGCCAGTAGCGAAAGAACAAGCAGCAAAAACTCCTGCCAAGGGAGGACAAAAGAAACCACAGGCTGAAGCGACCGTTCGTGTTGATACGTCAACATTAGACACCATTATGAATATGGTCGGTGAGTTAGTATTAGTCCGTAACCGTTTGGTGAGTTTAGGCTTAAATAGTAACGATGAAGAGATGGCTAAAGCTGTCTCGAATCTAGATGTTGTTACTGCTGACTTGCAAGGCGCAGTGATGAAAACGCGCATGCAGCCAATCAAGAAAGTATTTGGCCGTTTCCCTCGCGTGGTCCGTGACTTAGCAAGAAGCTTGAAGAAAGATATCGTGCTAGAAATGCGCGGTGAAGAGACGGATTTAGATAAAAACCTTGTGGAAGCTCTTGCCGATCCGCTTATTCACTTAGTGAGAAACTCTGTCGATCACGGTGTTGAAATGCCGGAAGACCGTGTGAAAGCCGGTAAGCCTCGAACAGGTAAAGTAATTTTATCAGCATCACAAGAAGGTGATCATATTGAACTTGCTATCGTTGATGATGGCGGTGGTATGGACCCAGATGTATTACGTGGTATCGCCGTTAAGCGCGGTATTATGGACGAAGATGCAGCGTCTCGTTTATCTGATAAAGAGTGTTTCAATCTGATTTTTGCTCCTGGTTTCTCAAGCAAAGAGAAAATTTCAGATATCTCTGGTCGCGGTGTTGGTATGGACGTTGTAAAAACAGCCATCAATACATTGAACGGTTCGATTGATATTGACTCAGAGAAAAACAAAGGGACTAAGATAACCATCAAAGTTCCTCTGACCTTAGCCATTCTTCCGACCTTGATGGTTGGTGTTGCAGGTCATCCATTTGCGTTGCCATTGGCTTCTGTAAATGAGATTTTCCACCTAGATTTAAGCAGAACTAACGTTGTTGATGGTCAGCTAACCATTATCGTTCGTGAAAAATCAATACCACTTTTCTATCTGCAAAACTGGCTTGCGCCTAAAGATGGAATGGCAGAGCTACGTAAAGGACATGGGCACGTTGTTATTGTCCAAATCGGTAGTCAGCGAGTTGGTTTTGTTGTTGATGCATTAATTGGCCAAGAAGAGGTTGTTATTAAACCCCTTGATAACCTTCTACAAGGTACGCCAGGTATGGCAGGTGCGACAATCACAAGTGATGGTCACATTGCACTGATTCTTGATGTGCCAGATTTGTTAAAGCAGTACGCAGCAGCATCACGAATTTAAGATAAGGAAAGGTATGGCGATTAAAGTACTAGTCGTTGATGATTCGAGTTTTTTTCGTCGTCGTGTAAGCGAGATCATCAATTCAGACACACGCCTAGAAGTTATAGATGTGGCTGTAAATGGTAAGGAAGCGGTCGAGAAGGCGAAGCGACTCAAGCCTGACGTGATAACGATGGATATCGAGATGCCGGTGATGGATGGCATTACTGCCGTCCGTCAAATCATGGCAGCTTGCCCAACACCGATTCTAATGTTCTCTTCGCTTACCCATGACGGGGCAAAAGCGACGTTAGATGCGTTAGATGCTGGTGCATTGGATTTCTTACCGAAAAAGTTTGAAGATATTGCGCGTAATCGAGACGACGCTGTTTCGCTATTACAGCAGCGTGTTATTGAGATTGCCGCGAAACGCGTGTTTATGCGTCGTCAAGCGGTGAGATCAACACCAGCTCCGGCTCCAACATCACCTGCAGCGGGACAAAGAACCACTCTTCAAGAGCGTTCTGCGCGTCCTGTTGCGTCTAGCGTAGCGAGCAAGTTTAGAGCGTCGGGTAAAAAATATCAGTTAACCGCAATCGGAACGTCTACTGGTGGACCGGTTGCGCTACAGAAAATATTAACGAAACTACCAGCACATTACCCACATCCAATCGTGCTAATTCAGCATATGCCAGCGACATTTACCGCGGCCTTTGCGAGCCGTCTTAACTCACTTTGCAAGATACAAGTAAAGGAAGCTGAAGATGGAGATATTTTGAAACCTGGCGTTGCTTATCTCGCTCCAGGTGGAAAGCAAATGATGATTGATGGACGTCCAGGTACGGCGAAACTGCGCATTATTGATGGCGGTGAACGCATGAACTACAAACCTTGTGTTGATGTAACATTTGGCTCTGCGGCGAAAATATATGGCGATAAAGTATTATCTATGGTCCTCACTGGAATGGGTGCTGATGGTCGTGAAGGCGCGCGGATGTTGAAATCTGCGGGTGCAACGATTTGGGCTCAAAATGAAGAGAGCTGTGTGGTATATGGAATGCCTCAGGCCGTCGCTAAAGCTGGTATATCAACAGAAGATCTACCTTTAGAACGAATTTCAGAACGTATGCTAGTGGAAGTTGGCCTAGCCTAGGAATTATATTAATGATTGTTTGGAGTGTAGCAAACCAAAAAGGTGGTGTTGGGAAAACAACCACAACCGTAACATTAGCGGGTCTGCTGAGTAAGCAAGGCCATCGAGTGTTACTTGTTGATACCGATCCTCACGCGTCTTTAACTACCTATCTTGGGTTTGACTCTGATGCGGTGCCTGCAAGTTTGTTTGAGCTGTTTCAACTTAAAGAGTTCACCAAGCAATCTGTTGAGCCTTTAATTTTAAAAACAGAAGTTGAAGGTATCGATATTATTCCCGCACATATGTCACTGGCAACGTTAGATCGTGTCATGGGCAACAGAGGTGGTATGGGACTCATTTTAAAACGAGCATTAGCTTCGATTGAAAATGAGTATGACTACGTACTGATAGATTGTCCTCCGATTTTGGGGGTAATGATGGTTAATGCGCTTGCTGCCAGCGATAGGATATTGATTCCTGTTCAAACTGAATTTTTAGCGATGAAAGGGCTAGAGCGCATGGTTCGAACCCTCGCAATTATGCAGAAGTCGCGTAATACACCATTTAAAGTTACCGTTGTGCCGACAATGTATGACAAACGGACTCGGGCATCTTTGCAGACACTGACACAGCTTAAGCAGGACTACCCTGATCAAGTTTGGAACTCGGCGGTACCCATTGATACTAAATTTAGAGATGCAAGTTTGAAGCGATTGCCAGCTTCGCATTTTGCTTCTGGTAGTCGTGGCGTTTTTGCTTATAAGCAGTTGTTGATTTTCCTTGAGAGGTTAACAATTGATGAGCAGTGATTACGTACTGTCGAGTGAGCAAGCTCTAGATGATTACTTTAGCGCGTTGTTGGGGGAAGATACAGAGGCTGAAGTCTCTCCCTCTTTGCCGATAACGGAACTCGATATTGAACCTGAACTGAAGACCCACCCGTTGAAGGATGAGGCTGAAAGTAGCCAGTCTCTTTCATACGCTGAGATTCAAACTGAAGATTTTGACGTACCAAACCTTGAAGATGTTCAGAAACTACTGAGTCAATTAGAGTCCACCGATATTGTTGGTGAGCTTGATATCGACAGTATTCTTGAACAAAACACAGTCGAGATCGCAACGCTTCAAGATGATATTCTGATTCAAAATAACAATATCAAACTAGACCTTGAGCCAAGTGTTGAAGTTGTTGATGAGATTCAAAGCTGGGACATTCCAGAAGAGCCTAACGTTGATGTTTCAGTTCAAGATGAGACAGTTGAAAACGTTGGAAAATCAGATGAAAGCTTAGATACAGGCTTAGATACAAGCCCCATTATTGAGGCTGCTCAACCTGAAGTTGATACATCGGACAGTGCAGATGTGGCGACCGAAAGTGAGTTAGAAACCCAGGCTGGTGGACATCAATTAGATAACTGGCAAACCACAAGCAGAACAGAAGACTTTCAAGTACTATACTTTGACGTTAATGGTGTGACGTTTGCTGTGCCTCTTGATGAACTAGGTGGTATTCACCAGATAACGGAACTTAGCCATATCATTGGTAAACCAAGTTGGTATTTAGGTTTACAAATGAATAAAGAGCACCAGTTAGACGTCGTTGACAGTGCTAAATGGGTGATGGCTGAAAAATTAGCCAATGACGATTATAAAGATAACTATCAATATATCGTGATGTTGGGTGAAAGTTCGTGGGGGCTGGCAAGTACAGAACTCATGGGAACCGAATTGTTAAATACTGACAAAGTGCGGTGGCGTGAACAGGCAGGAAAACGCCCTTGGCTTGCCGGTATGGTAAAAGAAAAAATGTGTGCCTTGATCCATGTTGAGGCAATGGTAGCTATGCTAAATGCAGGGCTAGATGTAAAAGCATTAGATTGATAAAAATTTTAGTCGGGAACGACATTAAGAGGATTGACTATGTCTCAAGCTAACGAAGTTGAAGTAAGAAAAGAACAAGGTAATGACGAAGTTCTTCAGTGGGTGACGTTCCAATTAGAACAAGAAACATACGGTATTAATGTAATGCAAGTTCGTGAAGTATTGCGTTATACCGAAATTGCTCCAGTACCGGGTGCTCCAGATTACGTTTTAGGTATCATTAATCTTCGTGGTAATGTGGTTACTGTTATTGATACGCGCTCTCGCTTTGGTCTGATGCAAGGTGAAACGACGGACAATACCCGTATTATTGTTATTGAATCTGAGCGTCAAGTGATTGGTATCTTAGTTGATAGCGTTGCTGAAGTGGTTTACCTACGTTCTTCAGAAATTGATACCACACCAAGTGTTGGTACGGATGAAAGTGCTAAGTTCATTCAAGGTGTAAGCAACCGTGACGGTAAACTTCTTATCTTGGTTGATCTAGATAAGCTGCTTACCGATGAAGAATGGGATGACATGGCTCACCTATAATGACTGATGTTTTGTCACAAAATATCCCCTTCCTGATTGGTGGGGGTGTTTTAATTGCTCTTCTGTTTGTGCTTGCCTTGTTTCGAACAAAACAAGCATCACAAAAGCTTTTTGACGCATCTCGCTTGCAAACACGGCACCTTGAGAAAGAGCTTCAAAAAGCCAATAAGCAGTTGCTAGAAGTGAGATCTGTAGTGGTTGGTCTTGGTCAACGAGTGACTGAGCAGCAGGATATTATCAAGCATCTAAATGAGCGAGTAGTGGAGCTTGAACACGTTGATACTGATGGCCGTTTGTATACGAGAGCCAGTAAAATGGTTCAGTTAGGCGCGAGTGTCAATGAGTTGATTGAAGAGTGCGAAATCCCTAAAGCAGAAGCTGAGCTTATGATGTCTCTACAAAATAAGCTTACAGGAAAAGAGAAATTGCCACCATTGAGAGGGACCCCTCGCTCTACTGGTGAACATCGAGCATCGCCTCAATCGCCTAAAAATGTTCGGCGGTAAACGGTGTACAAAACAGAAGAAGAAAAAAGAAGCCTCGGCTTCTTTTTTTGTTTTTAGGAATAAAATGCAAAATAGAGGGATGGAAATTTAGCCATATCCAATATTAATTGTGAAATTGTGATAGAACATTAACAGTTTCTTACGTAGTTTCGTGATTCGTAAAGGTCTACTCCTGTTTTGTATTCGGCTTGCTGTGTTAAGATAACTGTTATGTTTTTGTGCCGAAAAAATTTATGCTCGAAGTATCTAATTTAACTGCAATTCGCGATGAGAGAGTTTTGTTTGAATCTCTTTCCTTTAATATTCAACCGGGTGAACTTGTTCAAGTTGAAGGTAGAAATGGCACGGGTAAAACAACACTTTTACGCATTATTTCTGGCTTAGGCGAGAGAGACGAAGGTACGATTTCGTGGAAAGGTGAACAAATTGAATCTAGCCGCGATACCTACCATCAAGACTTGCTCTTTTTAGGCCATCAAACAGGAGTGAAGCGCGAACTCACCGCATTTGAGAACCTGAATTTTTACCAATCTATTCATGGTAATAACACCTCTAGAGAAGACATTTTCCAAGCGCTCACTCAAGTTGGGCTTGCTGGTAGAGAGGATGTACCCGTCGGACAGCTTTCCGCTGGTCAACAGCGACGAGTCGCGCTGGCTCGTCTATGGTTGAGTGAACAGATTTTATGGATCCTTGATGAGCCTTTAACGGCAATTGATAAGCAAGGGGTGAAAGTGTTAGAAGCGCTTTTTCTAAAGCATGCGCAAAGTGGGGGCATAGTATTGCTCACGACCCACCAAGACATGTTTGCTGATAATCCGATACTTCGAAAAATTAAGTTGGGTGGTTAACATGATCTCAGCGATGAGCACGATTGTACGCCGCGAATTGCTAATTGCATTTCGCAGGCAAGCTGACATTTTTAACCCTCTGTGGTTTTTTATTATTGTTATTACTTTATTCCCGCTGAGTATTGGGCCGGAGCCTAATTTATTAGCGCGAATTGCGGCAGGTATTGTCTGGGTAGCGGCGCTGCTATCTGCTTTATTATCATTAGAACGACTATTCCGTGATGATTTTCAAGACGGCTCTTTAGAGCAGATGATGCTAATGCCCATCCCATTACAATTAGTTGTGATGTCAAAAGTCATCGCGCATTGGTTGTTAACGGGGTTGCCTCTTATCTTAATCAGTCCGTTACTGGCGGTGTTGTTATCGCTTGATTTCGATACTTGGTTAGCGGTCGTTCTAACCCTCTTTGTCGGAACACCTACGTTAAGTTTTATCGGTGCAATTGGTGTCGCTTTGACTGTCGGGCTGCAAAAAGGTGGCGTGCTGCTGAGCCTATTGATTTTACCTCTGTATATTCCAATCCTAATTTTTGCTACCTCAGCAATTGATGCGGCATCTTTAGGGGTGGCTTATAATGGACAACTTGCCGTTTTAGGTGCCATGTTTATGGGAGCAATGACGCTGACACCATTTGCGATTAGTGCGGCATTAAGAGTCAGTGTGAACTAATTGATTTTCGACAGCTCTAATTGAGTTAATTATAAATATAATAATCAACAACGCGTAAAAGCATTGTTAGCAATTTGAAGTAAAAGTGAGAGTGAACATGTGGAAATGGCTCCATCCCTATGCCAAACCGGAAACCGCTTATCGCCTAAGCGGCACACTTCTTCCGTGGTTTTCTGTATTAGCTTTATTGTGTTTGTTTAGCGGTAGTGTTTGGGGGTTAGCATTCGCTCCTTCAGACTATCAACAAGGCGATAGCTTCAGAATTATCTATATTCATGTGCCAGCGGCTATTTGGTCTATGGGCGCTTATATGTCTATGGCAATCGCAGCATTTATTGGTCTTGTTTGGCAAGTTAGATTGTCGAATATGGCAGCAGCGGCCATGGCTCCAATCGGTGCTGTTTTTACCTTCATCGCTTTGTTGACTGGAGCGGTATGGGGTAAGCCTATGTGGGGCGCTTGGTGGGTTTGGGATGCTCGTTTAACATCTGAGCTTATTCTTCTATTCTTATATTTAGGTGTAATTGCGCTTTATCACGCATTTGACGATCAGAAAACGGCGGCTAAAGCGGCAGGTATTTTGGCTATTGTTGGTGTGATTAATCTACCTATTATTCACTTCTCAGTTGAGTGGTGGAATACCCTTCATCAAGGTGCCTCAATTACTAAATTCGATAAACCATCTATCTCTTCAGATATGCTATGGCCACTATTATTGAATATATTTGGTTTTGCATTTTTCTTTGGAGCGGTGACAATGCTGCGCTTTAGAAATGAAATCATCAGTAAAGAAAGCCATCGTCCTTGGGTACAACAATTAGCATTAGATAACGCTAAGAGAGGTAACTAACATGCATTTTGAATCATTCAGCGCGATGTTGAACATGGGCGGCTATGCGGCTTACGTATGGAGTGCTTTCGGGATTACCTTCTTATCAATGTTTATTTTGCTTATCTCAAGCATTAAGCGTGGTAAAACCTTACTTCGCGATGTACAAGCTAAAATCGATCGTCAAGCTCGAATCGATGCTGCAAAAAATATGGAGAACACACTATGACCCCAAGACGCAAAAAGAGACTTGGTATTATTCTCGCTCTTTTCATTGGTATTGGTGCCACAGTAGGTTTAATGCTATATGCACTGAATCAAAACATGGATCTGTTCTACACGCCAACGGAATTGGTCAATGGCAAAGATGATGGGACGAAACCAGAAGTCGGCCAAAGACTTCGTATCGGTGGTATGGTCGTGGTTGGGTCAGTGAAGCGTGATGTTGAATCTTTACAAGTAAGCTTCGATCTTGCGGATGTTGGTCCAAAAGTGACGATTGTTTACGATGGTATTCTTCCAGACCTTTTCCGTGAAGGCCAAGGTATTGTTGCTCAAGGGGTTCTACTTGACGCAACAACAATTGAAGCATTTGAAGTGCTTGCTAAGCATGATGAAGAGTACATGCCGCCTGAAGTGGCTGAAGCAATGAAGAAAACCCATGAGCCATTAACGTACACAGACGAACAAACTCAAGGAAGTAATCAATGATTGCTGAAATTGGTCACTTTGCTTTAATCCTATCGTTAGGGTTGGCAGTGTTACTCAGTCTGCTTCCACTGGTGGGAGCATCGAGAAATAACACCACATTGATGAATACTGCGAGACCTTTGTCTTGGGGTATGTTCATCATGCTTTGCCTATCATTTTTTATTCTATGTTGGGCTTTTTACAAAAACGATTTTACGCTGCAATATGTGGCGAGTAACTCGAATAGCTTACTTCCTTGGTACTACCGCATTACCGCTGTTTGGGGTGCGCATGAAGGCTCTTTGCTTTTATGGGTTCTCATTCAAGCAGGATGGACGGTTGCAGTAGCGACATTTAGCCGAGGCATGCCGCAAGAGTCCGTTGCGCGGGTACTCGCGGTTATGGGGATGATTTCCGTTGGTTTCTTACTGTTTATCATCGTCACTTCGAACCCATTCCTGAGAACACTGCCATTCTTCCCAATTGATGGTCGAGATCTAAACCCACTATTACAAGACCCAGGTTTGATCATCCACCCACCAATGCTATATATGGGTTATGTTGGTTTCTCAGTGGCGTTCTCATTTGCTATCGCTTCTTTGATGACTGGTCGTTTAGATACAGCTTGGGCACGTTGGTCTCGTCCTTGGACTATCGCTGCGTGGTCATTTTTAACGGTTGGTATCGCGCTAGGTTCATGGTGGGCTTATTACGAACTTGGTTGGGGCGGCTGGTGGTTCTGGGATCCAGTAGAAAATGCTTCGTTTATGCCGTGGTTAGCGGGTACAGCATTAATGCACTCTCTTGCTGTAACAGAAAAGCGTGGCACATTTAAAGCTTGGACAGTGCTACTCGCTATTTCAGCGTTCTCTTTAAGCTTATTAGGTACCTTCCTTGTTCGTTCGGGGATTTTAGTCTCTGTTCATGCGTTTGCCTCAGATCCGGCTCGTGGCATGTTCATTCTCGGCTTCTTAGTCTTTGTGATTGGCGGTTCATTACTGCTGTTTGCAGTGAAAGGTGCATCGGTACGAGTTCGCGGCAACTTCAGTCTTATTTCACGCGAAAACGCATTGCTTTCAAATAACATTTTATTGATTGCAGCTTTGGTTGTGGTACTGGTTGGGACACTGCTTCCGCTAGTGCACAAACAGATTGGCTTAGGCTCAGTTTCAATCGGTGCTCCATTCTTTAACATGTTGTTTAGCTGGTTAATGATTCCTTTCTCGTTCCTCTTAGGTATTGGTCCTTTGGTTCGTTGGAAGCGTGACAATATGTCAGCACTGATCAAACCAATGTTGATCTCTGGTGTTGGGTCATTCACTTTAGCCGCAGCTATGGTTTGGCTATTGGCAGACCGATTCACTGGAATGGCCTACATGGGCTGGGTTATGGCGTTATGGATTGTGTTCATGCACAGCTTTGAGCTGTATGAACGTGCAACTCACCGTCACGATTTTTTCACAGGGTTAAGAAAACTTCAGCGCAGTCACTGGGCGATGATGTTCGCACATATTGGTTTGGCTGTTACTGTGATTGGTATCGCAATGGTGCAGAACTACAGCATTGAACGTGATGTTCGTCTTGCGCCAGGTGAGCACTTCCAAATAGAAGATTACAATTTCTACTTCTCCGGCGTACGAGATGAAGATGGACCAAACTATGATGGTTACATCGCTGATTTTGAAATCACGCAACAAGGTAAGTACGTTAATACGCTACACGCTGAAAAACGTTTCTACACAACGACTCGTTCAATGATGACAGAAGCTGCTATCGACAGCGGTTTCACTCGTGATTTATACATTGCAATGGGTGAGAGACTGGATGATAACCGCTCATGGGCTGTTCGAATTTACTATAAACCCTTTATTCGTTGGATCTGGGCTGGTTCAATATTGATGGCACTAGGTGGTTTAATCGCAATTAGTGATAGACGCTACCGCTTCCGTAAATCGTCATCATCAAAAACAACCAGCAGTGAACAAGAGAAGGTCGCGTAGATGAACAAGAAAATATTATTTGTCCCACTGGTTATGTTTATGGTTCTAGCGGCGGTTTTTGCATCGCAGCTTGTTCGAAACTCTTCAGGTGATGACCCGACCAAATTGGAATCGGTATTGATTGGTAAACAAGTTCCAGAGTTTCGTTTAGAAGACTTAGCTCAACCAGGAAAGTTGCATGATCAAGCTATTTTCAAGGGCGAACCCTTGCTGTTGAATGTTTGGGCTACCTGGTGTCCGACATGTTATGCCGAGCATCAATACCTTAATGAATTGTCGTCAGATGGTGTGAAAATCATTGGTCTTAACTATAAAGATCAGCGTGATAAAGCGGTGCAGTGGTTAACTGAATTAGGCAACCCATACCTGATTAGCCTGTTTGATGGTGATGGTATGTTAGGGTTAGATCTTGGCGTGTATGGCGCACCTGAAACTTTTTTAATTGATGCAAATGGCGTAGTTCGCTATCGCCATGTTGGTGATGTTAATCCAGCTAACTGGAAAGAGACATTGCAACCAATGTACCAAGCTCTTCTGGAGGAGGCGAAATGATGAAACGTATCTTCGTTGCTTTTATGACGAGCATGCTTCTGTCAATTTCAGCTTATGCCACAATTGAAGTTCATGAGTTTGATAACTTTGAACAAGAGCAGCAATTCAAAGAGCTAAGTAACACGTTGCGTTGCCCTAAGTGTCAAAATAATACGATTGGTGACTCTAACGCAGAATTAGCACAAGATCTTCGCCAAAAAGTATATGAAATGACGAAAGCAGGAAAGTCGGAGCAGGAGATCATTGACTATATGATCGCTCGCTATGGCAATTTCGTTACTTATAACCCGCCGTTGACTCTAGCAACATCGGTGTTATGGGGTGGACCACTGTTTGTCATCGTTCTAGGTTTTGCTCTGATTGTGGTACGCAGCCGCAAATCTAAAGTGGTAAAAACGGCAGAATCTAAAGAGTGGGATGAAGAGAAAGAAGCACGTTTGAAATCGTTGCTTAATGAAGAAAAAGACGGAGATAAACAGTAATGACGTTATTTTGGATATCGAGTCTAGTTCTTACTCTTATTAGTTGCCTCTTTATTGCGATGCCTTTCATTAAAAAAAGGGCAAATAATGATGAAGCACTACGCGA
Source organism: Vibrio sp. 03-59-1 (assembly GCF_013114135.1). NCBI lineage: Bacteria > Pseudomonadati > Pseudomonadota > Gammaproteobacteria > Vibrionales > Vibrionaceae > Vibrio > Vibrio sp. 03-59-1. The sequence continues at coordinate 42,268 of NZ_VTYA01000013.1, forward strand.
TGAATTAAACAAAGCTCTCTACAAAGATCGTTTATCTGAACTTGAAGAAGAAGCCGATGAAGGGCTTGTGGATGATCAACAAGATCTGATTTCAGACCTGAAGCAGTCGCTTTTGGATGACATCCCTACGGAGCAAAAAAACAGTCGTGGTAGCGAAATACCGGCGGCCGTTATTTTACTACCATCGTTTTTATTGGTGATTGCACTCTCTTATGCCATGTATATGAAGTTTGGTGCGATAGATAAAGTGCAGCAATGGCAAGACGTTTCAGCCAATTTACCGGCATTAACGAAGAAATTGATGTCTCCAGAAGGCGATGCATTAACTGATGATGAGATGCAAGACCTGACGTTAGCACTTCGTACTCGCTTACATTATCAACCTGAAGATTCCACAGGGTGGTTGCTACTTGGGCGAATTGGGTTAGCGAACCGTGATGTTGAAACTGCCATTAACTCTATGCGCAAGGCGTATAGATTCGAACCAGAGAATGAAGATGTTAAATTGGGTTATGCTCAAGCTCTGATGTTGTCTCAAGATGACGCTGATCAAGACAAAGCGCGTCGATTGCTCGGTAGCCTCGTTCAGGAAGACTATGTCGATTTGCGAGTCTTTTCTCTACTTGGTTTTGATGCTTTTGAGCGTCAGGATTATCCGGCTGCGGTTAAATACTGGAGTATTATGCAGCAAATGATTGGCCCTGATGATAGCCGTTATACTATGTTGGCTCGTAGTATTGAGAATGCTAAGAAGAAAATGGGCGTTGAAGCAACTCCAAGTGGTAAAAATGTCGCGGTTACTATCTCATTAGGTGCTCAAGTTAATCCATCAAGTAACGCCGTTTTGGTCGTTTCAGTGCATAGTGCTGATGGCGCGCCAATGCCAATTGCTGCTGCTCGATATCCTTTAGGTTCATTCCCAAGAACGATCGTATTGGATGACGGCAATAGTATGATGCAAGGTCGTAAACTATCGGATCTAGAGAGCTTAATTGTTCGAGCTAGACTGGATAGTGACGGAAATGTTTCAACGCGAGATGGTGATTGGTATGGTGAAAGCTCAGTCGTTTCTCTTGGTGAACCTGCGTCGTTGAAGATTGAGCAGCAATACTGATGTAGTTAAACGGTTGATTACATATTAAATATACTTATTTCTATGGTATTGAATATCAGTATAATAAGTATATTGCTACTTAGGCCAGCATCGCTGGCCTTATTTATGGAAGATAAAATGCTAACACGCGGATTACAATTACATTTAAGTCTGTTTTTAGCTTTGATGACGGTGGGTTGTTCTAGCGCACCGGAAAAGCAAGTCATTGATGAAAGTAATGCTGTGAATGGAACTGACTCTACAGCTAATATCGATGAAACACACCCTAACGATCCCTTTGAAAGCTTTAACCGAGCAATGTGGGATATCAACTACGACTACCTTGACCCCTATTTAGTGCGTCCTGTATCTGTCGCCTATGTTGAATATGTTCCGCACCCAATACGCTTAGGTATTATTAACGTGCTTGCCAATTTAGATGAACCTTCTAGCATGGTGAATAACCTCGTAATGGGTAATGGAGAACAAGCGGTCAATCACTTTAACCGTTTTTGGATTAACACTACGTTTGGTTTAGTGGGCTTAATTGATATTGCATCAGAAGCAGGAATACCTAAAAACGATGATAAAGCGTTCAGTGATGCGCTTGGTCATTATGGTGTCGGCAACGGCCCGTATTTGATGCTCCCTGGTTACGGACCTTATACGGTTCGAGAAGTCACCGATACCGTTGATGGAATGTATGTGCCGCTTAGTTATTTGAATGTTTGGGCTGGGCTAGGTAAGTGGGCGTTAGAGGGGATGGAAAAACGAGTGCAGTTGATTCCTCAAGAGGGACAGCTAAAAACGTCGCCAGATCCATATGCATTGTCTCGAGAGGTGTTCTTGCAACGCCAAGATTTTAAAGCCGAGATTAACACCACAACTGAAATTGATGAAGATGAAGAAGCTTATCTTGATGAATATCTAGATGAAGAATTTTAACGGTTCTTGTTATTGTCGATAAAAGAAAGGCTTGGTATGAAACCAAGCCTTTTTTGTACGAAGAAGCTTTTTGCTAAGAAACTCTTTATTCAGAAGCTTTTTATTAAGAAACCTTTTATTCAGAAATTCTTTATTCAAAAACTTTTGATTCAGAAACGGAATTAGAAAACGTAGTTAGCTTGAACACCGATCAACCAAACATTACCTGTTACTTCGCCTTCAAAGTTGCCACCAAACATAGATGATTTAGCATCATCTTCGTGCATTTTCGCATCTTTTGCGAAAATATAGGTGTAACCAGCATCTAAAGACAGTTGGCTAGACCATTGGTAGCTTGCACCAACGCTCAACCAAGTACGGTCGGTTTCTGGAATAGTCGCGGTACGGTCGGCTTCGTCTACTGCTGAAGTATCGTAAGCTACGCCTGTACGTAACGCTAATTTTGGTGTTGCTTGATAAGTTGAACCAATGGCAAAGCGATAGTTGTCTTTCCAGTTCTCTTTTTTGATATCTTGTGTTGGCTGAGGTAGCTCAGGAATGTGTGCTACCAATTCTTTAAAGCTGCTCCAATCAGTCCAGTTGATACTAGCATGGACAGCTGTTTTGTCTGTTAATTGATGAAAACTTGCAAGTTCAGCGGTTGCAGGAAGTGCTAGCTCCATTGAGCCCGCATATTTTGCTTTAACATTTGGAGCTGCAATAAGGTCAAACCCTGCACCATTAGCATGGCCTTCAAGCGTTAGTGCTACTTCAGACTTATAAGCAAAACCAATTCGATGAGCGTCATTGATTTGCCAAGCGGTACCCACTTGCCAGCCCCATGCTTTATCATCCCCTTCCATGTACTTTAGAGTGGTGCCTGCTAGTGCCCCCGTTTGTGGTGGAGCTACTGCACCAAAACTGCCTTCTGCGATCACATAGCGTACACCGCCACCAACACTTACTTGTTCATTTAATTGGTAAGCAACGTTGAGGTTTAGTTCTTTACTGATCACGCTTGCTTCGTTGCCGTGGTTAGCACCAGCAAAGTCAGTACCAAGATCCGTTTCCATGCCGTAGTTTGTGCTTAGTGCAACACCAACGGCAAATTGGTCATTATATTTGTGGGAAATATAAAGGTTCGGGATTATCGCATCGTGAGCAAAGTCGTGTGATTCAGCTTTAATGCTGCCAGCACTTGTGCCGTCAACGTCAATATTTGGGTTTACATAAATAGCACCAGTTGAGATCTGTGTCCCTTCTAAATAAGTCAACATTGCAGGGTTGCGCCATTGTGCACTTGCATTGTCGGCCATTGCCGCTTCACCAGCATAAGCACGGCCAAGACCGGTTGCTGAATATTCAGCAAGCTGAAAACCTGCCGCGTTAGTGGCGCTTGATACAGATGCGAGGCTAAAAGCGACCGCTAAAGATAGAAGAGTTTTATTTGATTTCATTATAATGTTCGCTGAACTGATAAAATTTAGTAGCGTGATTCTAATGTTAGAGTGATTACTTTAAAAATGTAATTCGATGAAAAGCATGTTTTGAGGATAAATGGCTAGATTTAATTTTTATATAGATGTTTATGCTAATTGTTGCGAGAAGGTTTTGATTTTTGAGCGAACACATGTGGTATGGAATAGGCAGTTTCGCTAACAACTGTACACTGAAAATATGATATTGAAGTATAGCAGCCACAAAAAAAGGCTGGAAAACCAGCCTTTTACATAGAGTGCTAAATAGCTTGTGCTTAGAAAGTACGGCTGTACTGTAAGCCGACTAAGATTGCATCTGCATGAGTGGTTGCAGATAAAGTAGATAAGTTTTTAGGCCCAGCAAGTGGGTTGTTTGGATCATAGAATGGATTTCCAGTGGACTCTTCAACTGAAACATCAGCACCTAGCAAATAAGTAAATCCAAAGTCGATGTTCGATTTTTTATTTATGTGGTAAGTGAAACCTGCTGAAAACCATTGACGATCAGAATCAGGAACTGAAACTGAAGTTAGAGAGTCTTGCGCGCTAGTGTCATACATGTAGCCTGTACGCAGTGTCCAGGTATCATTTAGGTAGTAAGTACCACCAATAGCATAGTGCCAACCATCTTGCCATTCATATAGTTTGTCGTAACTTGAACCTAAAGGTGAGCCTTCTAAATTACGAAAATCAATCTGATCAAATGAACCCCAACCTATCCACTGGACACTGTAGTGAACGGCAAATTTGGTATCTTCTATTTTGTGATAGCCTGAAAATTCGAATATGTCAGGCAATGGTAAAGTGATTTCTTGTTTCTTATCATCTTCAGCTGTGAATTTTGGACTATAGTGATATGCAGCGCCAAAACGGTTATTTTGGTCAAGTTCGTAAACGGTACCTAAGTTAAAGCCAACAGCAATACCATCTGCTTTATCAACATTAATTAGGTCCATACCTCCAATGTTAGCAACATCATTACTTGCTACTCGTTTCATCGTGCCCTGAGCATAGATTAAATCGAGGCCAGCACCAAAACTCCATTGATCATTAACTCGGTATGATCCTGCTAAACCTATATTGAAGCTTTTAACATCAGTTACACCGCCATATTCCGACGCAGAATAACTATCAGAAAATTCAGTCTTTGTTCCAAAATTAGAGTATGCATTTACGCCCCATGCGAACTGCTCGTTAATAGGGACAATCAAATGGATATTAGGGGCAATAGAAGTTCCGCCAATATCATCATCGCTTGCGTCTTTTGGAGGTGATAGCCCTGGGACTACTTGGCATGTTGTACCACAGTATTTAGCATCCTTCACTTCAATTAGCGAAGTGATGCTTTCGAAACCGATGGAGAAAGCAGTTTCATCGAATAGTGCCATTGCCGCTGGGTTACGCGCCATGACAGAAGCGTTATCAGCAATTACCGCATCACCAGCAAATGCACGGCCAATGCCGGTTGCTGATTGTGCATTAAGTTGGAAACCTGCCGCCATTGCTTGGCTAGAGGCTAAAGTAATTGTCACTGCTAAAAGAGACTTTTTAAACAGACGCGTTTTATTAGTCATTAGTGTTTTCCTTGAGATGTCCCGCCTCTAATAGGGCGATTTAATTTGAGTTAATACTCAGTTGGGAACGGATAATAGCGGTTAGTATAAGGTATAGAAATCCGACCATTGAATTAAATGTCGACAAAATTACAGAAATGATGGCTATCTGGCACGATATTGGTTGTAAATGCATGGTTTTAGAGTTTTAACTCTAAGTTGAATTGCCGATGCAGGAGGAAATTGAATGATAGATTAAAATAAAGCAGCCCAGCACGAATGCTGGGCTGAAAATTGAATTAACTTGCAGGTTGTATCATTGGTGTTAGGTTTTCGGCGATCTTAGCGACATCTTCTCCATTTTCCCCGACGATGATCATACTGGTGTTGCCAATTGGAGTAACAACGCCTGACATACCTTTTTCATTGAAGTCGATAGGCTGCTCACTTTTAATGCCTGTTAGGAACAGTGTGACTTTGCCTTTTTCACCCTGAAAAACCATATGCATCGCATTAGATTTACCAAAGCCACAATGATTTAAGTAGTAAACATGGTAAGGAAAGTTCTGATCGAACTGGTAAGCAAAAGGTGACATCTTGGCATTAATTTGCTGAGAAGTGACTTTTTCATCCAGTACGTTTACAAAGCTGCTTTCATCGACGACATGCTTCATCGCGGTATCGGCTAAACTTGCTTGTGCTGGGGAAACCACAATATTACCCCAATTGACTTGCCCAACTAATAAACCAAATGCAAAAGCCACAGATGCCGCCATCGCCATGGCACGCTTAGCAAAAGTCGGTCTGATGATATTCTGTTCATTCGATGTTTGCTTAAATAGAATTCGATCGGCTAAATCATCCGGAACATCAACGTTCATTGCGTTAGATATTTGTGTATCTAAATTTAAAACGTCATCAAGAAACTTCCCGTTAGCTTCATTATTTGTTAATGCGTCTAATAGCTGTTGATCTCGCCGTTTTGGGTCAGACAAAACGCGGCGGCGAAATTCTAAATCATCCATTTTGCTGCCCTCTCTGTTTCTCATCCGAATCCAACATCTCTTTTAATTGATTGCGGGCTCGGAATAAGCGAGTCATTACCGTATTTTTGTTGAGATCTAAAATATCTCCAATCTCTTCACCACTGAATCCACCTACAACTTGTAGGAAGAGGGGTTCTCGGTAATCGACCTCTAGTTTCATTATTTGTGCTTGAAGCCACTCTTGTTGATGATGTGGGTCATCATTGATCTTGGCTTCATGGCCGTGATCATCAATATCGACGAGATCAAGCTGTTTTCGTTCAAAGCGTCGTGCATTTTCTCGTCTCAAGATAGTAATGAGCCAAGATTTTGCCGCTTTTTCGTCTTGTAGGCTATCGAGAGATTTCCATGCCCTTAAGCAGGTCTCTTGCACAAGATCTTCAGCAACGCTCTTATCTTTACATAGCCAATAAGCGTAGCGGAATAGATCTCGATGGTAGGCCCTTACAAGCGCTTCGTATTTTCTTTGTTTGTCCATATCAGAGTTGACCGGACGATCTGGCTTTTTATTTCCAAACATTTTTAATATCGACACATGAGCCTCCATTTTTGCTCTGCGGATAGCATTTTTTTTATTTATGTCCAGTTTCGAAAGTTGCAAATCACACTAAAATTGATCTACTTCAAAATATCGCGCTCTCAAGCCGTTATAGTACACATTGTTGTCTAGTTAGTCATTTATGACTAGCGTGTTGAGCAAGACAACAACTTCCTTTTGAAGGCTGACTTTACTTTCTCCTAATCAGGAAACTGATTATTTCAATTGGCGCAAGTTAATTGCTTTATATACATTCCAACCACACAGCTTTGTGTGGTTTTTTTTTGCTTTAAATTCAAGTGGTTCGAACCTACTCCTTCCCAATAGTTCCCTAGATTAAGTAGTAAATTGTTAATCCAGAACACGATTGTAGTTCACGTTTAGTTAAACGAGCGTTTGATTCTTTTAACAACTTCGTTACAATGCAATCAGGTCAGACCTCTTATTCTAAGGAGAAACAATGGGCAAACAGGAAGTCACCACGCGTTCAGGTGAACGTGTAGCAATCGTTGCGGGGCTGCGAACACCATTTGCACGTCAAAGCACTGAATTTAGCCAAGTACCAGCCGTCGATCTTGGAAAAATGGTGGTGAGTGAAATGCTTGCTCGTACCGATATCGATCCTGCTTTAATTGAACAAGTCGTGTTTGGTCAGGTGGTTCAAATGCCTGAAGCGCCGAATATTGCCCGTGAGATTGTCCTTGGAACAGGAATGAATATCCATACTGACGCTTATAGTGTTACTCGCGCTTGTGCGACGAGCTTCCAAGCTTCTGTTAATGTTGCAGAGAGCATTATGGCTGGCTCTATTGATATCGGTATCGCTGGCGGTGCAGACTCCTCTTCTGTTTTGCCTATTGGTGTGACGAAAAAACTGGCGGCAAATTTACTTGCTTTAAGTAAAACCAAAACGGTCGGGCAGAAACTTAAAATCCTCAAAAGCCTATCACTGAAAGATTTGATGCCAGTACCTCCTGCGGTGGCTGAATATTCCACAGGGCTATCGATGGGGCAGACGGCTGAGCAGATGGCAAAAACTCACGGTATCACTCGAGCCGAACAAGATGCCTTGGCTCATCGCTCGCACTCCTTAGCATCAATTGCTTGGAACGAGGGTAAGATCCAAGATGAAGTCATGACTGCATTTCCTGCGCCATATAAGAAGTGGATCTCTCAAGATAACAATATTCGACATGACTCGACTCTAGAGGGTTACGCTAAGCTTAGACCTGCTTTTGACCGCCAATACGGAAGTGTCACTGCTGCAAATAGTACGCCTTTAACAGACGGTGGCGCTGCGGTAATGCTTATGCGTGAAGGAAAAGCGAAGGAGCTCGGTTTAGAAATCATGGGTTACATTCGGTCGTATGCCTTTTCTGCGATTGGCGTTGAGACAGACATGTTAATGGGGCCATCTTATGCGACGTCAATGGCGTTACAAAAGGCGGGTCTAGAACTGTCAGATTTAACTTTAATTGATATGCATGAAGCCTTTGCCGCACAAGCTCTTGCGAATGTGAAGATGTTTGCGAGTGATAAATTTGCACAAGAAAACCTCGGTCGTTCAAAAGCGATGGGGGAGATCGATATGGACAAATTTAATGTACTTGGTGGTTCTATTGCTTATGGGCACCCATTTGCAGCAACAGGCGCAAGAATGATGACGCAAACTCTACGTGAATTAAAACGCAGAGGTGGCGGAATTGGTTTAAATACAGCATGTGCAGCTGGTGGTTTGGGCGCGGCAATGATTTTGGAGGTTGAGTAATGAGTGAGCAAGCATTTAATTTAACGATTGATGAGCAAAACCTAGCTTGGCTCGCCATCGATGTACCCAATGAAAAAATGAACACCCTTCAAGCGGCGTTTGCTGATGATATGAAAGCCATCTTTGTTCAGTTAGAAGAGAAAAAATCGACAATTAAAGGGTTGATTGTTCACTCACTGAAACCGGACAACTTCATCGCAGGTGCTGATATTCGCATGCTCGATGATTGCACGACAGCAGAACAAGCCGAAGCCTTAGCGACACAAGGGCAAGAGATGTTCCAGACATTGTCTGACTTGCCATACCCTGTTGTGGCTGCGATTCACGGCCCATGTTTAGGTGGTGGACTTGAGTTAGCGCTCGCTTGTGACTACCGAGTGTGTAGTGATTCTGATAAAACGCGCTTAGGTTTACCGGAAGTTCAATTAGGACTGCTTCCGGGTTCCGGTGGTACTCAGCGTCTGCCTCGCTTGATTGGCTTGCTTCCGTCTCTTGATCTTATTATGACGGGTAAGCAACTTAGAGCTAAAAAAGCGAAGAAACTCGGAGTGGTGGATGCTTGTGTGCCTAATTCGGTGTTACTCGACGTCGCCAAAGATTTTGTAGAAAAGTATTCAGGTAAGAAAAAAGCAAAACGTAAAGTATCAACCAAAGAGAAGTTGATTGCTCATAGTGGACTTGGACGCAAAGTCATCTTCGAACAAGCGGCAAAGAAATCATATGAGAAGACTCGCGGAAATTACCCTGCGATTGATGCCATCCTTGAGGTTATTCGCAACGGATTAGAAAATGGGTTTGAGAAAGGCCAGCAATTAGAAGCGAAAAAATTCAGTGAACTGGTGATGACGCCAGAATCTAAATCGCTGCGTTCGATTTTCTTTGCAACGACGGAAATGAAAAAAGACAACGGCTCAGATTCTACGCCATTGCCCGTTAACCGTGTTGGTGTACTTGGTGGCGGTTTGATGGGAGCGGGAATCAGTCACGTTAGTGTCGCTAAAGCGAAAGTCCCAGTTCGGATTAAAGATGTGTCTAATGACGGTGTATTAAATGCGTTGAACTATAACTACAAGTTGTTCAACAAGCAGTTTAAGCGCCGGATCATTACTAAATCTGGTCTGGAAAGTAAGATGTTACAGCTTTCTGGGGGCATTGATTTCACGAGCTTTAATACTATTGATGTTGTCGTTGAAGCGGTATTTGAGGATCTAGAACTTAAACAGGGAATGGTTGCGGATATCGAAGCAAACGCAAAACGAGATACTATTTTTGCTACCAATACGTCATCGTTGCCAATCCACAAAATTGCAGAAAAAGCACAGCGGCCTGAAAATATTGTTGGTTTGCACTACTTTAGTCCGGTCGAAAAAATGCCGCTAGTGGAAGTGATTCCGCACGCAACAACCTCTGACGAGACTATTGCGACAGTGGTTGCTTTTGCTCGTAAACAAGGGAAAACGCCAATTGTTGTAAAAGATTGTGCGGGTTTCTACGTAAACCGAATCTTAGCGCCATACATGAATGAGTCAGCTCAGGTGTTGATAGGTGGTGAGCCTATTGATGCACTAGATAAAGCGCTGCTTAATTTTGGTTTCCCAGTTGGGCCGATTACGTTATTAGACGAAGTTGGTGTGGATATTGGGGCGAAAATTATGCCGATTCTTGTGGATGAATTAGGCCCTCGTTTTAAAGGCCCGGATGTTTTCGATATTTTGCTTAATGATGATCGTAAAGGTCGTAAGAGTGGTAAAGGCTTCTACAGTTACAAAGGCAAGAAAAAGGAAGTCGATAAATCCGTTTATAAACTACTGAAATTACAGCCAGAAGCTAAGCTAACAGAAAAAGATATTTCACTTCGCTGCGTGCTTCCTATGTTGAATGAAGCGGTTCGCTGCTTGGATGAAGGTATTATCCGTAACCCAAGAGATGGTGATATTGGTGCGATCTTCGGTATCGGTTTCCCTCCTTTCCTCGGTGGCCCATTCCGATATATGGATCAGATTGGAATCAAAGCCCTCGTTGAAATGATGAATGAATACGCGGAAAAATATGGTGACCGATATGCTCCGTGTGATGGTTTGCTCACTCGCGCGGGTTTAGATGAAAGCTTCTACTGATATATAGTCGCAGAGGATAAATGGTAGCCATTGCTTTATGGTTATCGTTTATTCACAAGATACAAAAACGCCCGCTAACTATTTGCGGGCGTTTTTATTACTTGCTTTTACATTTCGCCAATCACTGACCCTAAATTAGAAACTTAGGCCAATTTATCGATTAGCCTAAATCACAATCTTTAGCTCTGAGCTGAAATTGATCAATTGAATCAATATCGTGCCCTAGATCCAGCCTTTTCTCTTCTAGGTGAGCGTTACCTAAACTGTGCATGATCAGTCGATTTGATGTCCGAGGTTTTAATTCATTAATAACAAAACGAATCATGTCTGAACGGCTAAGGGCTTTTAGTTCCTCTAACACTTTCTCTCGCTGATTGAACTCTACATCTTTATTCCCAATGGCAACCCATAAGCGCTGAGAGCGTCCACGTAAAGTCACGTCTGGTGTCGCCATTTGATTCCATAATCCTTTTTTACTGCTGTGCCATTGGTACTCATTCAGCTCAAGTAGCACTAAGTAGAAAGCATTTAAGAACTCGTCAATCGACGCAACTAACTCTGTTGGAGCAGCATTAGGCGATTGAACATAGAGGACGATCCCCGGGTGGCGGTTTAGAGGCATGTTACCCGTTCCCACCATATAGCCTAATTGCTGTTTGGTACGGATCTCATGAAAGAATGTTGCCGACATAAGATGATTAGCTAGCGAATATAGCGCGATGCTGCGCGGAAGAATGTCATCGCATTGGTAATAAACAACCACCGCAGAATCTTGCTGATCGCATACAACCTCATGCTGGAAAGTACCACTGTTGCCCAACATGATTAATGGTCTTAGTGACTCTTCGTATGCTTGGTTTTTTACTCGTAATGCGTTTTTTAATGTCGTGGCAATATCGTGAGCTTGTTGCTGAGTCCAATCCCCATAAACAAAGGTCTCTACATGAAGTTCTGCGAGAATAGCGTCAACAAAAGTGGATAATTCATCTACTTTAATCTGTTCTAATGCTTCGATTAATACCGTGTATGGAGGGTTGTTTGGTTGAAGAACTCCAGACATCGCATTAAAAAGCTGTGAAATTGGGCGATCTTGAGCTGAATTTCGCCAACTACGCAAAAGTTGATTCTTAATCGAATCAAATCTTTCCTGGCTAAAATCTCGTTGTGAGAAACGCGATAGGATCATATCGAGCAGTTGAGGTTGTTTCTGACTAAAGCCCGATAATGTCAGTGTGACTCCACCTTGATGAGCGTACATGTTATAGCCCATACCAGCAATTTCAGCCTGATAAGTCTCTTCGGCCAGTGAGTCTAGGAACATCTCAACACACAGCCGAGTTTTAACGATGTTAATGGGTGTTTCAACAGCATGAGGGCTGTCTATTGCCACATAGACGACCCCTTTTGGTACTCGGAATTGAGCATCTTGCAAATGCCACAATCGGAAACCCTCAAGATCTTCAATCAGCTCAGGAGTCTCTGCCTCTTTTTCCAGTGGCGTTGGGTCTAAGTCGTAGCAGATAAAGGGGTTTTTATCTGGAAGTTGAAAATCCCAACTAGGATCGATCTGCTGGAAATGGGTAAGTTGTTGTTGGCTAAACGGTGTGACGGAGTAGGGGGTAAAATACCACTTAGCGGTCTTATCATAGCTTAGCCCTTTACCTATCACTGTCGCTTTTAGGTTGAGTGGGCAAAAATAGGAGAAGAGGGAGCGCAGGAACGTCTCATCGTAATGAGACATTTTATAATCCCCATAGATCACATCTTCTGGTGAATAGTGCTGCATGTTGATGACGAGATGGCTGACTAAATCCATAGAGCGTGTTGGTTCTTGGAAACGGAACGCTGATTCAAGAACGGCTTGTTTCTCAATGTAACGCCATTCATCCATCCCTTGAAACTCTATAAGCTTGAAGTATTGGAAAACCGCTTGAGTGATCTGATCGGTATGCGCTAACCCTTCATCGGTTAGTGAGCAACTGAGGGTAAACTCTCGATAGTTACTGCCGCTTGCGCCTCCTCCTGCGGAAAGCGAGGTGATCCAACCTTTATTTTTCAGTTGCATCATTAGGCTTCCTTTCCCTTCATAACCTAATAGATGAGCAAAGTAGGATAAAGGCTTGCTGCCATAATATTCGTCCATTGAGGGAAGAGGGAACGCGAGAATTAGTTTGCGGATCTCTTTTACAGGTTCGATACAGATAGTGATACCAGCGCTATTGTCGTCTGTCATCGGCTCTGAAATGGACTTTTGATTGAGATTTTTATTTTGGATAGCGGAAAATTTGTCTTCGACCCACTGTTGCAACTCATCTAATGGTTGAGGGCCTGTCACCGCGAGCGTCATGAGATCAGATGAGTAGCACTGCTGGTGGAAATTTAAAATCTCTTGGCGAATGGATTGCCCGTCACGATCATTGAGGGTTTCAAGATTGCCCACCGAAAATTTAGCAAAAGGGTGTTTGGGGTTGGCCACTTCTTTCTGAACTTGATACAAACGCCTAGAGTCATCGGCGAGTTTCAGTTTGTATTCCGACTCGACGGCTTGGCGTTCTTTATCTAATGCTTCTTCATTAAAGAGAGGTGCTTCAAAAAATTGGGCAAAGCGATCGAGTGCTTTTTCGAAGACGTTCGGCGATATATCAAAGAAAAAGCAAGTATGTTCAGTTCCAGTCCAAGCATTATTTCTACCACCATGTTGGCTAATATAGCTTTGAAACTCACCCACTTTAGGGTATTTTTCCGTACCCAAAAAAAGCATGTGTTCAAGATAGTGAGCGAGCCCTTCACGATCGAGAGGATCATCAAAGTGGCCAACATTCACGGCAAGAGCGGCGGCAGATTTTTGTGCGTCGATTTCTTGAATCAACAAAACACGTAACCCGTTCGATAACGTTAAATAACGATATTGATTGGTATCATTTGGACTTAGGTGCACAGAGCATCTCCAAAAAAAGCGATGTATTAATTATGACTCTGATATGAGCAGGTGCAAATCTTGATTTTAGATTTTGGGATATATCCCCAAGCTAGCCCAAGTGGGTTGTATTTACTAGAATTTAATAGACTGTTAAGAGTATCGAAGTCTTTCATTCGTGAATTGATATAATTAAGTGTCGGAAAATAATAGTCAGTTAGCATGAGCGGCATTCGCTTGAATACAAAACTGACGTATAAGAGATAAACAGCAATAAGACTGTTTTATCAATTAGCGCAAATGCCAAGAAGTGTCTAATGCTTGGTAAAATAGGATAGAACATGAAAATTTTTATTATGCGCCACGGGGAAGCGGAGCACTATGCTGCGAGTGATGCAGAAAGAGCGCTTACGGAGCGAGGTCAACGTAGCTCCGCGGCTGTCGCTAAAGCATGTAAAGAGCAAGGTTTCAGCCAATTTGATAAAGTGCTAGTTAGTCCTTACTTACGTGCGCAGCAAACATGGCAAACGATTAGCGAATATTATAACGCGAAAAGTGTTGAAACATGTGACGACATCACGCCTTATGGCCAATCTGACTATGTGCGTGATTACGCAACGGCTCTCATCGAAACAGAGCAATTAGAGTCACTACTTTTTGTATCTCACCTTCCATTAGTGGGTTACTTAACGGCTGATTTTGTCACAGACATGATGCCGCCAATGTTCCCCACATCAGGTTTAGTGTGTATTGAATTTGATCCAGAAACCCAAACCGGAGATTTGTTATGGAATATTAATCCGTAACCACGCCTACTTTTCTGGAATCGATAGCAGAATCAATAAGGCACCATTTCCGCCAAATTCGAGTGGTGCTTGGTGAAACGCCATGACATCAGGGTGTTGGGCGAGCCATAGCGGCACTTTCTTTTTCAGAATGTGTTTGCCAATACCATGTTGCACACAAGCACAATGTACACTCTCTTTTACACAGTGAGCGATCATGGCACCAAGTTCGCGTTTGGCTTCTTGCTGAGTCATGCCGTGCATATCTAGATAGACATCAGGGACATAGACGCCTCGACGAAGGCGTTTGACCTCATATTTTGAGACATCATCACGGGCGTAGCGTGTTGGTCCGTCTTCATTTAACAGCGGTACAAACTCATCAGAGAAATAAAATTCTGTATCACTCGCTTGGCGGGCCGTACGTTTTATTTCTTTTTGTGTTGTATCTCTTTTTGGCTGCTGGATTATGGTATCCTGTTGCAACTTTTTAACGCCCTGTACTGCATCCTTGAATAAGGCGAAATCATCATCGATATCGGTGTTTTTTTTGCTCATCAGGTTATCAATTCTAAACAGAAACTAAATTAGCAGTATTGTAGCGCTTTTCGGAGGCAATTTTGGATAAGATTTTTGTAGAAGAGGCCGTGTCTGAACTTCACACTCTTCAAGATATGATTCGTTGGACGGTTAGCCGCTTTAATGCAGCAGGTTTATTCTATGGTCATGGAACCGATAACGCATGGGATGAAGCAGTTCAATTAATCCTACCAACTCTTTATTTACCGATTGATGTGCCTCCTCATGTTTTGAATTCTCGCTTAACTAATAGTGAGCGTTTACGTATTGTGGAACGAGTAATTCATCGTATTAATGACCGAACGCCAACCGCTTACTTGACCAATAAAGCTTGGTTCTGTGGTTTAGAGTTCTTTGTTGATGAGCGCGTTCTTGTGCCTCGTTCTCCAATTGGTGAACTTATTGAAGCGCAATTCCAACCGTGGTTAGTTGAAGAACCAGTACGCATTATGGACTTATGTACCGGCAGTGGTTGTATTGCGATCGCTTGTGCACATGCATTCCCTGATGCGGAAGTGGATGCTATCGATATCTCAACCGATGCACTACAAGTTGCTGAGCAGAATGTACAAGATCACGGAATGGAGCAGCAAGTGTTCCCAATTCGTTCTGATCTATTCCGCGATTTACCAAAAGAAAAGTACAACCTAATTGTATCGAACCCACCTTATGTGGATGAAGAAGACATGGGTAGCTTGCCTGAAGAGTTTACCCATGAGCCTGAACTTGGTTTAGCTGCGGGTACTGATGGCCTTAAACTGGTTCGTCGTATTTTGTCTAATGCCCCTGACTATTTAACCGATGACGGTATCTTGATCTGTGAAGTAGGCAATTCAATGGTGCATATGATGGAACAGTACCCAGACATTCCATTCACTTGGATTGAGTTCTCTAATGGTGGTCATGGTGTATTCATGATCACTCGCGCTCAGTTGATTGAGTGTGCAGAAGAGTTTGCACTCTACAAAGATTAAACCATTCGTATAAATAGATTTTGTTCTATTTGTATCTGAAAACGTCAGCTTTTAACGCTGGCGTTTTTTTATGTTTTTCGAGAAGCAAGGAAAGCATGTCATTAATTGTTAGAATTTAGTGTATTTTTTGGTTTACAAGAATTGCTATTAAAGCCACTATGAAATCACGAAGAATTGATGATTGAACGCGGTGATGAGTAAAATTGGTTGGCAAGATGCCCCAAATCTTATCCCCACTTCTACACAGAGGATGTAATGGCAGGAAATAGTATCGGGCAACACTTTCGAGTAACAACATTCGGGGAGAGTCACGGTATCGCACTAGGATGTATCGTCGATGGATGCCCCCCGGGATTAGAGCTTACCGAATCAGATTTACAAAAGGACTTGGACCGCCGCCGTCCGGGTACCTCTCGCTATACAACGGCTCGTCGTGAAGCCGATGAAGTGAAAATTCTATCTGGTGTCTTTGAAGGGCAAACAACAGGAACGTCAATTGGCCTGTTGATTGAAAACACCGATCAGCGTTCTAAAGATTATTCTGAAATCAAAGATAAATTCCGTCCAGGCCATGCTGACTATACCTACCATCAAAAATATGGGGTTCGTGATTATCGTGGTGGTGGTCGCTCTTCTGCGCGTGAAACGGCAATGCGTGTGGCTGCCGGAGCCATTGCAAAAAAATACCTTAAACAAGAATTTGGTGTAGAAATCCAAGCTTATTTATCGCAAATGGGCGATATTTCAATTGATAAAGTCGATTGGAATGAGATCGAGAATAACGCTTTCTTTTGCCCTGATGCTGATAAAGTGCCTGAATTTGATCAATTGATTCGTGAT
Organism: Vibrio sp. 03-59-1; assembly: GCF_013114135.1. Classification (NCBI taxonomy): domain Bacteria; kingdom Pseudomonadati; phylum Pseudomonadota; class Gammaproteobacteria; order Vibrionales; family Vibrionaceae; genus Vibrio; species Vibrio sp. 03-59-1. Next base: position 58,880 of record NZ_VTYA01000013.1, read on the forward strand.
TTACTCAAAGAAGGCAACTCCATTGGTGCAAAGATTCAAGTGGTGGCAACGAAAATTCCAGTAGGGTTGGGTGAGCCAATATTTGACCGATTGGATGCTGATATTGCTCATGCGCTGATGAGTATCAACGCAGTCAAAGGCGTTGAAATTGGCGATGGCTTTGGTGTTGTGAACCAAAAGGGAAGTGAGCATCGTGATCCATTAACTCCTGAAGGTTTCTCAAGTAATCATGCTGGTGGTATTTTGGGCGGCATTTCGACTGGACAAGATATTGTTGCGAGTATTGCGCTTAAACCGACATCGAGCATTACCGTTCCCGGTGAAACGATCACGAAAGATGGTGAACCGACTCAGTTAATTACTAAAGGGCGGCACGATCCATGTGTGGGTATTCGTGCGGTACCAATTGCTGAAGCTATGCTGGCGATTGTGTTGCTCGATCATCTGCTGCGCCACCGTGGTCAGAACTTTGGCGTGCAGACGACGACTCCACAGATATAGAGTTCAAGTCGAGTGTTTAAAATAAAACCGCGTCCAAGGTAAAATAGCTTCAACGAAAAACGCCCTCATATATTATGAGGGCGTTTTTATTAGGTCGGTTATCGCTTTGTGTAAAGAATAGCTAATGATCAAGAGTCGCCTTATTTCAATAGCTTAATGTCAATAGCTTAATTTCAGAACATAGTCTTATCGAAGAACTAGCTTAATCGCAGAACATAGTTTACTCACAGAAATAGCTTAATCGTAGAATTAGTTTAATCGTAGATATGGATGGATTAATGAATGGAGCCTTCAGTTTCCAAGTGGAAAGAGGGCAATCGCCATTTAAATCGAACGGCTGCCATTCGCAGTAAATAGCCGACACTGAGTGTCACAACTGTGCTGGTTACATCACTGATGCCATATTCAAGCAAAGCTAAATAGAGCCCAGATGCGACGAGCGCGACAGAGGCATAAAGCTCTTCATGCAGTACGAGTGGTGTTTGTCGACAAATCATATCGCGAAGTAGCCCACCAAATACACCCGTGACTAAGCCTGAAACCATACAGATAGCAGGATGAAGCCCCATTGTCATGGCGACTTTTGTTCCGATGATACTGAATACAATGAGCCCCAGTGCATCCAGACGAATAAATAGCCCTTTAAATTTAATGACCCACTTTGCCAAACCAGTCGTCACCACGCCAGCAACGCAGGTGATCATCAAGTATTCAGGGTTTTTAACCCAGCCGAGAGGGTAGTGCCCTAGGAGAATATCGCGAACCGTCCCACCCCCAATTGCTGTCGCACTTGCTACCAGCATGACACCAAACCAATCCATTTTTTTTCGACCAGCACTGAGCGCACCTGTCATTGCTTCTGCTGTGATCCCTACGATATATAAAACACTTAATAGCATCGTCTTAAACTCTATAAATTACCTAGCAGGAAGTGCTTGGTTATAAAAAATGAAAGCGCGATTCTAGTGCTTAAGCGGCAATCTGACGAATGAGATTTTGTACTGTGAACAGAGCTTATTGATTAGATTAACTAATTCTAGGGTGATGATATAACTCAGCTAAATCCTTTACCTAGGAAGATAAAAAATGGAGAATGTATCGTGTTGTTCCTAATAGACCTAAATAAACTATGAGCCATCACTATCCAGACATCATCGCCATTTTTAATACCACATTTTCCAACAGCTTTAATACCCAATTAGAGCTTGGCGGAGATGAACCTATTTACTTACCCGCTGATGATAATAATGAACACCATCGGATTATTTTTGCTCGTGGTTTCTATGCGTCGGCCATGCATGAAATTGCTCACTGGTGTGTGGCTGGTCCAAAGCGCCGATTACTGGAAGATTTTGGTTACTGGTACGAGCCTGATGGGCGTACTGCCGAAGTTCAAGCTGAATTCGAGAAAGTCGAAATCAGACCACAAGCTTATGAGTGGATTTTGTCACAAAGCGCAGGCTTTCCTTTTAGTGTTAGCTGTGACAATCTACACGGCGATTTTGAACCGGATAGATTAGCGTTTATGAGTAAAGTTCATCAGGAAGTGATGAGCATTTTAGACGCTGGGTTACCAGAAAGAGTCAAAATGCTTGCAGACGCTTTGAGTGACTTTTATAAGACACCAGCATTAACCCCTTGCCAATTTGTCGTGAAATAAAAAAGAGAACGAAATGATTATTGAATTTGAAGAGAAGTTACTTGAGTTGATTGATAGCCGAATTGAAACTGCGTCTGATGATGAATTGTTTGCCGGTGGTTACTTGCGTGGTCATATTTCTCTTTCTATTGCATCATGCGAAGAAGAGGGAATCAACGACGTCGCTGTAGTAAAAGAGCTTATTGAAAAAAGCCTCGATGATGCGCGTTCAGAACTCAGTCCAGCCGATCGTACTATTGTTAGCGATTTATGGCAGGAGCTACAAAGTCAAGCGTAGCTCATTCACAGTGCTGCGCACCTATATATAAGCTATAGATAAGATATAGATAAGACTCGTTCGAATAATTTGAATGAGTCCGTACAATTTTTGTAGTTGTTGAAATATTGCCCTGCTGTAATCTTATTAGCACTTAACGAGATGACAGAAACGAAAGGGTATCATCATGAAAATTATCGCATTTGGCGCAAGCACCAGCTCAACTTCTATTAATAAAGCTCTCGCAACTTATACAGCTAATTTGATTGAAGATGCTGAAGTTATCGTTTTAGATATCAATGACTATCAAGTTCCGATGTTTAGCGAAGATAAAGAAAAAGAGATCGGTCAAGCGGAAGGGGCGCAAGCATTCTTACGTGATCTTTCTCAAGCGGATGCCTTTGTTATCTCATTTGCTGAGCATAACGGTTACTTCCCTGCGGCTTACAAAAACCTATTTGATTGGACGACACGTATTGAGCGCTCTGTTTTTCAGGATAAGCCAGCGGTCTTTTTAGCTACATCGCCAGGTCCGGGTGGTGCACAATCTGCACTAGCGGCAGCAACGGGCTCTGCTCCATTCTTTGGCGGCAACGTGAAAGCTTCGGTTTCTGTGCCTAGTTTCTATGATAACTTCGATTTTGCGACTGGCTCAATCAGTAACGATGAGATCACTGCTCAACTAAAAGAGGCGGTTGCCCAGTTAGCGCAGTCATAATATTTAGCATAATGATCACGTTCGCACCGAGCGATTAATTTTAAAAAAGCCAGAACAGCCATGCCGTTCTGGCTTTTTTGTTTGAGGAAAACTCAACTTTATTTAGCTCAACAGCTCTTAGCTCAACTCAACCGGGCCGTATTACGTATTATTGAGGCTGGTGGTTTTTGTCTGCCACGTAACCGTTAGTCAATGCTTTGCCTTTGCGCAGTCGTCTTACCCACATTCTGCTTGGGTGAATGGCTTCTAAGACATCCGCAGGAAGTGGGAGCGGGTCGCCGCAAATTTGAGAGGCCAACACTTCTGCCAATAAAGAGGCAGAGCTTAATCCGCGTGAGCCTAAACCAATAAAGCAGTAAAGATTCGGGTAGCTTGATACCGGCTTAATTTCATCCAGTGAATCGCGCTTAGGATTAAAGTTATGCAGATTTTGGTACTGGGTGGTAATTGCTTCGAAATCCCCTACATTTCCTACAAAAGGCAGGTGATCTCGACTGACACTGCGAATACCCTGGCGAGATAAGTTACCGCTCGTATCGGTCTCTTTTGCCCACTCTTGATCGGGAAGTGAACCCGCGAGTCTTACCCCATTGTGCTGTTGCACTTCAGGATCAAACTCTTGGTCAATATTACTTTTATCGTAGTTCGCACCAATGCAGTGGTGACCATTATTGAGATTTTGAGGAGTTAAATAGCCATCAAAGCACAATACCGTTTTCAACTTACTTAAGTTTTCAGTGGTTGGGATATGGCTCACTTGCCCTTTGACCGGAGTCAGCGGGATCCGCTGAGTTTGTTCAAATTGAGTAAATTTATGCCCATTTGCCACCACGACTTGATCATGATGAGTGATGACTTCACCGTTAGGTGTCTCTATCGTTAATTGCCACTGGTTTGTGTCGACTAACCACTTCAAATCGGTGACTTGATGCTGGTAGTGAGTGGTTACGGCGGATGCCTCTTCTAGCTTTTTGAACAAACCTTGGGTTAGTTGTAACGGGCTTAACCAGCCACCAAGTGGGAAGTAGACACTCTCTTTATCAACATTGAGGCCGATTTTCTTATTTGCTTCTTCTTGGGATAATCGTTGAATAAGATCGTGATGAAAGTTCCCTTCGAGCATTCGATTCAGTTTTTTCTTCGAGGCTTCATCCCACATCAGAATGTTAACGCCACACCAATCATGGTCAAACGGAATGCTCTCTGCTGCTTGCTCGATAAATTGACGTGCGAACAGCATTCCTGGGCTAAATACTCGTGAAACATTCGATTTTTCATCACTCAAAAGAGGGTAAATTGCTCCTTGGTTGTTGCCAGAAGCGTTGCCTGCGGCCTGTTCGTGTTCGCAATAGACTGTAATGTTTTTACCGCGACGAGATAGCGTTTTGGCTAAAGCTGCACTCGCGATACCACCACCGATAATTGCGATATCGTCAGATTCCGAATGGGGAGACAGACCATACCAAGGTTTTGTATTGGTGTAAGGGACTTTGTTTTTGAGTGTTCCCGCGATCATTTCGCGTTTAATGCCAAAGCCTTTGACCTTTTTCATCTCAAAGCCAGCGTCTATCAAGCCACGTCGAACAAAACCGGCTGCGGTGAAGGTCGCGCAAGTGCAATCTTGTTTTGCCAGTTTTGCCATGCCATCAAACAGGTCTTGATTCCACATCTCAGGATTTTTACTTGGTGCAAAACCATCAAGGAACCAAGCGTCAATAATGCCTTCTGAGTAAGTCTGAACTAAAGGCATGCAATCTTTTATGTCCCCAAACCACAAATCAAGAGTGATAGCGCCGTCAGCTAAAACGATCCGGTGGCACTCAGGAACGGCAATCGGGTAGTGCTGCTGTAACTGTTCTGCGTATTGAGCAAGTTCAGGCCAAGCTTGATGCGCTTTAATTAGGTCATCTTTGTTCAGTGGGAATTTTTCGAAACTGACAAAATGCAGCTCTTTCAGCTCAGCGTCTGGGTTTTCTTTAAGAAACTTATCAAACCATTGCCATACCGCTAGAAAATTGAGACCAGTGCCAAACCCTGTTTCGCCAATGGTAAAGCGCCTTTGTTGATGCTCTTGCCATCGTTGAGGAAGGTGATTTTGTTGCAAGAACACATAGCGTGTTTCCTCTAAGCCGTTTACATTAGAGAAATAAACATCATCAAATTGATCAGATACGGGTGTTCCAGCCTCGTTCCAGCCGAGTTCAGCATTGGTTATTGAAGTCATATTGCCTTTGTTTTTGTGATATGGGACGGTCTGTAAGAGTTGATTGTACGAATTTCTGGGAAAGCTGACCACTTTTGTTATGCTTCTTAGTTATCATCTAGCTGTATTTTGAATTATAGGAATGTCACATGAAACGAGTCGTAATCACCGGTATGGGTATTGTTTCAAGTATCGGTAACAACGTCGAAGAAGTTTTAGCTTCACTAAAAGCGGGTAAATCAGGTATCACAGCTTCAGAACAGTTCAAGGAAAACGGACTTCGTTCTCAAGTTTGGGGTAACCTGAAAATGAACCCTGCTGACCATATTGATCGCAAAAAAGTGCGCTTTATGGGTGATGCGGCAGCCTTTGCTTACCTTTCAATGGAGCAAGCAATCGCAGACTCTGGTCTAGCTGAAGACCAAGTTTCAAATGACCGTACTGGTATCGTTGCGGGTTCTGGTGGTGCATCATCACTGAACCAAGTAAATGCGGTTGATATTCTACGTAACAAAGGCGTTAAGCGTGTTGGTCCATACATGGTTCCACGTACTATGGCGTCAACGGTTTCTGCATGTCTTGCAACACCGTTTAAAATCCGTGGCGTGAACTACTCAATGAGTTCAGCTTGTGCAACGTCTGCACACTGTATCGGCCACGCAATGGAGCTGATCCAACTAGGTAAGCAAGATGTCGTATTTGCTGGTGGCGGTGAAGAACTTGATTGGTCTTTGACTATGATGTTCGATGCAATGGGCGCACTGTCGACTAAGTACAATGATTCTCCAGATCAAGCTTCTCGTACATACGATGCAGATCGTGATGGTTTCGTTATCTCTGGTGGCGGCGGTATGTTGGTTATCGAAGAGCTAGAGCACGCAAAAGCTCGTGGCGCAAAAATTTACGGTGAAATCGTAGGTTACGGTGCGACATCAGATGGCTACGACATGGTTGCTCCTTCAGGCGAAGGCGCAGTACGTTGCATGAAGATGGCAATGCAAAATGTTGATAGTGTTGATTACGTGAACACTCACGGTACTTCAACTCCTGTTGGTGACGTAAAAGAGCTTGGCGCAATCCAAGAGATCTTTGGCGGCGACAGCCCTGCTATTTCAGCAACAAAAGCGATGACAGGTCACGCTCTCGGTGCTGCTGGTGTTCATGAAGCGATTTACTCTACTTTGATGCTTGATAATGGTTTCGTAGCGCCAAGCATTAACATTGCGAATTTAGATGAAGCGGCTGAAGGCCTAGATATCGTGACAGAAATGCGCGAACAAGAGTTGACGACAGTAATGTCTAACAGCTTTGGCTTTGGCGGTACAAACGCTACGCTAGTGATTAAGAAATACCAAGACTAGGAGCGTTCCTAGCCATCTCGATACCTTTCAGCGTTAAATCAGTAAACGTTTAACGCTGATATCAAGGAATAGATTTTAAGGTTTCCAGAGCTTGATCAGGCTAACTGATCGAACAGACGCAGACTCTGTCCCCTGGAGAGCGGGACCGGATCCTTTTGTTCTGGATTTTGCCCAGTGGTTTACGCCACTGGGCATTTTTATTTGCTCGACAGATAGCCCCTGTTTACTGCAAAATCTATTTTCTCTTTTCATACCATTGATATGACTCCCTATGAAAATCCTAATTGATGAAAACATGCCTTATGCTGAACAACTCTTTAGCCAGCTAGGGGATGTTGTACTAAAGCCAGGTCGCACTCTAACCGCAGATGATTTAATTGACGTTGATGCCTTGATGATTCGCTCAGTGACGAAAGTAAACTCGGCACTGTTAGAAAAAGCGAATAAGCTAAAGTTCGTTGGTACGGCAACCGCAGGAATGGATCACGTCGATCAGCCGTTATTAGCGCAGAAAGGTATTTTTTTTACCGCTGCCCCAGGTTGTAACAAAGTCGGTGTGGCTGAATACGTCTTTAGCGTGATGATGGTACTTGCGCAGCAACATGGTTTCTCCGTTTTTGATAAAACCGTCGGAATTGTTGGTGCAGGCCAGGTGGGGAGTTACTTAGCTAAGTGCTTATCCGGTATTGGAATCAAAGTTTTGCTGAATGATCCGCCGAAAGAGCAAGCAGGTGATGCTCGTTCTTTTACACCATTAGATAAATTATTAGAGCAAGCCGACATTATCAGTTTGCATACACCGATCACCAAAGAGGGTGAACACCCAAGTCATCATTTGCTTGACGGTGCTCGGTTGAGTGCTTTACGTGCTGATCAGATATTAATAAATGCCGCGCGCGGCCCAGTCGTGGATAACCAAGCCCTGAAGCAACGGCTTGAAAAACAAGATGGTTTTATTGCTGCGCTGGATGTATTTGAATTTGAACCACAAGTGGATATGGAACTGCTACCTTATCTTGCTTTTGCGACGCCACACGTCGCGGGTTATGGTTTAGAAGGCAAAGCTCGTGGGACAACCATGATTTTCAACTCTTATTGTGAGTTCATCAATAGTGAACAGCGAGTGGATCCAAACCGCTTATTACCTATCGCGCCTATCCCTAAAGTGCATTTAGATAGAGAATGGGATGAAGCAACACTGCACAATTTGACTCAGTTGATTTATGATGTGCGCCAAGATGATGCATTGTTCCGTCGCGAAATTGCCAAACCTGACTCTTTTGATCAGATGCGTAAGCAATATTGGGATAGAAGGGAGTACAGTGCAATCCAATTAGTTGGGGATGATTCATGCAATCTAGAGCCCCTAGCTAAGTTAGGCTTTAAGACAAAGCCCAATTTTCAGAATGAATGAGAGAGACAATGAGCCAAGAATTTAATATTGCTATTTTAGGTGCGACAGGTGCGGTTGGCGAGACCATCATTGAAGTACTAAAAGATCGTAAATTCCCTGTAGGTGAAATCTTCTTGCTTGCAAGTGAGCGTAGTGAAGGTAAAAGCTACCGATTCAATGGCAAAACGATCAGTGTTCAAAATGTAGAAGAGTTTGATTGGTCTCAAGCGCATATTGCATTCTTCTCTGCGGGTGCTGAGCAGTCTGCTAAGTGGGCTCCTGTTGCGGCAGATGAAGGTGTGGTTGTGATTGATAACACATCACAATACCGTTATGAATACGATGTGCCTCTAGTTGTTCCTGAAGTGAACCCAGAAGCGATTGCAGAGTTTCGTAACCGTAACATCATCGCAAACCCAAATTGCTCAACCATTCAAATGTTAGTGGCGCTTAAGCCAATTCATGATGCTGTTGGTTTAGAGCGTATTAACGTGTCGACTTACCAATCGGTTTCTGGTGCGGGTAAAGCCGGTATTGATGAGTTAGCAGGACAAACTGCAAAACTTTTAAATGGTCACCCAGCAGATAGCGAAGTGTTCAGTCAACAGATCGCATTTAACTGTGTGCCTCAAATTGACGAATTTACGGAAAATGGTTACACACGAGAAGAGATGAAGATGGTTTGGGAAACTCAAAAAATCTTTAATGATTCTTCTATCACGGTTAACCCGACTTGTGTACGAGTGCCTGTTTTCTACGGCCACGCAGAATCATTACATGTTGAAACATGCTCTCCAATCGGGGCTGAACAAGTAACAGAATTACTTAACGCGACGGATGGGGTTGAAGTGTATCCAGATTTGGATTTCCCAACTCAAGTTCGCGATGCTGGTGGCAAAGACCATGTAATGGTTGGCCGAATTCGTAATGATATTAGCCACCATAGTGGTATCAACCTTTGGGTTGTCGCAGACAACGTTCGTAAAGGTGCAGCAACCAATGCCGTGCAAATCGCAGAAGTTTTGATTCGTGATTACTTCTAACTAGCGATTCAATAAAGCCTCACCCAGTGTGAGGCTTTTTTCATCATATCGTTTATACCACCGACTATTTATGTGAGATTGCTGCGATTATCACGCCTGCCACACATTTTTTGCCTTCATCTCTATAGTTTTACGGCATTTATCCGATATATTTAATAGATCATAATTTTTCATACCTAAGCACATAGCTGAGCCTTATATGCGTCAAATTTATAAGCGATTATTAACGTCACTCACATTGATAGCCGCGACTCAGGTTTCAAACGTCCATGCAGATTCAATTCGTCTTTTAGGGCCGAATGGTGAAGTTCAGACATCTCCACAATACTCTGAACAAGTGCAAAGAGCTCAAGCTCCTGTTGCAAGTAGAGTTGTGTCTGATGAACCTTCGCGTTTTTATGGCCCAACAGGTGCCCGAGAGACCCTTTGGTCTATCGCTTCCAACCTGCGTCCATCGAATCGAGTTTCTGTCCAACAGACGCTTCTTGCTATTTATCGTCTGAATCCTCAAGCATTCGAAAATCAAAATATTCACAGCTTGCTCCCTAATCAAAATTTGAGAGTCCCTTCTTTAGAGCAAGTCAGTGCGAGTACCACTCAGCAAGCCATTGCCATCATGGATGCGCATACCGCCAAATTAGCCAACGCTCCAACGGTTCGGCCTGTTACGAAAGCGGTGCAACCGATCCCTCGAACCGCATCTTCGAACATAAGTGCACCGAGTGCATCTTTAGCTGCTGAAAAACCGGTTATGGAAAAAGCTGTAGCGCCAAAGTCAGCTGCCAAACCTACGCCAGTAGTGAAACCTGCGCCTTCGAAAACCGTTTCACCAGTATCTAGTAACCCGCTACCTAGCAATCAAGACATCGTTAAATTAGAGCAGGATCTAAGTAGCTCTGAAACCGAATTAACGTCACTTGAAGAGAAAAACCACCAATTAAGATTGATGCTGGCAGATGTGCAATCTGAAGTCGATGGACTAAAAGGTGAGCTTGGGGATGAAAGCCGTATTCGGTCAGAAGTGGAAAAACTTCTTGCTGAAGAACGTGCAAAAGAACTCGAAGAGCAAAAACTAGCGCCAACATCATTAGATACATTGCTTTCTAATGGATGGTTAGTGGCGTTATTAGCTATTATTCCAGGTTTACTGCTTGGTCTGATCGTCGTATTGCTGCTTGGCCGTCGTTCGAAGAGTGAAGAAACTGAAGCGAAACCAGTAGAAGAGTCGGTTGCTGAAGATGCACCGATTATCTTAGGTGAAGATGCGGATGAGCTGTCTGATGATCTCTCATTGGATGATGACCTATTCGGTGATGGCAGCGATCCTGATGCTCTATTTGGTGATGATACGACATCTGATGACGACGATATTTTTGCCAGTCTAGATGACGATGATCTTGATTTTAACCTTGAAGGTGAAGATGAAGAGGATCCATTTGCAGGCATTGGTGATGATGGTGATCTCGATGAGAGTTTCAGCGAATTTGACTCAAGCAGCAATGGCATCAGCGTTAACGGTGATGAAAAAGCGCTTGGCTTAGAAGAGATGGAGCGAGCACTCGATGAAGTTGAGCCTGAGTTATCAGAGGAAGAAGAAGCCGCTTTCGACTTATCAGATGAAGGCGGAATGTCTCAAAATGAGATTGAAAAACTTCTCGCAAGCGATGAGCCAACAGAAGAGCTAGAAGATGATGCGGTTGATCAGTCGTTTTTAGATGAACTGCTTGCCGGAAATGGAGACGACGATGACGACGATTTTGACATTGATAGTCTCATTGCTGAACAGGCTCCAAGCCCAAGTAGTACACCTGATCCAGATGATATTGATGATATCTTTGCACAAGTCGCCGCTGAAGAAGCGTCATCAGATGAATTTAACCTAGATGATGATACCGATAGCACTCCAGCCCCTACAAGCAATGCTGATGCATCTATTGATGATATCGATGACATCTTTGCTCAAGTTGCAGCGGAAAAAAGTGCGGAACCAGAAAGTTTAGCGTCTGATGATGATATTGACGACATTTTTGCTCAGTTCAGCACAGAAGCCTCCGACGATTTAAACTTAGACGATTCAGATAGTGATGATGTCACTCTACTTGACGAAATGCTTGACGACGAGGCTCCGCTTGAAGCTGAAAGTACAGACTTACTTGATGAACTTCTGAGTGACGACGATGAGCAAGATCTCGATCTGCAAGACAGTAGCGACTTATTGGATGACTTACTTAGTGAAGATGAGCCAAGTAATGGAGCTACGGAAGCTGAGTTAGAAAACGAAGAGTTTGACCCTATCGCTGAGTTAGAGTCTCTTTCAGGTCTTTCCGATGATGAGCTTCTTGACCTTGATGAGAACAGTACAGAAACTCTGGATGAGTTACTGGGTACGGATTCGAACGATAAAACACCAGAGCTTGAACTTGATGAAGATAACACTGATCTATTCGACGAGCTTCTTGCTGGTGATATCGACGTAGATCAAGACGATAGCGATACATTAGATGAACTTCTGAGTTCTGAATTGACGGACTTGAGCGAGGATTCTGTTAGTGCGAATGCAGAACCAAGCGCCGATGAGAAAGCATCAGATGTCACTGAACCTTCGTTTGATGAGATTTTCAATAGCGCCATTGAAACAAACGAGCAACCAGAACATGAGGCTCCAGTTGTTTCTAATGAAGTGTCGTCTGATTCTGAGTTAGATGAAAATAGTACTGAGCTTCTTGATGAATTATTACTTGATGATAGCGATGACGATAGTAATGAGGAGTCGCTAACATCAAGTGAATCTGAATCTGAATCTGAATCTGCATTTGATCGTGATGATTTCATTGATGACTTATTTAATGCAGCACCAGAAACGGATGCTCTACTTGATGATGTTATCGAAACAACGGATCAAGCCCTTGCAGATGAACTAGATGCTGATTTAATCGTGCCAGAGCCAGAGCCAGAGCCAGAGCCAGAGCCAGAGCCAGAGCCAGAGCCAGAGCCAGAGCCCAGAAAATGAAACCGGAATATCATCGGATGACGATCATCAGAGTGAAGTTTCTCGTTTCGAAGATATTGCAGCGCAAGATATTGATGATATTTTCACGTCAGAGAGCAGCGATGCTGAAGAAGATTGGTTATCTGCTGCTATTGATGATGTCGAATCGACTCAAGATGAGACAGAATCAGACTTTGACTTTGCGCCTACCATTGAAGGCGTTTCAGACAGTATCGACTCGGAAGATGAAGGTGTTGAGAGTGAATCATCCATTGATTTAGAAGATGACCAACTGTCGGCTCCCCCTTCAACCACTGATGAAAGCTTGGCTGATAAACCGGAAGAAATGAAACAGCCGAACATGCCAGAGTCGATTCCAAATGAGTTTGGAATGCCTCAAGATGATGATTGGCTAACTGATGACGACGAACTTGTTACCGAAGCTGAGCCAGAAATTGTAGCCTCTGAGACAGAAGCTCCAGCACCAGAAGCACCCGTACAACCAACAGCACAAGAGTTCGATGAGCTAGAACTTCCTGAATATGGTGAAGAAGATGCTCTTGCGGATGCATTTGCAGAACCAAGTTCGGATGCGGATATCGCTCAAGAGCCGCTTATAGACGAACAGCTTGTCGACGAGGCCATGAGCAATGAACCTGTTGCAGAAGCTTCAGAGCCAGAAGCACCAGCGCAATCATCAGAACAAGAGTTCGATGAACTAGAACTTCCTGAATACGGCGAAGAAGATGCCCTTGCGGATGCATTTGCAGAACCCAGTTCAGACGCGGATATCGCTCAAGAGCCGCTTCTAGATGAGTCGCTTGCAGACGAACAGCTTGTCGACGAGGCAATAAGCAATGAACCTGTTGCAGAAGCTTCAGAGCCAGAAGCACCAGCACAACCATCAGTACAAGAGTTCGATGAACTAGAACTGCCTGAATACGGTGAAGAAGATGCCCTTGCTGATGCATTTGCAGAGCCAAGTTCGGACGCGGATATCGCTCAAGAGCCGCTTCTAGATGAGCCGCTTGGAGACGAACAGCTTGTCGACGAGGCAACGAGCAATGAACCTGTTACTGAAGGTTTTGAGTCAGAAGTACCAGCACAACCATCAGTGCAAGAGTTCGATGAGTTAGAGCTTCCTGAATACGGTGAAGAAGATGCCCTTGCGGACGCATTTTCAGAGCCAAGTTCAGATGCGGATATCGCTCAAGAGCCGCTTCTAGATGAACTGCTTCTAGACGAACAGCTTGTCGATGAGGCAACGATCAATGAACCTGTTACTGAAGGTTTTGAGCCAGAAGCACCAGTACAACCATCAATGCAAGAGTTCGATGAGTTAGAGCTTCCTGAATACGGTGAAGAAGATGCCCTTGCGGATGCTTTTTCAGAGCCAAGTTCAGATGCGGATATCGCTCAAGAACCTGAACCTGCGACTTTAGCACAAGAACTCGATGAGTTAGAACTTCCTGAATACAGTGAGCAAGATGCTCTTGCGGATGCATTCTCTAGTGTGGGAGCTGATACTGGCTTCGACCTAGACTCAGATTCAGATCTAGATCTAGGTAGTGAGGAGGGCGAGGCAGAAGCGGTTCAAAATACGGCCCCTTTCGAAGACAATTCCGATAAAGATGCTCTACAAGATCTGTTTTCAGCAAGTGCCGATGAAATCTTAGAAGAAGATATTGTTGGTGACTTTGATGAGTCAGCACTAGCGGAATTGCTATCAGAAGATGTCCAGCACTCTGTGGACGATATGTTCCGTCAGCCGATGGATAGCCGTGCTTCAGATAGTGCCGGGTTAGATATTGAAGCGATGCTTGATGTTGGCGGAGAAGATTGGGATGGATTCAATTTATCTCCAGATCAGAACGCAAGTAACTTAACTGGTGTTCCAGAAGATCAGCGTGAGATTTGGCAAGATGATGCGCAATTAGAGCAGCCAAAAATCCAAGCTGAGGATTGGGGTAATCAAAATGAATTTTCTGATTTTGATGCAAAAAAATCGGAGTTCATGACCATTGACCAATTAATGGCTGAAGTCGATCAGAATGAACCACAACCGAATCCAGATGAAGAAGAGTTAAAGCTTGATGTAGGCTTAAATGAATTCCCAGATGTGATCGGCGACAATGGTGATGTGGATGTCGACAGCCATGGTGAAGCGGCTGGCAAGCTAGATTTGGCTAAAATTTATATTGAGATGAATGATAGCAACGGTGCGATTAAGTTATTGGAAGAGGCGATTGTTTACGGTGATGATACGATTCGCCGAGAAGCAAAAAATTTAATCGATACCTTAAATCGTCAATAACGGGTTAATCGTCCACAACAAGTAAATTCAAAGAGCAGCAATTTTGTTGCTCTTTTTCTTTTTTAACGATAGAAGAAATTACCAACGAGATTAGAAATCTCAATGGATTGATATTATACTCTTCGCCCCATTTTCAAAGAGAGCACAACATGAAAATTGCTTTAGGTATTGAGTATGACGGTACTCACTACTATGGTTGGCAACGCCAGAAAGATGTAATAGGTGTCCAAGAGAAATTAGAGAAGGCACTGGCTATTGTCGCTAACCATCCTGTTGAAGTGTTTTGTGCCGGTCGTACTGATGCTGGTGTACATGGTACTGGGCAGGTTGTTCATTTTGAAACGACCTCCACACGCAAAATGGTGGCATGGACAATGGGCGTAAATGCAAACATGCCTAAAGATATCGCGGTACGATGGGCTAAAGAAGTCCCTGATGAATTCCATGCTCGCTTTACTGCCACAGCAAGGCGTTATCGCTATATCATCTATAATAGCCCGTATCGTCCGGGAATCATGTCTTCAGGTGTTAGCCATTATCATGGTGAGCTTGATGAGGCGAAAATGCAGGAAGCGGGGCAGTATCTATTAGGCGAGAATGATTTTACTTCATTTCGCGCTTTGCATTGCCAATCAAGAAGTCCATGCCGAAATATGATGCATTTAAATGTCACACGACATGGTAAATACGTCATTATTGATATCAAAGCAAACGCCTTTGTTCACCACATGGTGCGCAATATTACAGGCAGTTTGATTGCCGTCGGGCGTGGAGAGAAAGATCCGGAATGGATCAAATGGCTATTAGAAGCAAAAGAGCGAAAGCTGGCAGGAGCGACCGCAAAAGCCGCAGGTTTATATCTGGTTGATGTGGACTATCCGGCTGAATATGAGCTGCCAAGAGAGCCGATCGGACCGTTGTTTCTCGCGGATAATTTGAACTAATTGTGAGACTTAGGTTCAAAAACTAATATTAATGGGCAGGTAAGATAGAATTTGAAAATAGGTACAACCAGTTTTTTATCTACACTTGCCATTTATTGTGGTTTAATCCTCACGCATATATTCCAAATTTACATCTTTCGCAATCAAGTGAAAGAGCTGACAGAAAAGGTCTTCCATGAGTTGGCTTGAAAAAATTTTAGAAAAAAGCAACATCGTTACTTCACGTAAAGCGTCTATCCCTGAAGGGGTTTGGACAAAATGTACTTCATGTGAACAGGTTCTTTATCATGCAGAACTAGAGCGTAACCTAGAAGTTTGCCCTAAGTGTGATCATCACATGCGCATGAAGGCTCGTCGTCGTTTAGAAACGTTTTTAGATGAGAATAATCGTGTTGAGCTTGCGACTGAGTTTGAACCACAAGATAAACTGAAATTTAAAGACTCTAAGCGTTACAAAGAGCGAATCTCAATTGCGCAGAAGAATAGCGGTGAAAAAGATGCGCTTGTTGTTATGCAGGGTGAGTTGCTAGGCATGCCATTGGTAGCTTGTGCTTTTGAATTCTCATTCATGGGCGGTTCAATGGGCTCTGTAGTCGGTGCTCGTTTTGTCGCGGCTGTTGATGCGGCTATCGCAAGTAATTGTGGCCTCGTTTGTTTCTCTGCAAGTGGCGGCGCTCGTATGCAAGAAGCACTGATGTCATTAATGCAAATGGCAAAAACCAGCGCGGCTCTTGAGCGATTGTCTTCAAAAGGATTACCGTTTGTATCTGTGATGACAGACCCAACAATGGGTGGTGTTTCAGCGAGTTTAGCTATGCTAGGCGACATCAATATCGGTGAGCCTAAAGCGTTAATTGGTTTTGCTGGTCGTCGTGTTATTGAACAAACCGTACGTGAAGACTTACCTGAAGGTTTCCAGCGTAGTGAGTTTTTGCTTGATCATGGTGCTATCGATATGATCGTTGACCGCCGTGAAATGCGTCAGCGTGTCGGCAGTTTAGTTGCGAAAATGACGAATCATAGCTCTCCATTAGTAGTTTCTGTGAACGATTCACCAAATGAAACGACTTATGAAGTACCAGAAGCTTCTGAAAAAGGGTAAAGTAGTCGCTAACAAACCAATATTAATTGATGGTTATTAGTTAGATGAGTCAAAACCCAATCCCACAAGCCACATCACCTCTATCGATGTGGCTTGATTATTTATCGAACATCCACACGAGTGCTATCGACTTAGGCTTAGATCGCGTACAAGCCGTTGCTGCTCAAACCAAGCTTACTAAACCCGCACCTAAAATCATCACCGTTGCTGGAACAAATGGCAAGGGCTCTACCTGTGCCTTAATGGAAGCCATCTTGCTTGATGCAGGCTATTCTGTTGGTGTTTATAGCTCTCCCCATCTGATCCGTTATAACGAACGCGTACGTGTTAATGGTCAAGATCTACCTGATGAAAAACATGCACAGGCTTTTTCTTATATTGAGCAACAGCGTGGTGAAATCAGTTTAAGCTTTTTCGAATATGGCACCTTGGCAGCTCTGAGACTGTTTCAAACGGAACAGGTCGATATTGTGTTGCTGGAAGTTGGTTTAGGTGGTCGTTTAGACGCGACAAACGTTGTTGACCATGATGTTTCTGTTATTACCAGTTTAGCGGTTGATCATGTCGATTGGCTTGGTGATGATATTAACGTGATAGGTTTTGAAAAAGCGGGAATTTTCCGTTCTAACAAACCTGCTATTTGTGGGCAACCTAAGCCTCCTGCAACTGTTGCCGCTCATGCCGATGATATTAATGCAGAGTTTCATCAAGTCGGTATTCAATTTGATTACTCGCTAACAGGTGATACTTGGGTATGGAAAAGTGGGTCGTTTACGTTAGAGGCTTTACCTATTCCTCAGTTGCCTTTACCTAACGCCGCCACAGCGATAATGGCATTGGGTTGCGCTGAACTTGATGTTAGCGACGTGAATATTGTTAATGGGCTTAAAGCTGCATCACTGCCTGGTCGAATGCAGATGCTCTCCGAGGCTCCGAAGATCATCCTTGATGTCGCTCATAACCCCCATTCTGCTGAATATTTAGTTAAGCAGATGCAGGCGCACTATTCAGATCATTCGATCCATGTTGTCGTTGCGATGCTGCATGATAAAGATGTCGCGACGACACTTGAGGCACTAAAACCCATAGCCAACTATTGGTATCCTGCGTCTCTTTCTGGGCCTAGAGCGGCTCTGGCCTCGGAATTGTGTCAGTCACTTGAAAATGATGTAGAGCAGTACCTTACGCCTGTTGATGCTTTTAACGCTGCGTTGGCTACCGCGAAAGATAAAGAACTAATCCTTGTAGTCGGTTCATTTCATACCGTAGGTGAAGTACTCGATTACTGGCAAAAAAAAGGAATCTAGATGGCAAGTAAATTTCAAAGCCGCTTAGTTGGAACGATCATACTGGTTGCGATGGGTGTGATTGTTTTACCCGATGTTTTAGATGGTCAAAAACTGCATTACAAAGAAGAGTTTGCCAGCATCCCAATTAAACCAGAGCTTGATAGTGACGTAGAAACTTTCGAGTTGCTGGATCCCATTGAAGATGAATCGGTTCTGCCTGATTCACCTGTAGAAGTTGTACTTGATTCGAATGTGGATCGCTCGGATGTAAATAGCTCGAAGCCTTCGACGACATCTGCATCTAAGGATCAGGTAAAAACGGTTGCGAAAGTCGTACCTGAAAAGAACGATTATCAAGACAGTGCGTGGATCATTCAACTGATGGCATTAAAGAGTGCAGATAATGCTAAAAACTTAGTGAAGGATCTAAAGAAACGAGGTTACCAAGCTCATACGAAGAAAGAAAATTCATTTACTCGTATTATTATTGGCCCTGATGTATCAAAAACGAAACTTGAGCGACAAGTTAAAGAATTGGAAAAAATAACTGGTTCTAAAGGTCAATTGCTCAAATTTAAACCACTAAACCCATAAGAAAACGTTTGCGTCGCGTTTTTTTCTGTTAAAATGCGCGCCAACTGAGATGTAGAATTCATGAATTGGTTAGATTTTGTCATTTTAGGTGTGGTCGGATTTTCAGCTCTGATCAGTTTAGTTCGCGGCTTTGCAAAGGAAGCATTGTCATTGGTGATTTGGTGTGGTGCATTTTTTATTGCCAGCCAATACTACGCAAAACTTGCGGTGTATTTTACCAATATTGCAGATGATATGTTCCGCAACGGAGCCGCAATCGCAGCACTATTTGTTGCAACGCTCGTAGTTGGGGCTCTAGTTAACTATGTTATCGGTCAGCTAGTGCAAAAAACAGGGTTATCGGGTACAGATAGAGTTCTTGGTGTCGTTTTCGGCGGCTTACGTGGAATTCTAATTGTGTCAGCACTGCTGTTTTTTATGGATACATTCACCGCCTTCCCAAGTTCTGAGTGGTGGAAGAACTCGCAATTGGTTCCTGAATTTAGTCGAATCATTGCTCCGTTCTTCGAACATTTACAAGCAACATCAAGTTTCTTATCTGGCGCAGTTTAGCGCCAGTAACTGTCGCCAAATTGAGGATTAGGACATGTGTGGGATTGTTGGAATCGTGGGTACATCACCTGTAAACCAGTCTATCTATGACGCGCTAACGGTTTTACAGCACCGTGGCCAAGATGCTGCTGGTATTGTTACCATAGAAAGCAATCGTTTCCGTCTGCGTAAAGCAAATGGTTTAGTGAAAGATGTCTTTGAAGCAAAACACATGCAACGTCTACAGGGCAACGTTGGTATCGGCCATGTTCGTTACCCAACAGCAGGTAGTTCAAGTGCTTCTGAAGCGCAGCCATTTTATGTTAACTCCCCATTTGGTATCACCTTAGCTCATAACGGTAATTTGACTAACGTGAATGACGTGCGTGAAAAACTCTTTGAAAAAGACCGCCGCCACGTTAACACCACTTCAGACTCAGAAGTGTTACTCAACGTTCTTGCTCATGAGATTGATACTGTTAAAGGGAACGTGACATCTGAAGATGTATTTCGTGCTGTCGCGAATGTCCATCGAACTATCCGTGGCGCTTACGCGGTTACGGCAATGATCATCGGACATGGCATGGTGGCGTTTCGTGACCCTCATGGTATCCGTCCTTTGTGCTTAGGTAAGCGCGAAGTGAATGGACAATTTGAATACATGGTGGCTTCAGAGTCAGTTGCACTGGATGCGGTTGGTTTTGATTTTGTTCGTGATGTTGCGCCGGGCGAAGCGATTTACGTTGCGTTTGATGGTCAACTCTTTACTAAGCAATGTGCCGACAACCCTCAGTTGAATCCTTGCATTTTTGAATTCGTTTACTTCGCACGCCCAGATTCGTTTATTGATAAAATATCAGTATATAGCGCACGCGTAGAGATGGGAAAAAAGCTAGGTGAGCGCATTAAAGATGAATTTTCACATCTAGACATTGATGTTGTTATTCCTATCCCAGAAACATCTTGCGATATTGCCTTGCAAATAGCCCAAGCGATCGACACTCCATATCGTCAAGGGTTTGTTAAAAACCGTTATGTTGGGCGTACTTTTATCATGCCGGGGCAGCAGCAACGTAAGAAGTCCGTTCGCCGTAAACTGAATGCAATTCGCTCTGAATTTAAAGATAAAAATGTTCTTCTTGTGGATGATTCAATTGTTCGCGGTACAACGTCTGAACAGATCATTGAGATGGCTCGAGATTCAGGGGCGAAGAAAGTCTTTATGGTGTCAGCTGCGCCAGAAGTTCGATTCCCG
The DNA here is from genome assembly GCF_013114135.1 of Vibrio sp. 03-59-1. Classification (NCBI taxonomy): domain Bacteria; kingdom Pseudomonadati; phylum Pseudomonadota; class Gammaproteobacteria; order Vibrionales; family Vibrionaceae; genus Vibrio; species Vibrio sp. 03-59-1. The sequence goes on from NZ_VTYA01000013.1 coordinate 79,033, forward strand.
AATGTGTATGGTATTGATATGCCAAGTGCAAGTGAGTTAATTGCTCATGGCCGTGATAACCAAACTATTTGCAATCATATCGGTGCCGATGCGTTAATCTATCAAAAACTTGAAGACTTAGTGGATGCCGTCGGTCTTAGTAATCAAGATATTGCGCGTTTTGATGCGTCGGTATTTAATGGTGAATATGTGACGGGTGATATCGATCAAAACTACCTCGATTTTCTAGAATCGTTGCGCAATGATGACTCGAAAACTGCACGAGAAATGCAGCAAGATTTAGCCAATTTAGAACTGCATAATGAAGGAGCCTAAATTCTTGATGTTTAACATTCGTTCTTCAAGAATTTCAGTTATCTAGTTGAAAAAGAAAACCCAGAGTCAACAGGCTCTGGGTTTTTTTATTGTCGCGGAAACCAACGTTTAATGAAGGCTGTAGGCAATCATAAAGTCGATAAACAGACGCACTTTTTCTGGTAGGTGATCTTTGTGATTGTAAAGCATGTAGATATCACGCGAGTTTGCACTCCATTCCTCAAGGATCTGAACAAGGCTGCCGTCTTCAATGTACTCTCTGATCATGACATCTGGCATCAGCGTAATCCCAAGCCCATCAGAACAAGCATGACGAATCACATTCAGTGCATTGGCTTGGAATCGACCTTTCTCACAGTTAACAATGGTTTCACCGTTCGAGTTTGTCAGTTGCCATTTGATTAATGGGCGACCTTTCAACAATGAATGTTGTGTTAGCTCTTCAGCATGCGTAGGAGCCGGGTGGGCTGCCAAATAGTCAGGACTCGCTACTAAAATATCTTTTACTTCACTCAGTTTTCTTGCGATCAGGCTCGAATCTCTTTGTGGACCGACGCGGAAAATAACATCCCACTCTGTTGGGTCGAGCTGATCGGCTTGATTGCTCATGGTTAGCTCCAGATTAATATCAGGATACTTTTTCATGAACTCACAAAACATTGGCATCATCATGCGCTTTGTTAAGTTTGATGGTGCCGATATTTTAATTTTACCAGAGGCACCACGACATTCGTCCGTTAGCTCTTCCGTGGTTGAGGCTAAACTCTGCAATAGAGGAGAGCATTCATTGAAAAAACGTTCGCCAGCCTCGGTTAATGAGAGTTTGCGAGCGTGACGATTTAAAAGCCTTAAGTTTAAAGAATCCTCTAGAGCTTGGATACGTCGGGTAATTGTTGCAACAGGAATCATGGTTTTACGCGATGTTGCAGTATAGCTTCCATTTTCGACAACGAGTCGAAATAGGTTTAAATCGTCTAATTTCATACTTTCAGACACACTTTGTTACGAATCCAGTTAATTTAAACGCAAATCCGTGATCAATGTTTGCGTCACATCAACATGTTGCGTCATTTACAATAATCCATATATATAGTATGCATCACTAATAACGAGTGGCGCATTTGTATAAATGGCATTTCGAGGCTACTTTTTATATTAGTGTGTATTTGAACAACAATAATAAAAAATACAATGATTAATTGACTAAGCATTGTGAGGCGCAAGCTTATGTATAAAACTCACAGTCGATCCATAATGACCTCGGCACAAGAAGCGATCAACCCAAAACTGATCATGTTGGTCGATGATGACCCTATCTTTCGACGCATCACAACAGCGTATTTAGAAGTTCAGGGCTACAAAATTATTGAAGCGGAGAATGGTTTAGATGGCTTACAGAAGTTAAGACATTCAGAACCTGATCTGATTCTGTGTGATCTCTCAATGCCAATATTAGACGGCATCGAATTTGTAGAAGAGGTCAGTTTAGAGTACCCATCGCTTCCATTGATTGTTGTTTCTGCAACAGAAGAGATGTCAGATGTTGCCAAAGCATTGCGTTTCGGGATTAAAGATTTTTTACCCAAACCCATCGATAACCATGAGCATCTAACCTCTGCAATTGAAAATACCTTAGAGGATACGTTTAACCACCTCGCCGATCAGCGCGATTTTGCCAGCCAATGGTTTCGCGTGGATGATGGTGGTGACATACCAGCGGATCAAGAATTGCATTGGCATTTAGAGTATTTAGAGAATAATCCATCCTCGGCTCGTAGCTTGCTTCATGCGTTGTTACCCGACAAAGATACATCTCAAGGCAGCTGGAAGTGCAGTTATCGATTATTACAGTCAATCGATAACATGCCGTTGGTTTTTGATTATGCTTGGTTGATCAACGGACAGTTTGCTTTTTATCTCGTCGATTCCTCTTCAATAGAGGAGGGTGGAGTTGCCACGACTTTGCTAGTTCGTGCACTTTTTGATGATTACTTACGTAATTTGAAGTGCTTCAATGCCGATCTCAAAGATATGGCGGAAATTCTGGAGAAAGGGCTCGCTTGTTCAGAGTGTGCTGCGCCAGTTGAGGCGTTATTTGGTGTCGCTGATTTATCGCAAGGTACGTTGTCTATCTTACCTGCGGGTTTAGATGGGCAGTGGTCAAATGGATATGTAAGTCAGCACCTTCCCGCGGGAGTTCGGTTAGGGGAAAATTGCGTTAAAAATTTCATCACAATGGATTTACCGATTCAGTCTGGCTGCCAGCTCTCATTGAGTAAGTTGGGGGCAAGCAGCTTTAGTTTAGATATTCATCAAGGCTCTAGCCAATAGTCTTTCATAGCAAGATACATAAATAGCAATATTACATAGTAATAACCTTACATAGCGTCGGTTTTTCTGTTAATTGCTTTCAGGTATAGTCTGCCACCTAAAACAATTAACACTCAACCCATTAACTTTTGGTTAACGGTATTGAGTGGAAAAGTGAAACATCTACATCTGGAAGAGCTCATGGCAGACAACGAAACATTTAACGAACCGTATAATATTTTTTATTTTTTGGGGTTAGTGGCAGCATTGCTAATTCCGACACTACCTGCAACACTGACGTGGATTCGTATATTCAATGGTTACGCTGTTTTTTAAGCGATACTACGTCAATTTAAGCTCATGTTGAGCAGATAGGAGGTCATCATCAGTATTCGGCATTTAGGATTGAATGTGATTGGTGGCCTTAGTCTTCTACTGGGTATCGTGGGGATCGTGCTGCCACTCTTACCTACCACACCCTTTTTATTGCTTTCTAGTGCTTGCTTTGTCCGCAGTAGTCCTCGGTTCCATCACTGGTTGCATACTCAAAAAACGCTTGGCCCCATTCTAGAAAACTGGCAAAGAAACGGCGCTGTTACGAGCAAAGTTAAAATGCGCGGTTTGGTTCTCATTCTGTTGAGTTTCTCTTTTTCTATCTTCATTGCCCCGATTCTTTGGGTGAAATTTACCCTGATTGCTATGCTTGTGGTGCTGATCACTTGGTTTGTTCGTATCCCAGTGCACGAGCCAGTTGCTAACCGGCAAGAAAATCACTAGCATTACGTAGAAATGTGCCTGCTTTTCGAAGTGGGCGTTTGTTTTTTCAGCATTATGAATATTCAGCCTTATTGATAACTGTTGAGAACTAACCGTTCTTTACCCCTTGCGATAAAAAAATAATATTTAGGATGTAATGAGCCAATCTAAGTAAATTTATTATTATGACTACAGAAACAATTTCTCTGATCAAATCAAGCATCAAAAGCATCCAAGATTACCCAAAAGCGGGCATTTTATTCCGTGATGTAACAAGCTTGATGGAAGACCCAGCGGCATACCGCGCAACAATTCAATTGCTGGTAGAAAAATACCAAGGCATGGGCTTTACCAAAGTGGTAGGAACGGAAGCTCGTGGGTTCCTATTTGGTGCTCCTCTTGCTTTAGAATTAGGGGTTGGTTTTGTCCCAGTTCGTAAACCTGGAAAACTGCCTCGCAACACTATCGCGCAAACTTATGAGCTAGAGTATGGTGTTGATACACTAGAAATTCACACAGATGCGATTGTGGAAGGTGATAAAGTTCTTGTTGTTGATGACCTGCTGGCGACTGGTGGCACTATTGAAGCGACAACTAAGCTTATCCGCCAATTAGGTGGTGTGGTGGAGCATGCTGCTTTTGTTATCAACTTGCCAGAAATTGGTGGTGAGAAGCGCCTTCAAGGTTTAGACCTGAACGTATACAGCATTTGCGAATTTGAAGGGCATTAATCTGCCAATCGTAAGAATGAAAACGTTGTTATATACAAATTCGTTGGAAATTAGTTAATGAGTTATCTTGCCTTAGCGCGAAAATGGCGTCCAACCAAATTTAATGAAGTGGTTGGTCAAGCCCATGTTCTTACAGCATTGGAGAACGCACTTAGCCAGAATAGGTTGCACCATGCTTACCTGTTCAGTGGCACTCGAGGTGTGGGAAAAACCTCCATCGGTCGCCTCTTTGCTAAGGGGCTAAACTGTGAAACGGGAATTACTTCCGAACCTTGTGGTGAATGTTCTACATGCCGTGAAATTGATGAAGGGCGATTTGTTGATTTATTAGAGATTGATGCAGCGTCTCGTACTAAGGTTGAAGATACTCGAGAACTACTCGACAACGTTCAGTATAAACCGGCTCGTGGTCGATTTAAGGTTTACCTGATCGATGAAGTTCACATGCTCTCAAGGCACAGTTTTAACGCGCTTTTAAAGACGTTAGAAGAGCCGCCAGAATATGTGAAATTCCTTCTTGCGACCACAGACCCGCAAAAACTGCCGGTGACGATTTTATCTCGTTGTCTTCAATTCCATTTGAAGCCAATCAGCGTTGATAATATTCACCAGCAGTTAGACCGAATTTTAGAACAAGAGCAAGTCACAGCAGATGCTCGTGCTCTAGGCATGATCTCGCACGCTGCTGACGGCAGTATGCGTGATGCGTTGAGCTTGACTGATCAAGCGATTGCTTTGGGTAATGGCAGTATTATCACTGATACGGTTGCTCATATGTTAGGTACGCTTGATACCGATCAAGCGATCCATTTGTTAGAGGCGATTAGCAGCAAGCAAGCTCAAGTGGCAATGGATAGTATCCAAACGCTTGCGGAAAATGGTGTTGAGTGGGATGGCTTACTGCGCCAGTTGTCTACTCAGTTGCACCGTGTTGCTATGTACCAAGCTTTACCATCAACACTGGATCAAAGCCAACCTGATGCGGCTAAAATTGAGTTGTTGGCTAAAAGCTTAACGCCGCAAGACGTACAGCTCTATTATCAGATTGCACTTAAAGGTCGTGAGGATTTACCTCTCTCTCCAACTGAACGTGTTGGGTTAGAGATGATTGTCTTACGTATGATGGCATTTCGCCCTGCACAAAACGTCGAAGCAAGTGCTATTACGAGCAGCGACAATACCGCAGCTTCTGTACTGGAAACTGCGCCAAGTCAGCAAGAGCTACGCAGCAAACCTGAGCCTCAGCCGAGTGCTTCTCAAAGAGCACCGTCTCAGTCTGTTGGTCAAGATCAGCCAGCTCCTGTTACTCCTGCACCATCTAGTCCACGACAGGCTGTGCCAACGCCGCAATCGCAAGCTCAGTACAATCAAGCTTCGCAAGCCCCTGTCTCTGATCCGCATTATGATCAGATGGTTCCGCAGTATGATGATGTTCCTCCGAGTGACTACCATCATGGGAACGTACCACCAGAATATGGAAATAGTCCGTACCCTGATAGCTCGTATTCTGATGGCAAGCATGCGAATGAATCCTATGCGAATTCAGGTACAGCACAAGAGTCGCCTGTAACGAGACCGGCTGAATGGCCTGTTCAAGCACCCGCGAGCAATACGCCTGCGTCCCCTGTGAGTAGCCTTCGTCATCAGTTACGCTCTCAGCGTCGAAATCAAAGCGGCGACAAGCCAACGTCTGGTTCTCCAGTAAAAAAGGCTAAAGCGGCATCAGCAAAAACGTCAGTATTAGACCGTGTAGCGCAAAAGCACGGTAATTCTGAGTTGGTGTCGCCACTTTCTCAAACTCATGCGCCGCAAACAGATAAAAAACCAGATGATGAAGCATATCGCTGGCGTCCATCTAAACCTGTTGTGGCTGAAGAGAAAAAAGAGCTTACACCGACTCAGATAAAAAATGCATTAGAGCATATTAAAACCCCAGAAATGGTGGAAAAATTACTGCAAGAATCTGTGGGGGAAGATGCTTGGTCTGCAACCATTCAAGGGTTAAACATTCCTAAATTGGTTGAGCAGCTCGCATTGAATTCGTCATTTAAGAAAACAGATTTGTCGATTGAACTTCACTTAAGGGCGACACAAGCCCACTTGAATACCGATCGTGCACAGAGTGAACTACTACAAGCACTGAACACTGCGTACGCTGAAGAGTGTCATCTAACGGTGACGATCAGTGACGAAGGTGAAACACCTTTGGAACTACGCGAAAAACTCTATCAAGCGAAGCTTCAACAAGCATTTGTCAGCTTAGAAAGTGATTCAGTCGTACAATTTATTGAAAAACGCTTTGCGGCAGAGCTTGATCGCGATAGTGTTCGACCAATTTAACGCAGAATGCGGGTTGAATAGTCGATGATTCAACCCCATCTATTTGAACATAACTCAATAAACCAGAGAGATTAACATGTTTGGTAAAGGCGGTATGGGCAACCTAATGAAGCAAGCCCAGCAAATGCAAGATCGCATGCAAAAGCTTCAAGAAGAAATTGCAAATATGGAAATAACAGGCGAGTCAGGTGCTGGTCTAGTTAAAGTTACTATCACTGGTAGCCACAGCGTTCGCCGTGTTGAAATCGACGAAAGCTTGATGGAAGACGACAAAGAGATGCTTGAAGATCTTATTGCTGCTGCATTTAACGATGCTGCTCGTCGCGTTGAAGAGACTCAAAAAGAAAAAATGGGCTCAGTAACTGGCGGTATGCAATTACCACCAGGCATGAAGATGCCATTCTAAGAGTAACGATATAAATAATGCGTACTAGCCATATGCTGGAGCATTTGATGGAGGCCTTACGCTGTCTACCTGGGGTTGGTCCCAAGTCGGCACAACGTATGGCCTTTCATTTGTTACAGCGAGACAGAAAAGGTGGTCTGCAACTCGCGGATGCACTTTCTCAAGCAATGACTGAAATAGGGCATTGCAATGAGTGTCGAACTTTTACAGAAGAAGAAACGTGTCATATCTGTACGAATCCAAAGCGCCAAGAAAATGGACAGTTATGTGTGGTGGAAAGCCCTGCTGACATCGCAGCCATTGAAGCGACAGGCCAGTTCTCAGGCCGATTTTTTGTTTTAATGGGGCACCTATCTCCATTAGATGGGATTGGTCCGAGCGATATTGGTTTAGATACGCTGGATTATCGCTTACGTCGTGGAGATATCTCAGAAGTTATCTTAGCAACCAACCCAACGGTTGAAGGGGAAGCGACGGCTCACTACATTGCTGAGCTTTGCCATGCCCATGAAGTTGGCGCAAGTCGAATCGCTCACGGTGTTCCTGTTGGTGGTGAGTTAGAGTTGGTGGATGGCACAACATTGTCTCATTCGCTACTGGGTCGACAACGAATCTAAAAATGCCGCTCAACGAGAGCGGCATTTTTTTAGGTGATTCGTTCGAGTTCCGTGATGTTGTCTAGTGCTTGTTGATTGGTTTTCCCGCAAACATCCGGACAAGCTTTAAAAGCGTGACACACCTTTGGTCGTTCCGGCTTACCAAAGAGTTTGCACAAGTTGTCATCGTTAAGTTGAATACAACGAACTCCTGCTGGCTTTCCGTTTTCCATCCCTGGTATAGAAGAAGATATGCTAGGGGCGATACAACAAGCGCCACATCCGAGTCTGCAATCCATAATAAGTACCAGTTGAAATGATTAAGGGGCGCGATAGTAGCAGAAATTATCCATGCGCACAGCAAGGAGGATAACTTTTTATCCTTGCACTTTGTGTGTCATAGCGGTATAAATCGCCTCCCACGTAATAAGTAAAGAAGTAGACTGATGAGCACTCCATTCTGGCAAGAGAAAACCCTAGGACAAATGACTGAACAAGAGTGGGAATCTCTTTGTGACGGTTGTGGGAAGTGTTGCCTGCATAAATTAATGGATGAAGATAGCGATGATGTTTACTACACCAACGTTGCGTGCAGCTTACTCAATAGCAAAACCTGTTCATGTAAAGATTACCCAAACCGATTTGAATCTGGTGAAGAGTGCTTGAAGCTAACTCGCGATAAAGTTGACGAGTTTAACTGGTTGCCTGAAACCTGTTCTTACCGAGTGCTAGCGGAAGGAAAACCTTTACCTGCATGGCATCCACTGATCACAGGTTCAAAATCTGCAATGCACGCAGAGGGTGAAAGTGTACGAAATAAAGTAGTATATGAAATTGATGTGGTTGATTGGGAGGACCACATTTTGAATCACCCAAATCGTAACTAAAGACATGCACTAAGATATATCGTAGCCCAATAGATAGCCAAATTTCTAAAATAAAGCCAGCGGATAATTCCACTGGCTTTATTTTTTCGATTCATGCCAGTTCTCGTCCACCCAAATACTATTCACTAAACTCTAACGAATATTCACCACTTATTTAGAACTCGTGGTGTACACTTAGACTATCTATATGAAACAAAGACTTGTCATAGGTGAGGTTGTCATGGAACCGTTTTTCCGTCGCTATTCAATTTTCTCTTTTTTTAGTTTGTTGGTGTTACTTGCCACTTTTGTTATGCCTAGAGCCTTAGCCGAGGAAGAGGTTGAGGCTCCGGTTTTATCGAAAGTGGAGCAAAATATTGCGCAAGTTAATCAGGATATTCAAGAGTTATCGAATGCATTAACTACCGCAACAGGTAATGAGAAAGACGCGATTCAACTTCAACTGTTCCAAAAAAATGATGATCTACGCTCTTTTTTGGCTGGAGCGGTTAGCCGAGGAACCATCCCTAAAGATAAACTGATTTCTCAAGTTAAAATGCAGCAAAAATACTCCCAAGGCGCTGCGATTTATTTAGAAGAGAAAATCCGAGCGCTTAATGAAAAAATAAATGCCGCCACGGATGAACAACGGCTTGCAATGCTAAACGAGTCTCAAGAGTTGCAAACCTATCTTGATACGGTTGTGGAGGCTAATTGGCAAAATATCGAATGGCTTAAAACCCTCGGGGTGGACGAAAGCAAACCGGAGAAAATGTATCGGGAGTTTGTAGTGAAGCGGCTAAGGTTGACTTATGCATCTGTTGAATATTTTAACCAACAGGTCAAAAGTGTCGGTAAACAGTTAGCGGTGAGCCCTGAATCAGAAAAAGCGTCGCTTCAATTGAGCCAGTTAGTCATCAATCAACGACTTGATATTGCGGTTGATAGTTTGCGCTCCATACTCTCTATTGCCGATAAACTTGATATTGATACCTCAGAATATAAGCGTTTGATGTTTGAAGTGACGGGAAGTATCACTCAGGATTTACTCGACAGTAAAGTGCTCTGGTCTTTGGTGACAAATTGGTCTTCGGACCTTTGGAGTTGGGTGGCGAACAATGCGCCTCAGCACGTCTTCCAGTTATTTGTGTTTGTATTCATTCTGTTTGCAAGCAGTGTTGCGGCAAAGTTAGTACGTAAGATCACTAGCAAAGCGGTTGTATCAAAAAACCTGAAATTATCGCAATTGATGCAGAACTTTTTTATCACCATATCGGGCAATGTGGTGTGGGTTCTCGGTATTTTAGTCGGGCTATCTCAATTAGGGCTTAATTTAACACCAGTTCTGACCGGTTTCGGTATCGCGGGTGTCATCATCGGTTTTGCATTGCAAGATACGTTATCGAACTTTGCAGCAGGTATGATGCTGCTGATTTATAAACCATTTGATGTTGGCGATTTTGTTTTTGCTGGTGGAGTCGATGGTAAGGTGAGCCATATGAGCTTGGTTAACACCACAATCAAAACCTTTGATAACCAAATTATTATTGTGCCCAATAGTAAGATATGGGGTGATGTGATTAAGAATGTGACGCATGAAAGAGTTCGCCGAGTCGATATGATTTTTGGTATTGGCTATGGCGATGACTTGCTAAAAGCGGAGTCTGTTTTGACTGACATTGTTACCACCCATCCTGCTGTGTTACGAACGCCTGAGCCCGCAATTAAAGTACATACGTTGAACACTTCTTCTGTGGATTTCATAGTCCGCCCTTGGGTGAAAACTGAGGATTATTGGGATGTGTATTGGGACGTAACGAAAGAGGTTAAACTGAGGTTTGATCGTGAGGGGATCTCGATTCCATTCCCACAGCAAGATGTTCATCTGCATATGGTGAAAGGTCAGCAAGAATCCTGAATAGGTGTGTAACAGACGCTTTCTTCCATATGATCTGTATGACTACTTTATCGGTATGGCTACTCTAAAGTAAAAAGCGCTCCGTTCAGAGCGCTTTGACCTGATTATTTTACTTGGTCTTTAATATATTGCCCCAGTTCAGAGTGGTGCATAATTTTTGACACTGGGATAATGTTTTCTGCTGGTCCCCACGCAAAAACGTTCACTGGCGTGTGCGTATGAGTACCAGTACCCCAAACGGTGTTTTGGCCAGTTGCTTGTTCTCTTGCGAGTAAATTACCACGGTCGTTGTAAGGGAAAAATGCATCAAAGTCGTTTATCGCTGGTACATTTTCGGCATCTAAATATTTATGGCCAGCAAGTCTATATGGGTTGGGTTTACTCTTCATTACTTTTGCCGCTTGAGCTTCTGTAATTGGGAATTCACTATTTTGGTTCACTATCTCTGCCAGTTTTGCTGGTGTTTGTTGGGCTTTATCGAGTTTTTCAAATGCGCTGATCATGCCGTAATAACTCTGTTTTTGATTGTACAGGCCATCTAAAATTTCAAACTTTCCGAAATTGAAGTTAGGGGCATAACTGCGTTTCTCAAAAGCTTCGCCAGTGCGTTTTTCTGGTTTTGGTAACTTATCTGAAGAGTAACTAAAGCCGAATGAACCTGTCTCATGGTCGGCAGTGACGATAATAATTGTATCTTCACGACCTTGAGCCCACTGGTAGACCGAGTTTACCGCCTCATCAAACTTAATCATTTCATGCAGCATTGTACCTGCATCATTGCTATGACCTGCCCAGTCGATTTGTCCACCTTCAACCATCAAGAAAAACCCATCCTCATCTTTTGATAAGACACTAAGTGCTTTTTTTGTCATCTCTTTAAGCGAAGGTTGAGTGCGGTTCGGATCGTTTTTGGAATTGGTATAAGCGATGCCGTCATTCATTCCTGAATAGGCAAAAAGCCCTAACAGTTTATCGCCTTGAGTATTGTCTAACATGGTCTTGTTAAATGCTAAGCTGTAGCCATCGGTTTGGGCTTCAGTGAGTAGATTTCGCTCATCTTTGCGTTTTGATTTAAGGTATACATCACCGCCAGTCAGAGCTTGTAGATCTTTATAAGTTTGTTTTTTGTCATTCGTTGATTTAGGGATCCAGTGACGCAGACCACCAGATAACATGACATCAACACCAGTATGTAGCATATCTGATGCAATATCATTCTCTAAAGAACGATGAGGTTGATGAGCCGCAAAAGAGGCTGGAGTGGCATGAGTTAGACGTGTATCTGACACCAACCCAGTCGCTTTCCCCATGCGTTTTGCCTGTTCTAATACGGTTTCAACATGATCGCCATTTGAGTTGATACCGACAACCTCTGAACCCGTATAGATACCCGTTGCTAGCATTGTAGCTGAACACGCGGAATCAACCACAATCGCATCTTCTGGATGAGTTAATGATGATCCAATTACGCCTTGTTGAGCGAGCTTATAGATAGCCGTTGTTTCTCCTTTATATACGGAGTGCGGCGCTCGATTAGCGTATGTTTCAAGTAAACCAACTTGTTGCGGTCCCATGCCATCACCAATCATTAGGATGACATTTTTTATCTCAGCAGATAGAGCAGAGAAGGAGAGCGTATAGGTTGCTGCGGCTAAGATAAGTGGTTTGATTAACGGCTTCATTTTCTATTCCTTATTGATAAAAGCGGGCTTAGTTAATCATTGATATGTGACAGTTTTAATAAACTAATAGAAAACTATTATGACAGAAAAGAAAATTCAAGGAGTGGGTTATCGGTTTGTGCTATTTACAAGTAAGGTGATGGCTGCCGTGTGAGATTGTTGTTTTTGAGGGAGGAAGCTAAGAAAAGGAAGAGTTTACGTTCACGGCAAATTCTGGGTGAGATACCCATTAACGAAATTAGCGTATAAGGTTGTGTAATAGATCGTTCGAATCAGTTAACCCGACTTAGCTGAGTTACGCTAAAGCTAAAATTATGCCGCCAACGGTTACCGCTGCGGAAAGATATTGCCCTGCCGAATATGAACTGTCTTGCTCCTCTTCTATTTTTTCAGGACTATCCATACCAAGTGCGCCATGTGTGAATGCCTCCACTTTTTCTCCAACCGTTTTATCTTCTGCTGGTTTAGTGCTCTCTTTATCAATCTCTTGTAAAGCGGCAAGGAGAGCCTTACCTTCATTGGATAATGTGACAGTATTTTTCTCTACTTTCAACGAGGTAGCAACGGCACTGGATTTATCGCTGCCTATTTGAGGCTTGATCTGTTGCTGAGTGTTAACTGTTGCTGAACTCATACCTACAGGTGTCATGGTGCTCTCCTTTCCTAACCTTCAGATAATATATCGACAGGTTCGTGAAAAACTTGTGTAAATTAGATTCAATTTGGATAAAAAACGCTCAAAAGATAATATGCAAAAAATGAGCCATCTTGAACGTATGGATATTGGTAAGAGGAGGAGGATTGAGTCTTAGAAAGGAAATAGACGTTTCTCTTGGCCCTGTTACTCATTAAGTGAATAGGCACCAAGAGAAATATCATTAAGGGCTAGTCACACTTCAGATCTTTGTTACGTTGGCTGAGAGCTTTATAAGCTTCCATTCTATTTTCAGGTTTAACAAAACGGGTTGGGGGATCAAGAACGAGTAGTTGATAATCTGGGCTGCTGGGTTGAAGTTGAGTGACTGGCGTGATCACCACAACGTTTAATGCTGGATTTCGATTGAGGATTGACGTTGCGGTGCCCAATCCACCCTCAGTATGAAACTTTCCTGCAATATGCATCACTTGTTTGCCAGGGTTCTGTGACAAGTAATTGGTGATACTTTCTGCCATCGTTTCGTCCCAGCTAATCTGAGCGGAATATTGTTTCTCTGTTTGTTCTGGCGTTCCGTGGTGCAGTGATGCCATGAATTTTTCTTTATATTCAGACGCAGAATTATCGACCGTTTCAGCAATATCACGACGTTGTTGAACCGGAAGCGTCTCTAAATATTCTAGCCCTGTTCTCCCAATGCACTGAACGATGGCTTTTGGCGCGTTTGCTGCGATCACATCTAGCTGATTCGACTTAGCATATTCGATGAGAGGACGGTAATCACTTTCATAATTGGGCCATGCATTCGCTTGCTTCGTAAATGGTTGTTCGCCAATCTCACCTGCAAGATACTGATTAAGTACAGGCTGTGAATCTCGTGAGAATTGCTCCATCGACAGAGTGATATTGGCCTTTTGAGTATTTAGCTGTTTGAGCAAATCGGTTTGAAAACGGTGTATCGCTGAGTGCGTATGCCACTCGCCAATTAAAATGACATCGGCGTCAGTAATGCGCTCAGGAAGCGCACTTATTGACAGTATTTGGCCAGTCGGAGTGGTAAGTTGATAGTCGTAGAATGTGTGGACTTGCTGATTTTGAACCGCAGTGATGGAAGCCGAGTGGGACACGTTTTCAGATTGTGGGGTAAAAATAGACGCTACTGAGCAACCTGTGAGTAGAGTGGTGAGAAAAACAAAAATAATACGCATATGCGCCGCCTCCAAAAAATAAGATGGTGATAATAATGGAGGCGATTATATTTATCAATAATAATGAGAATTATTCTCGACAAATAATGGCAAAAGCCTTTTTGACTTTTTGATAAAAGCCTTACTGTTTGCGGTAGACTCTAAGCATAAAATCAGCTTCGCACTGAAATAGTGATGCTGATTTAAGTTCTTGTCGAAGTTCATCGCTGGCTTTCCAAGCAAAAGGGGTCATTTGTAATAAGTCGAACGCCTCTTGGCCTGGCAAATCCATCATGTAGTTCAATTTTTGCTGATGCTCCAGCGCAAAGCCTTCAATCTCTTCTGCTTCTTCACTGTGTAGCTTTACTCCATCATAAATACGCTCTCTAAGCTGATATAAATGACGGCCAGCAGGTGTTACGGTGATAACAACACCATGATCAGACACGCAGCGTACAAGCTCATCGGCTTTACATGGGGCATAGATACGTAAAATGGCATCCAGAGAATGATCTGCGAAAGGTAAGCGATGGCTTGAGGCTACTGAGAAGTGACAATTAGTGTAGCGTTTAGCTGCATAACGAATGGCAACTTTAGAGATGTCGAGTCCAAATACGCGAGCATTTGGGGATTGAGCCGTGATGCTTCGTTCGATCTGATCGGTGTAGTAACCTTCGCCACAACCTATATCAAGAAGTTGATGGTTGGTATCTGCTAAATATGATTGGCATAGGCGAGCGACTTCTTGACGCATAGGATCGTAGTGATTTCCTTCCAGAAAACGTCGACGAGCTTGCATCATCTCCTTATTATCACCTGGATTTTTACTGTGCTTATGATGTGCCGGCATCAGGTTTACATACCCCTCTTTTGCCAAATCAAATTGATGGTTCTTGACGCATTTAAAGGTTTTGTCTACTTGCGAAAGAGCCTGTTGGCATAGTGGGCATTGATAAGCCATAACGATCCTTGGGAGTTATATTGCTACTAAAAAATAAGGCGCAAGTTTACCAAAACCGCGCCTCATGTCACCAATAAATACGGCGACGCTCTCTCGCCGAATTCATTTTATTCAATTAACATTTTTTATGCTTACTGAGTTATTCAATTGGATTATTTAACTAAAATTTCAGTAACGAGTTGGTGGCTTTCTCCTGGCTGCAATGTCTTACCCATTTCGATGCTTGGGGCATGTAAAGCCGATTCTACACATAACATGGTCAAGTAGCCGTCATCAGTCATATCAGCCATACCTTGAGCGCCTTGAGCCCACGGGTTCCATAATACTGCTGAATTATCGCCTTGGTTTTTAACCACAAGAGTGCGTTGTAGCTGGTCATCTTGAACTTCAATCTGATCCGTTGGAGAGGTGTAAACGCGATCAATGGTATCGGTGAGTGTTAGCACATCTCCACCTTGGCATACTTTCGCATCAAGTAGGCTATCAATATATTCAGAACCCATACCGGTAGTTTGAGTTTGGTGAATATCACCAACATTGAGGTAGGTATGGAGGGCTCCTGAGAAAACCCATGGCTTGGTATCGGTGTTGCTGACATCCAGAGTGACTTTCAGTGTTTCTGTTATTTCGATGTTTACGCGGGCTTGGAATTGATGCGGCCATATGGCAAGAGTGCGCTCATTTTGTTCGAGCCCTAGGCTAACGATGACGCCATGATGGTTTTCTCGGTGATCGATCAGTGTCCATTGGCTCGTACGTGCAAAACCATGAGCAGGTGCGGCGATGCGACCAAACCAAGGCCAGCAGATAGGAATGCCTCCACGAAATGCTTTTTCAGTATCGAATTCTGCATTGTCACTTAGCCAAATGACATCATCTTGTCCTTGAGGTTTGAACCATAAGACATGCCCACCGTGCAAAGAAATACCTGCTTCTGCTTTTTCGTGGATCACTCGAACAATTTTAATACCGTTTTTTTCAATGATGGTGACGTTGTCAGATAGAACTGACACTGTTGGAAAGTGGCGTAAAGTCATTAGATACTCCTTGAGTAAGATTGCATTCGATTGCCGACGTGCACATGGGCAATCGAATGCAGTTTAGTAAATGTGTGTTTGCAGTATTGAACCGAGATATTGCAAGACGATCCTAAGCTTTAAAATGTGCAGTTAGCAGTTAGCAGTTAGCAGTTAGTTCTGATTTCTGAGGTTAATGCTAAATAGCAGGTACAAAAAAGGCGACAATTAAGTCGCCCTTTATACTTAAAAGATTCGAAAACCTTTCAAGTTAGCTTTCAAAGAAAGTCTAAACTAATGCTTACTTAGAGATGTGAGCGATTAGGTCTAGAACTTTGTTTGAGTAACCGATTTCGTTGTCGTACCAAGATACAACTTTAACGAATTTGTCAGTTAGTGCAACACCAGCTTTAGCATCGAATACTGAAGTTTGAACTTCACCGATGAAATCTTGTGATACAACTGCGTCTTCAGTGTAACCAAGAACGCCTTTAAGTTCGCCTTCAGATGCTTCTTTCATAGCAGCACAGATTGCTTCGTAAGATGCAGCAGTTTTTAGGTTAACTGTTAGGTCAACTACAGAAACGTTAGCAGTTGGTACACGGAAAGCCATACCAGTTAGAAGGCCGTTTAGTTCTGGAAGAACAACGCCTACAGCTTTAGCAGCACCAGTTGAAGATGGGATGATGTTTTGAGAAGCACCACGGCCACCGCGCCAGTCTTTAGCAGAAGGGCCATCTACAGTTTTTTGAGTTGCTGTAGTAGCGTGAACTGTAGTCATAAGACCAGATTCGATACCGAACTTGTCGTTAAGAACTTTAGCTACAGGAGCTAGACAGTTAGTAGTACAAGAAGCGTTAGAAACGATGTCTTGACCAGCGTAAGTGTCTTGGTTAACGCCCATAACGATCATAGGAGTTGCGTCTTTTGAAGGACCAGTAAGAACAACTTTCTTAGCACCAGCAGTGATGTGCTTACGTGCAGTCTCGTCTGTTAGGAAAAGACCAGTAGCTTCAGCAACAACGTCTACGTTGATTGCATCCCACTTAAGTTCTTCTGGGTTACGCTCAGCTGTTACACGAACAGTTTTACCGTTAACGATTAGGTTACCGCCTTCAACTTCAACAGTACCGTTGAAACGGCCGTGAGTTGAATCGTATTTTAGCATGTAAGCCATGTAGTCAAGATCGATAAGGTCGTTAATACCTACAACTTCGATGTCATTACGTTCTTGTGCTGCACGGAATACGAAACGGCCGATACGACCAAAACCATTAATACCAACTTTGATAGTCATTATGTTGCTCCACAACTTAATTTCTGATTTAAGATAACTGGTAGTAAAATTACAGAACCCAGTTACCATCTGCAATAGATAATCCGTCTTAACTTGTTTAAAGTCAAAAAAAAGCACCGCTTTTCTTAACATTCTTATGCAAATGATTACTTTTTGAACGTAAACGCCTGTTCGGGGCTCTTCCAGTTGGGGTAAAATGCCCTAAAATGATAAAGCAATTTAAATGTTTTGTGTCCAATGTGTCACGGAAAGAAAGTATGTGCTACAAAAGGCCGTTGGTGCAAGTTTTTATGCAAAATAATGAATGAACTAATTGCAGATATGGAGAGATGTTAACATGAATAATGATGTTAATAAGATGCGAAAGCCTGATGAACACTGGCGTGAGGCCTTGTCTGATACCGAATATAAGGTTTGTCGGGAACAAGGAACAGAAGCGCCTTTTTCTGGAAAATTATTGCACAATAGAGAGACGGGTATCTATTGCTGCACCTGCTGTCAGTCGCCACTGTTTATCTCAGATAATAAGTACGATTCTGGTTGTGGTTGGCCAAGTTTCGATGCGCCGATCAATGATGAAGCGATCCGATATTTAGAGGATACAAGTCACGGAATGAAGCGAGTCGAGATCCGCTGTGCTGCATGTGATAGCCACCTAGGTCACGTTTTTCCTGATGGGCCTCCAACAACAAATGAAAGATTTTGTGTCAACTCGGTGTCGTTAGTTTTCAACAAAAAAGAAAAAAGCGGTGAATAATTCACCGCTTATTGTCTCATTCTTTCAATGCTTTATTAAACGATAGGTTCAACTGATTGCATAGTATTTATTGCAGCTTGTCTATTTTAGGCAGCATGTTTCGAGAATAGCTACCGTCTTTTATCTCGTCTGCGATATTTTCAGCGATGGTGTTGAGTCGGTCGACTTTTTCTTGATCAAAACCATACATTCGCTGTAAGTCGCGTTCAGAAGCAATGGGAACTTCAAATTCTTTACCGACAATGGCCCAAATGTAAGAGTGCTCAGAATATCCAAGAGATTGGTTAATACTCGCAAGCGATTTTACGATTTCGATATTTAATTTATCTGGCTTGGTTAAGACTAGGGCATTGTGTAATAAAAAAATGGTTTTCGGTTTATCACGAGTCGTATAGAAGGTCGCAAGTGCGTACTGTAGCTCAGCGGTTTCGAGTTGTTTTGTTCCTTCTAAGCGCAAAAATTTTCTACGTGCATTGTCACTGCCAATTTGGCTCCATAAAAAATAGAGCGTGTTGGGCGCGGTAGAGTTTTTTAACTCTCCGGCAATACGTTCTTTCTCCGCGATGCTGTGTATTAGAGCGTTAAAACGTTTTTGTTTCAAAAGAGTTTGATCGATAGGGGCGATTTGAGATGCGAGTTCTAGGCACTTACTGTAAGCGGCGACAAATTCATACTCTTTGATTTTATTGTCATCCGTTGGATTTTTCTTCACTTCAAATCGGTGCCAGATAAGATCCGTTCTCGGTAAACGGCATTGACCATCATTTATATTGAGTTGGTCACAACGTAGATCTGGGTTGTTATTACACAGCTTTTCTGTGGTGTTATTATTTTCAAAGCAGCCACTAACGATGAGTGGCACAGAAAGAGCGACTAGCCATTTTAGAGTTTTCATTGTTACTCTCTTGTGATCGAATAGACTTATTTTTTTAACAATCCTTGACTCAGTTTATCAACGGGTTATGTTCTGTCTGCAAGTGGTCAATATAAGGTGCATTATGAACCCAGAACAATTACTCGACGCGATGACTCCTGAAGTTTACGAACGTTTAAATTTTGCTGTAGAAACAGGCAAGTGGCCTGAGGGTACATCACTTTCTAAAGAGCAGCGAGATTCATGTATGCAAGCTGTGATGTTGTATCAATCTAAGCATAATGTAGATGCGCAACATATGACAGTTGCGGCAGGTGGCGATATTAGCTTTAAATCGAAAGCTGAATTAAAAAAACAGTTTCAAGCCGATCAAAGCGATATCGTGAGAATGAACGTGAGTCGTGGCTAATACGTCATCTCTAATACTAAACTTAGATAGAAAAGGGTTGATGAACGTATTCATCAACCCTTTTTTGTATGCCATGACGGTAGTGTGGATACTATTTTATAGGCTCATTTCACCACGCAGAACTTGCTGCATTTTGGTTTTAATTTCGTCATAGCTTAAGTTTTGGCTAAGTAAAAAGTGTAGCTTAGCTAACGCCGCTTCTGGGGTCATGTCGAAGCCGCTAATCACACCTGATTCCGCAAGAGCACAGCCTGTTGCATAACCCCCCATATTGACTTTTCCAGCCAAACATTGCGTTAGGTTGACCACTATCACGCCACGCTCAGACGCATCTTTTAAGTGGCTTAGCAACTCAGGGTTTTGTGGTGCATTACCTACTCCAAAAGTAAGTAAGATCATCGCTTTTACAGGCTGTAGCAATGTATTGCGAATGACTTCGTGTGAAATGCCTGGGTACATTGTAATTACACCAATAGGTTGAGGTGTAATATCGTGAACCTTAAAAGCGCCTTCAGGTTGCTGGTTGACCGTAATGCTGCTGTTTATCTGGATGTTAATCCCTGCATCTAGTAGTGCGGGCATGTTTGGTGAAGTAAATGCGCTGAAACCATCTGCGTGAGATTTAGTACTACGATTACCTCTCATCAATTGATTATTGAAAAAGAGCGACACTTCATTGATAGGGTAGTTGGCTGCAATATGAAGCGCATTAAGCAAGTTAGCTTGACCGTCAGAACGTAACTGAGCCAGAGGGATTTGTGAACCCGTTACGATGACTGGTTTGCCTAAGTTCTCAAGCATGAACGATAAGGCCGAAGCGGTATATGCCATGGTATCAGTACCATGAAGAATAACGAACCCATCATACTTATCGTAGTTTTCTCTAATGTCATCAGCAATTTGTTGCCAATCCATTGGTGTCATATCTGAAGAGTCGATCAGAGGTTCGTATTCGTGGATTGTGTAATCTGGCATTTCTGGTCGATGAAACTCAGGCATGCTTTGTAATTGTTTTTCCATGAAACCAGCGACAGGAACAAAGCCATGATCTGATTTTTGCATGCCGATGGTTCCGCCTGTGTAGGCGATATAGATATGTTTTCTAGCCATAGCTTGAAATCACTTAATGTTATGTAGGGAACAGGGCTGCGATTATATATCCAATCGTCACGCAATAAAAAGGGGAGCCTCACATAGAGACGCCCCTTTTATTCGATAGTTGATACTCAGTTAACTATTATTGAACTTGGCAGTTTAAACAAAAAGCATATTGCCCTTTAGGGTCGTTAAAACTGTTGAGTAATTGAGCGTCTTGAGTTAATTGTTCTGAGATAGGTCGAATGCTCGCAGGAAGCAAAGAATTAACATCTAGCCCAACGGATATCTGAACTTGATTGATAAACTCCTGTATAAATTGCTCTGCTGGTGAAAGTGGCTCTTCCACCCAGTAAACATTGTATTCACTTAATTGTGCGAGCTCAGCAGCAAGCGCAACAGCATCATCGAAATCACCCATTTTATCGACCAGGCCATGTTTCAATGCATCTTGGCCTGTCCAAACTCGACCTTGAGCGACAGAGTCCACTTGTTCACGCGACATGTTACGGCTCTCACCAACTAACCCAAGGAAGCGATTGTAGCCATGTTCAATTCCTAGTTGGAAGGCATCGGCTGCGCCTTTGGATAAACCTTTCGTGATCCCAACGTCGGAGAATGGTGATGTTCCTACGCCATCAGTGTATACCCCTAGCTTATTAAGGCCTTTTTCGAACGTCGTGATCACACTGAAAATACCAATCGATCCAGTCAATGTTGTCGGCTGAGCCATAATTTGATCGGCCCCCGCGGAAATCCAGTAGCCACCAGAAGCAGCAAGACTAGACATAGATACAACTACGGGTTTTCCAGATGCTTGAATCGCTTGAACTTCGTTGCGAATAACTTCTGATGCGAACGCACTTCCACCCGGGCTATCAACACGTAAAACCACCGCTTTAACTTTGTCATCATTTCGAGCCTGACGAAGTAGAGCGGCTGTTGTGTCTCCACCGACAGTACCGCGAGGTTGCTGGCCATCAAGAATAGCGCCACTTGCAATGATCACTGCAATATCGTCACTCGCAGTATTGAGCTGTGGTGCAAGTGTGGTGCGATATTCGTAATACCCCATAGCGTTGTAGCTGTCGTTACCATCACTGCCAAATACATCAGCCATTGCTGCTCTAACTTGTTGTCGAGTCGCAAGTTCATCCACTAAACCTAGTTTCAAAGAGAGAGCTGCAAGATCACCATCGACGGATTTCATCAGAGCAAGGAACTCTTTCATTGAAGGGTTCAGTGTTTTGACATCTATTTGGCGATTATTGGATACGTCATCAACATACGCGCCCCATAATTGAGTCAACCAACGTGATGCAGATTGTTTCGCTGCCTTTGACATATCATCGCGAATGAAAGGTTCAATGGCTGATTTATATGTACCGACACGGAAGACATGGGTATTGACGTCTAATTTTTCTAGTAAGGTTTTGTAATATAAGGAGTAAGCACTATACCCTTTGATCATTACGCCACCATCAGGAGACAGATAAACCTTATCGGCATAACTGGCTAAATAATATTGGCTCTGATTATAAAAATCGCCAATGGCGTAAATAGGTTTACCTGAAGATTTAAACTCATTGAGTGCTTTAGCGATGTAACGCAACTTCGTTAAATTGGTTTCTGGTAATTCACGCAAGGCGAGCACAATACCTGTGATTTTTTCATCGTCTTTTGCGGCTCGGATGGTTTCCACAATATCGAAAAGCACATTCTCTTTTGGAAGATCTTGTCCAAGCAGTGAGCCTGTGACTGAATCCATTGGATTGATTTGGCGACTTTGCTCCACAATCGGCCCAGAAAGATTAAGAACCAGTGCTGACTCTTTCTGTACTTGCGGTTGTTCGGCATTACCATGGAAATAGACAAAATAAACAATGGCAATACTGAGCAAAAAGAGCAGGTTAGCCAGAGCAAGACGAATAAAAGTAATGGCTTTCCAAATACCTTTAAAAATCATGCGTATAAAGTTAAATACTGTTTTCATCGGGTCCCCACAACTCATATGGATGAGTGCTGATGATTAGTTGGAGAGTAAACTCAATAATATTAGTTACTTATCCTACGTTAATTGTTTGAAGCAAACCACCTCAAGATTGACACGCCAGCGTTGATTCTTATCTATGTGATTATCAACCATTAGTTTTTATTTTAGCTTCTCTTTCAATGTTTTGTTGCTATTTGAAAGTAGAACAAGATGATCAGTGTTACAAAATTGTAAACGGATGTTTGATTTTTTGTCTGGTGAGTAATATTGTGGTCAGACCACAAAAACTAGAATGAAAAGTGATGTCAGCCATGTACCCACATTTATTAGAGCCATTAGATCTAGGATTCACTCAGTTGCGAAATCGCGTTTTGATGGGATCGATGCATACAGGTTTAGAAGAGCATAAAGAAGGTTTGCAAAAGCTTGCCGCGTTTTACGAAGAGCGCGCGAAAGGCGGTGTTGGCCTAATAGTGACTGGGGGCTTCTCTCCGAACTTACGTGGACGTTTACATCCATTAAGTGCGGAGTTTAGTAAGCCAAAACATGCGCGAGCTCATCAAGTGGTCACTGAAGCCGTGCATAAACATGGTGGGAAAATAGCACTGCAAATTTTACATGCTGGTCGTTACGCGATGCACCCTTTTGCTCAAAGTGCGTCTGGCATGAAAGCGCCTATCGCTAAATTCTCTCCAAGCGAAATGAGCCCTCGTCAAATCAGAAAAACCATTGATGCCTTCGCAAACAGCGCCGAACTTGCACAGCTTGCAGGGTATGACGGTGTAGAAGTGATGGGATCAGAAGGGTATTTGATTAACCAATTTATCTGTAAACGCACCAATATGCGATATGACGATTGGGGCGGTAGCTACAAAAAACGCATTCGATTCCCATTAGAGATTGTGAAAGCAATTCGTGCCGCCGTCGGAAAAGACTTCATCATTATTTTCCGTTTATCCATGCTCGACTTGGTTGAGCAGGGCAGTACATTCGAAGATGTTGTTGAGCTTGCGCAAGCACTCGAAGAAGCAGGTGTCACCATTATTAATACGGGCATTGGTTGGCATGAAGCACGAATTCCAACGATTGCCACGCAAGTACCGCGCTCAGCATTCTCTTGGGTCACTGAAAAAGTAAAACCTTATCTAAAAGTACCAGTGATCACATGTAATCGAATCAATACGCCGGACGAAGCCGAAAAAATATTAAGCACTGGGCAAGCCGATATGGTGTCAATGGCGCGTCCATTCCTTGCCGACCCTGAATTTGTATTAAAAGCTGAGCAAAATAATGCGCAATTTATTAATACCTGTATCGGTTGTAATCAAGCGTGTCTCGATAATGTATTTAAAGCGAAACGAGCCAGTTGCCTAGTCAACCCGAGAGCATGTCATGAAACCGAAATTGTCGTTCAGCCTGCTGAAGTAAAAAAACGTGTCGCGGTCATTGGGGCGGGGCCTGCGGGGCTCTCTTGTGCGACTACATTATCGGAACGAGGACACCAAGTGGATCTCATTGAGCGAAATGATCGAATTGGTGGTCAATTTCGCTTAGCAATGCAGATCCCGGGGAAAGAAGAGTTCAGGGAGACGATTCGATATTTTGCTAATCGCATTGATCAAACAGGCGTGAATTTGAAGCTAGATACTGAAGCGACATTCGAGATGCTTAATGATTATGATGAAGTGGTGATGGCATCTGGTGTTGAACCGCGTAAAGTAAAAATTGAAGGTATTGATGATCCCGATAAAGTTGTCGACTACCAGACATTGATTAAAGAAAAAACACCCACAGGTGAAAAAATTGCGATTGTTGGTGCTGGAGGCATAGGTATTGATGTCGCAACCATGTTAACTGAGCCTGCCGGACATAATTTAGATGACTGGTTGCATGATTGGGGCATTGATAAAGAGATGTCACATCCGGGGGGGTTATATCCATACCCAGATTCATTCAGTGATAAAACGGTATGGGTTCTACAACGTAAAGTAGGACGAGTAGGAAAAGGGCCGGGTAAAACGACAGGATGGATCCATAAGCGCACATTAGAAAAACGTGGTGTGAACTTAATGGGGGGAGTCAGCTACGATAAAATAGATGCTGATGGGCTACACATTTCGATTAAAGGTAAGCCACAATTACTTGAGGCTGATAAAATTGTCATTTGTGCAGGTCAGGAATCAGTTCGTCCTTTTGAAGACAAATGGCATGATTTAGGGGAAAAACTTCATGTAATCGGCGGGGCGGATCATGCCGGTGAACTGGATGCCGTTAGAGCAATACGTCAAGGGGTTGAATTGGCGATTAAGCTGTAAGCTATTGAAATAGTATTGAGGTTTAAAGTGCCCATATTGAGACTTATTATCGTTTATGTTCTATGCTAGAGTGAGGGAAATCGGATATTTCCTAATAAAAAGAAAAACAAAGCGATAAATAAGGATTCACTATGGATGCGTTAGATCTCTTGCTAAATAGACGTTCAATTGCCAAATTGTCATCACCAGCACCAGAAGGTGTTGTGCTTGAAAATATCATAAGAGCAGGGTTGCGAGCGCCAGATCATGGAGCGTTAACCCCTTGGCGATTTGTGATTTCACAAGGTGAGGCGGGGCTACAAAAGTTAGCGGATATTTTAGTGAAAGCGGCAGTTTCTGATGAGAGTGAAGATGCGGTGATAGAAAAGGTAGGGAAAGCGCCTTTTCGTGCACCCATGGTCATTACCGTGATCGCGAAAGTGACGGAGCACGATAAAGTGCCTGCATTTGAACAACATCTTTCTGCTGGTTGTGCGGCTCAAGCAATGCAAATGGCTGCTGTAGCACAAGGTTTTCAGGGATTTTGGCGCTCGGGAAAATGGATGTTTCACCCTCAAGTTCGCGCAGCTTTCGGTCTTGAAGGAGAGGATCAAATCGTTGGTTTTCTTTACTTAGGCACGCCGGGTTGCACACCAATGCGAGTTCAAGAGCGAGATTTAGATAAATATGTCGAGTATTTATAACTATTATTAACAATAACTGTATAAACAAACAGTTTTTCTTGATTTGTTGAGGCCACATTAGATAATGTGGCCTCAACTGTTTCTAACATGTCTCAAAAATAGAATTTCATAACTATGCCTCGTCTTATTATCGCCGAAAAACCCAGTCTTGGCCGTGCTATTGCAGCGGCACTTCCTAATCCTCAAAAAAAAGATCAAGGTTTCATTCGTTGTGGTAATGGGGATATCGTGACTTGGTGTATTGGACACCTGTTAGAGCAAGTAGAACCAGACTGCTATGAAGAGAGATATAAAAAGTGGAACTTAAATGATTTGCCTATTGTGCCGCAGCAATGGCAATTAAGAGCGCGTAAAACATCGAGTAAACAGCTTACGGTTATTCGTAAGTTACTCAAGGAGGCGACACATATCATTCATGCGGGTGACCCAGACAGAGAAGGACAGCTATTAGTTGATGAGGTGATTGACTACTGCAAAGTGAGTAAGACAAAAAAATCGGCGATGGAACGGTTGTTGATCAGCGACTTAAATTTACCTGCTGTGAAAAGAGCACTCACACAACTTCGAAGTAACAGCGAGTTCATTCCATTATCAGTGTCTGCATTAGCACGCTCTCGAGCCGATTGGTTGTATGGCATGAATATGACCCGCGCATATACGCTATTAGGGCAGAAAGCTGGTTATCAAGGCGTGCTCTCTGTTGGGCGAGTTCAGACACCAATATTAGGGCTAGTCGTTCGTCGAGATGAAGAGATAGAAAATTTTATTCCTAGAGATTACTTCACCTTACATGCTTTGATCCCTTATCAAGATGGCAATCAGCAATTTGATATTCGGGCCCGTTGGAAGCCGAGCGAAGCCTGTTTACCGTGGCAGGATGAAGAAGGGCGTGTGCTGAATCGTAAACTTGTGGAAAATGTGGCTAAGCGAATAATGAACCAACCAGCAACGGTAACTGAGTCTGAACAGAAGCAAACCAAGCAATCTGCACCATTACCTTATTCGTTATCTGCACTGCAAATTGATGCTTCTAAGCGATTTGGTATGAGTGCTCAACAAGTGCTGGATGTCTGTCAGTCACTATACGAAAAGCACAAACTGATCACTTATCCACGTTCTGATAGTCGTTATTTGCCAACGGAACATTACTCGCAAGCTAGGTCGGTGAGTGAGGCGATAGGCAGTAACAGTAAAGAGTTAACAGAAGCGGTTCAAAACGCTAATTTATCCCTTAAATCAAAAGCATGGAATGATAAAAAAGTCGATGCGCACCATGCCATTATTCCAACGCCTAAGAAAATGTCGATGAATAGTTTGTCTGCCGATGAAATGAAAATTTATCAGCAAGTGGCAAGGCAATATCTGATGCAATTTTATCCATCAGCCGTTTATGCAGAGGCTAAATTGGTGTTTGATATTGCTGGTGGTGTGTTTATTGCGAAAGGCCGTCAATTGGTGTCGCCTGGCTGGAAAGCCTTGATGGGAAAAATTGAAGATGATAATGCAGGAGTGGATAGTGTTCCACCTTTAACAAAAGGTAGCGTATTAACATGTCGAGAAGGTGAGATTAAAGACCGAAAAACTGAACCGCCAAAGCATTTTACTGAAGCCACTCTATTACAAGCAATGACAGGTATAGCTCGATTTGTCGAAGATAAAGAGTTGAAGAAAATTCTTAAAGAGACGGATGGATTGGGCACTGAAGCGACACGAGCAGGTATTCTTGATACCTTGTTTAAAAGACAGTTACTCAAGCGCCAAGGAAAAACCATTTTAAGTAGCGAAGCGGGTCGTGGGTTAATTCATGCTTTACCTTCTGAGTCTACCTATCCCGATATGACAGCGCATTGGGAACATCAACTTCAAGGAATGGCAGAAAGAAATCAAGCCTATCAGCCATTTATGCAAGCGTTAGAAACTCGAATCGACCACTTAATGCACACCGTAAAAACAGGTGATATTCCAGAATCATTGAGGCAGCTTCCTAAGGTTGAACGCCCTGCTTTTAAAAGAAAGAAGCGAGCTTACAGCAAAAAGAAAAAGCAGTAAGGTTCATAGGTAGAGAGGAAAGAGAATAGAACGGTTTATTTGATCTCCGTATTCACTTCATTAATAAAAAACCCGACAAATGCCGGGCTTTTTTAGTCTCTAACGGTTAGATGTTAGTTTAGTTCAAATTGTAATCCGTCAACTAACCAACCATTGGTCCATATATTCATCTGTTGTATCTGCTTTCCCTGAGGAATAGTGAATGTTTCCACGACTTTGTTTGAAGCGTAATGTTTAGATCCTATGAGAATTGATGAGCCATTTTTGAAGGTGAACTTTAAGGCAATAATATGATTGCCACCCCAGTAATAATCACCAGAGGTTACTTGGATAGATTCAACTTGAGCTAAATTGACAGGCGAACGCAATGCTCCACCATCCCCACCGGCTAAATGATCAAGGCTTGTACCTAAAGCGTCAATCGCGAAACCAGAACGTACAAATAACGTTTGATCGTTTAATACATGATGGTTAGAGATCTCTCCTGTTTGGCGACCAAAAATGGGAGACTTCGTATTGTTTACAACGCCACGTAAGGTGCTTGAACGATAAGTATTGTGTGTTAACCAGCTAGATGTTGCACTGCTTGGGATCGACCCATCTTGACTGATATTCGAGAAATGGTAAGAGTGTTGGTTCCAAATACGTGTGGCATTTTTCCATGGCTTATCATCGTCCGCAGATTCATACACATAGACACCATGATTTATTGCATAAGGACGGTCATAATCATTAGCAACGACAATTAACTCTGCATTATCGTCACCTGCAAGATCGACAACAATTGGATATTCCCACAATGTACCTGAAGAGTTATCAATAGAGCTTAATACACGACCTGTTTGACCATCAAGAATACGAACGGTTTGACGATCTTGAACTAACACCTCATCAATGCCGTCATTATCGAAATCGAAAGCGGATACCCCAATTTTGCCACTATTTATGTCATCATTTGGTACTGACCACACTTTTTCCCCTTTGAAATTATACATATCCACGGCTGAATAGCCCGCATAAACGATGCCTTTGACATCGTGGTTGTCAGGTACTGATGCGATTTGAAACTGCAAGCCATCGACCAACCAATATGATGTCCAGACATTGATACTTTTGATAAAGGAGTTGTGTGGCACGGTCACTCGCTCAGTTTTGATATGATGAGAGTAGTAACGTTTTGAGCCCATCGATACTTGGGAGCCATCTTTTAAATAGAAATCTAAGGCAAGGACATGATATCCCCCCCACCAGTATCGACCTGAAGTAATATCTATTGCTTCAACTTGAGAGAGATCTATTGGGCTATTTAAATACCCGCCGTTACCTCCTACTACTGAACTAGGCGCAGTCCCAATCGCATCGATAGCTGCTCCAGAACGAATCCGAAGCTTATCACTCTCTTCAATGGTAATGGTTGCTGAAGGTGAGCTGTGGTAATTGGCGTAACCGAAAATTTTTGACAAGCTTGTTGTTATTGGAGTTTCACGACCTAAAAAATTTGATACAGCTTGAACGCCTCCCCCTGAATTTTCGAGGTTGGTCACTTCCCACTTTGTAGTTCCATCATGCTCCAAGACAGTAAACACACTATTTTCAGCTGAATTATACGTTGCTGGTACAGACACGATAACTTCTGGTTGCTTATCGTCATCGAGGTTGACTAAAGATGAGAACCAGACTGTATCATTGGCCTGGTATTGCCAATCGAAAGAACCGTTACTTTGATATAAAGCACCACCAGTAAAGACTTCTGCTCTTGAGTCGCCATTAAAATCACCACTAATCGATGACGGAGCCCAAGGGTGACTGAACACTAAACCAGTATCGTAATTGTATACAGCATTGGCTGAGAGAATCTCAATCGAGGCATCACCATCTAGATCGGCTAAAGAGATATCACCGACAGATCTCCACCCACTTTCCACCTTTGGAATTTGTTTTTTTATATTGCCGTCGACATCAAGAATATTGATAAAGTTGCTAGAGCTACTGGTTGTGACAATTTCCACAACGCCATCACCATCAAGGTCAGCAACTGCAGGAGGATAACGAGCATCAGCGATAATAGCACCGTTATTGTAAGCCCACAGTTCAGCACCGTCCGTGCCACTTAGAGCTCGAATTATACCGCCTTTCGCGTAATCTTTGTTCTTAAAGGTGATGATGATGACATCAGCGACATCATTATTATCAATTATATTGTCGCTATTATCGTCATTGAGTTGAGCGACAACAGGGGTTGCCATTACCTGAACCGAACTTGGCTCAAATTGACTCTGATTCCACGACCATTTTAAATTTGTATATATTTCATTCGAATGAATCGTATCTGCGTGTGCTGTGGATAGGGCTGTCGATATAGCGCCTATGGTAAGAATAAAATACTTGAGCGACATGAAAGCTTCCTTCTAATTCGCATGTTTAATAATTATTAAAATAATATAGGTGTGTCTGAAATATTAAATTAGTACTGGTAGTTATGAGCAAATCAGGTTAAGGGGGATGCTCTAGGGGAATTGTCTATATCAGGTAGATAAAGTTCAACTGCAAAGGAGGATAACATTGACTCATTAATGAGATGTTTCATAAATAAGAATTAAATTAAGAGGCTATCACCATTAATAATAAAAATTAAATACGGATTGATATGCTACTATTCTCTGTTGGTTGGTATGTTTTTTTGAGGCTATAAATTATGAAAGGATTAATTTTACTATTTGCATCTCTTAGTCTACCGATCATGAATGCACAGGGTAATGTATACGATGTGACCTATTTTGGTGCCATAGCAGATGATGGTAAAGATGACAGTTTAGCTTTTCAGTCAGCGTTAGCAGAATTAAATGATGACGATACGCTAATGATCCCAAATGGGCTTTATGATATTTGTCGAACTATTTCGTTGTTCAGTAAAAGAAATATATCGATTATAGGGGCAGGAAAAGCTGAACTGGCAAAGTGCGATGACTTTGTTGGTGAGTATCTGTTGTATATTAAGCACACGACAGATCTGATGATCTCTGATGTCGTATTTACTGGATTGAATAATGGAAACAGTAACCAAGTTTGGGGAGAGCAGGGGCTGTACTTAGCCAGTACCAAAAACAGTATGATAGTAAATAACGAGTTCTATCATTTTGGTGATGCGGCATTAAGGATAACGACAAGTCCTGACGAAGGAAAATATGCCGTTGGTTCTGAAGACATAATAGTAATGAAGAATAAGTTTCAGGGATGTGCTCAAGTAACAACGACTCAAGCAACCAAAAATACATTTGTCGGAGGGAGTAATGATATTTCTATTATCGAAAACCAATTTGTTGAATGTTCACTTAAATTATCATCAAGAACAGAAGTGTCGAATGCAAAAGTTATAAATAATGACTTCAATAATATTAACGGAAGCGCCGTGGAGTTAAGTTATTACTCAGACGTTCTTTTTGAAAATAACAATTTATCAAACATTGATGGATTCTTGTTGAATATCTACCCAAACTCTAGATCAGACAGAAAGGTTAGTTGGGGTGGATTGAGAATTAATCATAATCAGTTTAGCTATTCTCAGCAAGGAATTAGATTGCAGAGTTATTCTGATTGGGAACAAGCAACTAGCCCTATTGAAAATATATCTATAACAAACAATGAATTTCAAGTCATCACATTTGATGGTGTGAGTAACCCTCAATATCAAACAGCGATCCGTACAATAACAAAGGATGAGCGCTGGTCATTTTCTAACGTCGCTATAAAGAATAATTCATATAGAGATGAATATACGTTTTTATTCATCGATAAAAACGTAATTGATATCGATATTGAGGGAAATAATAGTATTCCAGTTGAGGCTAGTATCGATTAGTCTTTGAATACGCTTAGAGAATACTCTATGTGCTGACCAGATGCTACATCATACATCTGCGTAGTGAGCACATACTCACCTTTAGGATAACTTGCATCGAATCTGAATCCACGAGCTTTAGTATACGAGTCTTCCCCGTCAATAGTTAGAGCTTGTCTAGAGTTAATTGGGATGTTGAGTCCGTCAGGGCCTTCTGCGGTTATCCAAAACTCAACACTAGCAGGGATTTCTCTGGCATTTTGAACATCAATATAAAGAGGTAGGTAACCGCCATCACTTGGAATACTCGACGCAATAGATAAAGAAACTTGTAAACTTAGACCGTCAATAACTGCTGGATTTAATAAATCAACGCCCTTAACAAACTGGCTTGACTCTTTAAATATTACCCCGGTGTCAGTATTTACACCTTCAATAGATACAGTATATAAGCCATCTTCCATATAATCACGAATCCAAATTCCTCGACTGAAACTGAGAATACTTCCAGTTTCTACCGTCTCAATATTAGAGTTATCGCCTTGCACTACTGATTTAGCAGGGAAAGATAAACCTTTTGGGCCTTTTACTGATAGCCAATATTTAATGTTTTCGAAGTCATTGCTTTTATTATTTATGAATATATCCGCAGATAAGTAGCCACCAGTTTCTTGGATATTTTGGGTTGATAGTTCAATGTTTGCAGATGTTTGTTGAGTGGTTTCATCGGCACTAACTGACATTGTCGTAAATAAAGAGGTAAAGCTAATCAAGAGCGAAGAGTATAATTTTTTCATCTTAACACCATAAGTTATTTAATAAGGGGTGAATTTATTTCGAAATGAGTCTAGCAAGCAAATATTCAACGCACAATAGGCGTTGATTTATCAATAATAGAGTCAGAATAATAAATTAAAAAATTTTATTTCGATGAGAAATTTATCAAGGAGATGATAACCAAGGCTCACTTTTTACTTTAATAGTAGGCGTTTTTGAAAAAATGAACTTGTTATAACTTACTGTAAATAAAGCCTTTTAATGTTATTTAAGAATGGATGAGGCGGGTGAGGGCAGATGACTGAGTCAGATTGCAAAGCTGATGGTTAAATTTTGAACACAAGCTGCTTCCAAGTCTTAGAGCATGAAATTGTCAGCATAAAATAACTTTATATTTAATGTTAGTTGCAATTATGAGACAAACTCAGGTCGCGTCTTAAGATATTATCCTTGCCATCAAAAGACACAGGATATTCAAGAAGCGATTATCATCATTTAGGACCTTGTTATTTGTCATGGAAAGAAAAAATCTATCAATTCTTGTCGTATGTGCTGGGAATATATGTCGTTCTCCAATGGCAGAAGCCGTTTTGAGGCAAAAGGCGCAGCAGAGAGATTTATGCTGGAAAGTTGATAGTGCTGGTGTCTTAAAATTTATTCAAGGGAAGGACCCCGATCCTAAAGCTATATTGGTTGCTAATAATCGTGGTTACAATCCTTTAGTTTCAAAGTCTAGGAGAATAATAAATGATGATTTTGAAACGTTTGATCTGATTTTAGCTGTTGATAAATCAACGCTTGCAGACCTTTTTGATATTTGTCCATTTGAATATAGATATAAATTATCTCTGTTTTTATCCCATAGTCTCATTAATGAAACAGAAATCCCCGATCCATACCAAGGTGGGATATCACTTTTTGAACAAGCATTTGACTTAATTGATGTTGGTTCTGAAGGGATCTTTAATAAACTTACTGCTTAGCGCGAGATCTAATATCTCATGCAGAGCGCGAAAATATAAGTGTTTATAAACAATGATTATGTTGTTACTGCTGTAAATAGCACTCTAGAGGCGATATCTAGTGGCGGTAGCGTGCTCAAAATTTGTGATAACTACTGATTTCAATGTTGTGAAGTGAATCTCGACCTTGAGTAGGTATTTTAATTGGAATAACAGGAAGTCGATATTGTGAAAAAGGTTCTAATTGCATTTGGTACACGGCCTGAAGCGATAAAAATGGCACCATTGGTTCATAAAATGAAGCAAGACAGTCGTTTTGAAACGAAAGTATGTGTGACAGGACAACATAGAGAAATGCTTGATCAGGTCTTGGCATTGTTTGAAATTATGCCTGATTTTGATCTGAATATTATGGAGCCTGGTCAAACGTTAAGTACCGTGACAACTAAGATTTTAAATGGAATGGAGGGCGTCTTAAAGACGTTCAAGCCTGATGTAGTTCTCGTTCATGGGGATACAGCGACGACTTTTGCTACATCACTAGCCTGTTATTACCAACAAATAGCGGTTGGCCATGTAGAAGCGGGCTTGCGAACTGGAAATATTTATTCGCCTTGGCCTGAAGAAGCAAATAGGAAACTAACCGGAGCACTGACTCAATATCACTTCGCACCAACAGAGACGTCAAAGCAAAATTTATTAAGTGAAAATTATAGCGCTGACACCATTCACACAACAGGTAACACTGTTATTGACGCTCTATTTATGATCCGCAATAAAATCAACAGCGATTCATACTTGAAAGAGACGTTGGACCAACAATTTTCAATGCTCGATAAAGAAAAAAAACTCATTCTAGTCACTGGTCATCGACGCGAAAGTTTTGGCGGAGGTTTCGAACGTATTTGTGAAGCATTATTGAAGACCGCTAAACAGCACCCTGAATGCCAAGTTCTTTATCCTGTCCATCTGAACCCAAATGTGCAAGAGCCAATCAATCGGTTATTGCGCGACGTTAACAATATCTTCCTCATTGATCCGCAAGAGTATCTCTCTTTTATCTATTTGATGGATAGAGCACACATCATTTTAACGGATTCTGGTGGTATTCAAGAAGAAGCGCCATCGTTGGGTAAACCTGTTTTGGTTATGCGAGATACAACGGAAAGACCAGAAGCGGTACAAGCCGGTACCGTTAAGCTAGTCGGTACAAATACACAAATTATTTATGAAGAGCTAACTCAATTGCTTTTAGATGGAAAGGCTTATGAATCGATGAGCCAAGCGCACAATCCATACGGTGATGGTCAAGCAAGTCAGCGTATCGCAGATATTTTAGCAAGATAAAATTTGAGGAAAAAAATGTTTAGTAAAGTTTCAGTTATTGGTTTGGGGTATATCGGGTTACCGACTGCGGCAGTGATTGCATCACGAGGAATTGATGTAATCGGAGTTGATGTCAATCAACACGCTGTCGACACCATTAATAAAGGTGAGATTCATATTGTTGAGCCGGATTTGGATATTGTCGTCAGAAGTGCGGTGATGACAGGAAAGCTGAAAGCTACGGTTACACCTGAATCTGCGGATGCATTTTTGGTTGCCGTACCTACTCCATTTAAAGGGGATAATCACGAGCCTGATCTTAGTTATATTGAAGCCGCGGCAAAAGCTATTGCACCAGTACTTGAGAAAGGAAACTTGGTGGTTCTAGAAAGCACGTCACCTGTAGGGGCAACAGAAAAACTGTCAGGTTGGTTGGCAGAGGCAAGGCCGGATTTAACTTTCCCACAGCAGAAAGGCGATGGGGCCGATATTAAAGTGGCTCACTGTCCGGAGCGCGTATTACCTGGCTATGTATTGCAAGAACTCGTGAGTAACGACCGCGTGATTGGTGGCATGAGCAAGTCTTGCAGTGAAAAATCGGTGGAGCTGTACAAAACGTTTGTTAAAGGGGAGTGCATTGTAACCAACTCTCGTACAGCTGAAATGGCGAAACTGACAGAGAACTCATTCCGAGATGTGAATATTGCTTTTGCAAATGAGCTATCTCTTATTAGCGAAAAACTTAAAATTAATGTGTGGGAATTGATTAAGTTATCCAACCGTCACCCACGCGTTAACATCTTAAACCCTGGTCCAGGTGTAGGTGGACACTGTATTGCGGTAGACCCGTGGTTCATAGTCAATAGTTGCCCAGAAGAGTCAAAACTGATTGCCGCGGCACGTAATGTTAATGATGGCAAACCACAATGGGTTGTTGAGCAAGTTAAACAAGCCGCGGACCAATTTAAAAAACCAGTAATTGCATGCCTTGGTGTTGCATTTAAAGCGGACATTGATGATCTACGTGAAAGCCCTGCATTAGATATTACAGCGAACTTAGCTCAGGATGATATTGGGCAGATTCTTGTTGTTGAACCGAATATCTCTGATTTACCGAACCAATTAGCAGAAGCGGGTGTTGAATTAGTGACACTTGAGCGAGCGATGGAAATTGCCAATGTTGTTGTTGTTCTTGTTGATCATAAAGAGTTCAAAGCAGCAGATAAAACCTCTTTTGCAAAGAAAGTGGTGATTGATACTCGAGGCGTAGTCGCTTAACAAACAGATGGCTTTTACTGATCTGCACTGTCTTATTGCGGTGTGATGCAAACTTAATTAAGGCAGCGTTATTTCTTAATGTTGCCTTAAAGGAAACGTAATGAAAAAGATATTGCTTATTGTTCCTCTCAGCACAGTCAAGTGGGGAAGCGAAAACGCAGGAGGAGTAGATAGTGTTTGTCAGCAAATCATTCGTTCGTTAGCAGAAAAGCCGCCAGAAGGCTATATGTATGAAATAGTTGCAATTAAAGTGGGTACGACGGAGGTTGAATTATTTGAACAGTATGCTTTACATGAAAGGGTAACGCTTACATTTATCCCAGAAAAAGAGACGTTATTTGGGATTACGGTGCCTGGGTTTGTTTATCATAATTACTTTCTATACAAAAAAATAAAAGAATCTCAGCCGGATATAGTACATAGCCATTTAATAAGCCTCCCACTATTTTCGTTCAATAATGTTAAATCCATACTGACACTTCATTCTTTTGGGAAAATAGCGAGAAAGTCACGAGGTTTTTTTAACAATATAATTTTTGAGTTAATCTTGCCAAAAATGACTCTGTCAAAAGCAAACATGATCACATGCGTAGGCGATATAATTTTTGATGAAGTGAAGGGAGAACACCTTCATAAGTTAGTTAAGATCGGCAACCCAATTGATAGCTCGTTCTTCCATGCGAAAAATAGTTGCTCATATGGTGACTCAGTAATTCGGTTAGTTACTTGTGCCCTGATAACACCTCGTAAACAAATTGATCTAATCATTGAGTTAACTAAAACTCTGAGTAGTTCAATTAATGTAGAGCTAACTATTATTGGCCCAGATGATAATGAATACTCGAGAGAATTAAAGATAAAAACTAGAAACTTAAATATTAGCGATAAAGTTCATTGGATGGGTGCGATGTCTCAAGCGCAGATAATTGAACAATATGAACTTGCGGATTTAGGTGTTTTCTTATCAAAGGAAGAGACATTTGGGCTAGCACCGTTGGAGATGTTAGCTGCAGGGTTGCCGCTGATATCGACGTCTGTCGGTATCCTGGATGAGAAAAATTCATTTTTCAGAGGATTAGGCGTTTGCTTTATTGATGTAAATAGAATGGATGATGAAGTATCTAGAATATTAGCGTACATAAACAGTGTGAAGACAATTGATAGAGACGAAATAAAATCCATTTTTTCAATAGACAGCGTCGTTGAGAAGTATCAAGTGGCATACGGAAATATTAATAGTGATAAGTAAGCTTTTTAAATATGCGCCGGTTCAAATACTCTCTGCATTTAGCCTGTTTTTACTCATCTCAATTCAGACGAGGTATTTATCTCCGAATGAATACGGTCTGTTAGCAATTTTCTTAGTATTTACAGAAGGTGCTCGCTCTGTACTAGTTCAATGGATTAATAACTGCTTAGTGAGATTCTATTCAACATCATCATCAAAGTTGAAATTTGTATCACAGTTGTCATTTTGGTTGTTGGTTTGCTTGTTTTTATCATCACTTGTTATTTTCATATGCATGATGATGTTTAATGTTTTCACCGTAACAAATTTTGCAGCCATTTATCTGTTGTTAATATCAAAGAGTTTATATTTATATTTAACGGAATGTGCAAGGGTTGAAGAGCGAGTGACTCATTATCGAAAAGCTGTTTTTGTTCAATCAATGTTGTCTGTAATAATAAGTTATATTACCCTTTTGTATTATGAGAATATTGTGTCAGCTATATTTGCATTGATTGTAAGCTATACAATTTCATTAGTAATTGTTGGATATCATGGGACAATATCTAATAAATATAATAAATCGATGAAAACTACACTGCTTAGTTTTGGCCTTCCATTAATGATATCTGGATTACTAGGTATACTAGCATCACGTAGCGACCGGTTGCTCATTGCATCATTAACTGATCTTGAACAGGCTGGGTTATATTCTGCGGTTTCTAATTTGTTAATGGGAATTATGTCACTAGTATTTATGGTCGTAGCATTACCACTTTTCCCTGAGTTGACTAAAGTAGTTAATGACAAATCAGAACTGTATAAGAAGCATCGATACTATGGAGGTGTTATATGCGCACTCAGTATACCGTCGACAGTTGGTATATGTTTGCTAGCACCACATTTAGTTAAATTATTCTTAGGTGAATCCTACCAAGGTATGGATCTAAAGATATTTTACGCTTTATCTATTGCTACTTGGTTTTTTAATATTAAGTGTCATTTTTTGGACCATGGATTTCAATTCGTAATGAAAACAAAGTGGATGCCAATTTTAACCTTAAGTGCATTTGTCATTCAGGTCGGAATTTCTTTGAAACTAATTCCAGTGTATGGAGCGATAGGTGCTGCAATCAGTTTTATGTTAGCGTTTTTTGTAGTTTCAATTTTCACTTTAATCGTGGGGACGTGCCTTGGGTATCGGTATCCGTGTCCTCAACATCTACCTGAAACTTTATTGGCAACCATGATGATGGCTATATCTGTAAATGTTACTGGCATGTATACAAATATACTACCGAGTTGGCTTGTTATTATTATCTTTATCAGCGTTGGATTTTTATCATATGGGTCAGTGCATTTTATGTTAAATAGCTTTTCTATCAAAGACTACATAAAGGGCTTAACTGTCAATGAAAAGCACTAGTATCTATCTCTATGTTGTAATTTCTATTATCTCGTCGGTAACTCTTGGTGGGTATTTTCTTGAAAATATAGGGATTCCTTATGTATCAAATGGTGGTCCCGCATTTGTAAAAATACATATTTATGCATATACAATTATGTTTTCCTTTGCAATTGTTACATTAAAGTTGGGGCCTCGATGGTTTGAATTATCATTAGGGAAATTGAATAGTATTTGGTACGTAAGTATTTTATCTTTACTATTTGTTGTGGTCTATGGGTTTGTTCGACATGGAACATCAGGGATGGCATATTTGATTAATACATTCCTCTCACCACTGTTGTTAATACCATTGCTTTCAATAATAAGTAAAGATCAAGCAAGTAAATTACAAAAGTTAATAGCTTATTTGATACTCATAAACTCAATTATAGCAATTATAGCAATTATTGAATACTTACTGCATTTCCGTGTAGTCAATGTTGAGTTCAATTCTTTTTCGTTTTTTCGTTCAACAGCTCTGCTCACACATCCGCTAAACAATGCTCTTATTACTGCAAGCCTTGCAATTCTTATTTTCAACAGAAGTGTAGTGCCAAGTTTTCTGTATGTGTTGATTATTCTTTTATCTCTTTTTTCTTTTGGAGGAAGAGCAGCTTTAGTCATATTTTCTGTCACAGTTTTTCTTTATTGTCTTCCTGTGTTGTGGCGATTTTGTACAACTGGTGTCAATGGGGACAAGTTTAAAATCTCGATGCTGTTGCTTTTAGGCTATTTTTCACTGCTTATATTTATATTTGTTTTGATTGATTCAAATATTTCAGATCGAATCATGTCAAAACTCTATATAGATAGCAGTGCTTCGGCTCGGATTGATGTGTTTTATTTATTTGAACAGCTAAGCATTTCCGAATGGATCTTTGGCGCTAGTGATAGACTTCTTGAATCGATAGAATTGTATATTGGGATAAAAGTTATTGAAAATTATATTATTGGTTGGATTTTTACATTTGGACTATTAGGGATGATACCTTTAACAGTATGCGTTTTTCTTCCAATGTTTTTCTTCGCTATAAATGGAAGGTATTCGGACAAGTTAGCGATGATGACATTCTTCGTTATAAGCCTAACAAATAATTCATTAACAACTAAAACACCAGTATTACTTCTGTTTTTATGTATTCTCTATTTGAGGTATAAAGAATGTCAGGACGAAACAAAAAGTATAAATTATTGATGAATGGGTATTGTAACAAATGTTGATAAACTTAATGTTAATTGGAAAATGGTGTAATAGTCATCATTTGAGTTTTGTGTCTAAGATAATTTACGCAATTCAATTTTTTCTTTTCAATTCGTCTCTTCCTCATAGTGCCATTATCGGGAAAGGTAGCAAATTTGCTTATGGCGGTATTGGGTGTGTTATACATAAAAGAGCGCGGGTCGGAAAAAACTGCACCTTTGGGCAAAACATTACTATAGGTGGTCGGTCTAAACATGTAGATGTCCCAATTATAGGGGATAATGTTTATATCGGTGCAGGTGCTCGCGTCCTTGGTCCAATAAATATTGGTGACAACGTGATTATTGCACCAAATGCAGTGGTTATCTCCGATGTACCACCATCAACCATTGTTGGTGGCATACCTGCAAAGGTGATCAAATCTGATATTGACCCTAGCAACTTTATTTAGGACTCGAGACATGTTTTTAAGTGGAATCTATATTAACTCTCCAATCTTTGTTCAGAATACATTGTTAAGTGTACGGGCATTAATTAGAGTTGTTATTCGTGAAGGAAAAAGTCAACAAGGCTTAACTAAAAAATTACTAGCACATGATAAAAACCTTAATCAGTTGAAGAAATATTCTGAATTAGAGTTAGATTCGGTGATTAAAAAATCAGAAACAGTACCAGCTTATAAAAATTCAAAGTTAGAGTCTGATGGATTAGAGAGTTTTCCTGTCATTAGTAAAGACGATATCAAATCGAATAGTGAAAACTTTGTTTCGGATGCAAAAAAGAAAAATGTTATTCATGGTGCAACAAGTGGCACTACTGGGACTCCTTTGTCCATCCCTCAAGATATTGAGTCGGTTATTCGCGAGCAAGCATTTGTTGCTCGCCACCTCGATTGGGCAGGTTATCAAAAAGGTGACAAGCGCGCGTGGATTCGAGGCGACATGATTGTTCCCTTAGAACAGAAGACCGTCCCATTTTGGCGATACTCATGGTTCGAAGATATGATTATGTTGTCATCCTTTCATATGACAAAAAATGCGTTACCACACTACATTAAAGCGATGGTTGATTTCGGTGTTGAAATTATTCAAGCCTACCCGTCATCAATCGTTACCCTTGCTAAATATCTAGAGTCGCAAGGCGAATATTACCCATTAGGCCTTAAGTCCATAATTACTTCTTCAGAATCGCTATCAGATGAAGACAGACGAGTAGTAGAAGACAGGTTCCAATGTACAGTTTTTGATTGGTACGGGTTATTTGAACGAGTGGCGGCAATCGCTAATTGTGAGCATGGTCGTTATCACGTGTTAACTGATTATTCTCATGTAGAGTTTTTTGACGCTGGGAATGGAACTCACGAAATCGTTGGAACCAATTTTAACAATAAGCATTTTCCCTTAATTCGATATAAAACGGGTGATCATGTCGTGTTGTCTGATGAGACCCACTGCCCATGCGGAAGAGTCTTCCCCATCATTAGTAAAATTGAGGGCCGTGTGGGTGATTATCTTATCGGTGAAGATGGTCAGAAGGTTTATATTTTGAACCACATTCCCAAAGAGGTAGATGGCTTACTTGCATGTCAATTTATTCAAAATGAACCGCGCTCAATCGTCATTTCGGCGGTCATAGATGAGACTGTGTTTGACTCAAACCAGGAATCAAAACTTATTGCTAACACCAAAGATAGATTGGGGCAAACAATGAGTGTGGGCATTAATTTTGTTAATTCTTTAGATCGAACACGAAATGGGAAAATAAGACAAGCAATATGCACAATCAAGGAATAGATGTGAATAAAAAAATTAATATTACAGTGGCAACCGATATTCATGGTCAAGGTGGTGTTGCTACCGTTTTAAGTGTCTATAAAGAGTGTGGTTTTTTCGAAAATAATCGAGTGAAATTAATTGCTAGTCACTCCTCTAACAATAAATGGGGACACCTTGGCGCAGCGCAGTTGTTCGTCATGTGCATATTCAAGTTAGCTTATTATATTTTATTTCATGACGTTGGTTTAGTTCATATCCATATGTCTTCACGTGGAAGTTACAAGCGTAAATCTCTGTTAGTCAGAATGGTAAAAGCATTAAACACTAAAGTGATTCTTCATCTACATGGTGCTGAGTTCAGAGAGTTTTACGCCAATGAATGTGATGAAAAGAAAAAAACGCATATCAGAAAAACTTTTGAAATGTCAGATAAGGTTATTGTTCTTTCGTCACACTGGCTTGATTGGGCGTATCAAACACTTAATAAGAGTGATCATGTCAATGTTATTTATAATGCAGTTCCAACTTTATCGATAAAGAGATCCGAAGTCCAACCTGGAACGATTGCTTTTTTGGGAAGGATTGGCCCACGTAAAGGTGCACTCGATCTCATTCATGCTTTCAAGCAAATTAAACATGCTTTACCACATGCAACATTAATGATGGCTGGTGATGGAAATATTTGTGAATACAAGGAAGAAGCAAAAAAGCTGGGTATTGACGACTCAGTTCACTTCTTAGGTTGGGTTAGTGGTCAGGAAAAATTAGATATCTTGAAAAAAGCGGACGTGTATTGTTTACCTAGCTACAACGAAGGGTTTCCTATGGGAGTCCTAGAAGCTATGTCTGCCGGTATTGCTGTCGTTTCAAGCTATGCAGGGGGTATTCCAGATGCCATATCTGATGGTGTTGATGGCCTGCTAGTTGATGCTGGAGATATCAAAAATTTAGAGCAAGCCTTGATCACTATGATTTCAGATCGTGATGCAAATAGAGAGTTTGTTAACGCGGCAAAGACTAAATTTGATGATAATTTTTCTCTTGATGCAATTATCCCTCAGATGCAAAAAGTTTATGATGATACGTTGGGCTCAGAAAATGAATAACATTGTTGATGTAAAAGATACTATTTTTCAACAGGCGAAGTTACGAAACTTTGCTGGATATGATCCATTTGATGGTTTGAATGCCCGTTTTTTCTGTCATTTCCCAAGCTTGAAAGATAGCATCGTTGGACTAGCTTGGATCCAATTATTTAAGCGTTCACCTATCAACTTTCGCCCGTTATTTGGGGTGCCTGAAAAAAGGAATCCTAAGGGGATCGGTTTATTTGTTTTAGGGATACTAGAAGAGTACAAAAGTACAAAGGACTCGAAATTACTTGCTGAAGCTGAAGAGTTAGGTAATTGGTTACTTGAACAAAATTGTGCTGGTGATGAATGGACCTCTTCTTGTTGGGGTTATCATTTTGACTGGAAAGCGCGTGCTTTTTTTGTTCCTAAAGGTAAACCTAACGTGATCACCACGGTTTATGTGAGTCGCGCATTATATCAACTCGGGCTCCAATTAGGACGCGACGATATGGTCAATACCGCCTTAAGCAGCGCTGACTTTATTGTGAACCATCTCTATACGAACATTGATAATCAGGAATTTTTTGCCTATATACCGGGTGAGACCGCTTTTGTCCACAACGCTAGTCTTTGGGCTGCTGCTTGGGTGGCATTTTCTGCCAGTCAAACCGGAAATAGGAAATATCGAGACTTGTCTTTAAGGATTGCTGCCCGTAGTGCTGGGCAACAATCTATAGATGGTAGTTGGGTTTATGGTGAACGGCACCATCACCAGTTTATCGATGGGTTTCATACTGGATACAATCTAGAAGCGCTGTATGAAATTAAAGCAGCGTTAGAT
Source organism: Vibrio sp. 03-59-1 (assembly GCF_013114135.1). NCBI lineage: Bacteria > Pseudomonadati > Pseudomonadota > Gammaproteobacteria > Vibrionales > Vibrionaceae > Vibrio > Vibrio sp. 03-59-1. The sequence goes on from NZ_VTYA01000013.1 coordinate 121,990, forward strand.
ACTGATCTTTTCGATGCGACGATAAAAAAAGGGCTCGACTATTATATCAATAATTTCTTCGAAAAAGATGGTACTGCGAAATACTATAATACTAATCGATATCCAATTGATCCTCATTCTGTCGCCCAAGCTATCATCACATTAATAAAAGTTGACCCTACATCAGAACATATCGATTTGGCGAAAAAAATACTGAATAACTCTGTTGATACTCTGTACTCAGCAGAGAAGAAACAATTTATTTATCAGAAGAATAATCGGTTCTCTATTGGAATCAATTACATTCGTTGGACCCAAGCTTGGATGTATTATTCATTTTCTGTTTATTCTAACCGAAATCATAACCACTCATAGCCATCCGAAATCACCAAGTAACATCGAAAAATACTGTTAGAGAAAAATTATGGAAAGCGAATTAGTTAACAAAGAAATAAATTTTTTAAATGTACCAATGCATGTTTTGTCTATGAAGGAAACGGTTGAAACAATAAAGCAGCGGGTTGCGGATCAGGTTTTTACTCAACATGTCGTTGTCAATGTCGCAAAGATAGTGAACATGAGAGCGGATGTTGAACTTGCTGATTCGGTCACTGAGTGCGATATCATTAATATTGATGGAATGGGGGTTGTCTGGGGGGCTCGTTTTATGGGCCATAATGTTGGGCAACGCGTGGCTGGTGTCGATCTGTTCCATGAACTTAATGCTATGGCAGAACAAGAAAAATTTCCTGTTTTCTATCTAGGAGCGGAGGAGCAGGTTGTCGGCAAAACAGCACAAATCATGCGAGAAAAACATCCTAACTTGGAGATCGCAGGTTTTCATCATGGGTACTTTTGGGATGATGAGCTTGCCTTGGTTCATTTAATTAAGGCATCTGGAGCTAAGCTACTTTTTGTAGCCATTACCTCTCCAAAAAAAGAAAATTTTATAAACAAGTGGAAAGATGAGCTTGGCGTCGACTTTGTTATGGGGGTTGGTGGAACATTTGATGTTGTTGCTGGAAAAGTTTCGCGAGCACCTTTATGGATGCAAAATTCTGGCTTGGAATGGTTATATCGAGTAATTCAAGAGCCACGTAGAATGTGGAAGCGATACTTGATAACAAACAGCAAATTTGCTTGGCTACTTATAAAAGCTAAATTAAGAAAATCTTAAGAAGTATGCCAGTGTACTTAGGTGCTTATCAAATTTAGGTAATTGCTCCTTATCATTCATGTTTTATTATAATTTATGCGTCATTGTTTAGGGCTTCCATGCATATCAACTCTTTTACGCAATTTAGAGCTATTGCAATCTTGTTTATCATTTCAGGGCACTCTTTTTCAGTGGTTGGGATGAGTTTTGATAGTTTATTTGATAAAGCTGTAATGAATTTTATATCGGGTGGGACGTCACTCTTTGTTTTTATCTCAGGGTTTCTGTTTCATCATGTATTTTATTCAAAGTTTAACCATAAAAAGTTCATCATTAAAAAATGTCAAAATGTGCTGTATCCATATTTAATCATAGGATTAGCTCCTATTACACTCTATGTGGTAACACAGAGTAGTGCCTTTGACGGATATTTCCTCCCCAATGGTGAGGGGATTTTAAGCGAATATATTGTACCCATTATTAAATATTATATCTCTGGAAGATTTATTACTGCTTACTGGTATATCCCATTTATCATGATAACCTTTTTTCTTTCTCCCATACACGTGATGTTTATTCGTTTAAACTTAAAGTTTCAGATGATGATTATCATACTATTATCACTAGTTGCGGTTTTCATCCATCGCCCAATTGATAATATCAATGTCATTCAGAGTTTTGTCTATTTTACACCAGTATACTTGATTGGAATGGTGGCCTCGATTCATAAAAACCACATATACAAATACTTAGGAAGTAAAGAAATTTATATCTTTGTTTTTATTTTCTTAGTGCTTTTATTGCAAATCTATTGGGGATGTGAGGGGAGTTCTCATAAACAGCCTTTTGAATTTGTGGGCTTAGATTTAATGTTTATTCAAAAGATTGCATTGTGTTTCTTCTTTATGGTACTTCTACATCGATTTGAGGACGTGGACAACAAATACATAAATGTTATTGCATCAACTAGTTTCGCTGCATTCTTTATCCACCCATTTGTTATCAGTATCATATCGAGGCTTAATTTACATTATATTCAATTAGACTCATGGTTGTTCTTTGTCTTTTTCGTTGGGTTGCTGCTATCAGCTTGTATTATTGCATCGTTATCCGTGAAAAAATTAATTCCTAATCATAGTAGGTATATCTTAGGCTATTAGCTTTGTTGACAAATATGTGGCATAAAAACCCTCTATGATGATGTTATAGGGGGTTTTTAGTTATTAGGATGCTAATTTATTGTTTAACCTATCAGTGGTTAACTGTGGCAACTGTAGTTCCCCGAGTTTTGTAGGATGAACTCGGAATCTTTAATGACCAATGAGCCATCATTAAATATAGTATAAAATACATTGCTGTTGCTGGTGCTTGTAGAGGGAAATCTACACTCATGTGAACAGTCATGCCTATAATTGCCATTAATGAAGACAGACCAATTCCACGCATTAGTCGGTTCTTTCTTCTTTTGAAGGCTTTAAGACCGTGGCGTGCGGAGAGCACAATCATTCCCCCTAACAACATGACAGTAACTAGGCCGTACTCTAATGTAAATTGGATATAATCATTATGTGTATGATCATAGAATAATTGGACATTACCTTGGTTATACGCCGGAAAAGTTGAATAGAAAGTACCAGCGCCAAAGCCTGATAATGGTCTTTCTTTAACAGCAGCAAGTGAGTATTCAATCACATCATCTCTGGACTCTGTTTCTAAACTCGTCGCCACAAGCCTTTGCTTTATTTTCTCAAGTCCAAACCAATTACTGACGATAAATGTATCCACAATGAATAGACTGAAAATTAAAATATAAACACTTTTTGATTTCAACTTATAGTGTTTTAGCAACAGGGCACACCCTACAACTAGTGCAATAAAGAAAGACACATTTCCCATCCTTGAACGTGTCAAAACCAATGCGATAACCATTATTATTAGCCCGAGGCGCACAAACGTTTTGTCATTGAGTAGTACAGACAAAAAATGAGCCATATTGTTTTTGATCCCAACGGATTTTGAGTCTGCTAGCTGAGCTGTCAACAGACCAAAGCCAATACAAAGGTTTAGCATTAAGAAGTTAGCCAGATGATTATGATAGACAAAACTGCCTGATGCTCTACTTCCAAGTGGCAATTCAAATATTAATGAATGGTCAAGATGGAGTAGGTTGATAACGCTTGCATAAAAAGCCTGAGTGATACCGGCTGCGAGCATGACAGTGGCAAGCAATTTTAGTGTTGTTGAATTATAGATAAGCACTGAAGATACTAAACAAAGTTGCAGATAGTGAAATCCCTTAAGCGCAGAGACTAACACTAACCCAGGATCTTGAGATAAATGCAGGTTCGGAATGCTTTGAATGAGTGACCATGTTGCTGTTATCAGAAGTGGTAATACGATGACAATTGTACGTTTTATGCAGTTGACCCAATGCTTTAATGGGAAGATAAACAGGCAAGATAGCATTATCAGAGCAAGCCATATTTCGTTGAAAGACCAAGCAAGTGGGCGGTTGCTTCCTAGAGGTATGGGGAGCCAGAAGATGAAAATTAAGAACAGGGTAAAGGTTATTTTTTCTATAAAAGGCATACGATAGTTCATCAAATGACGAAGGTTAGCTTAACCAACCTCCGGGGTAAGGGGATTATAATAGAGTGCTAATTCGTTGATGCGGTACCGCCGCCGCTACCACTACCCGTTCCTATAGTGGATGTGTTTCCAGGGTTTGTCAGAACAGGGGGGGTTGGTAGTGTCGTAGGTACATCCGTAACCGGTAAGTTAGCAATAGGTAAGTTTCCGTTTTCGGGAGCACTAATTGCAGGTGCATTATTCACTGGTGTATTACTCACAGGTGCATTGTTTGCGATAGGAGTGTTATCGGCAGCCAGAGAGTTGATCGTTATCGGAGAACTAGCAACTGCAGGCGTATTCGTCGTTAAAACTGGTCTGTTCGCCGCAGGTGTATTAACTGTTTCAGAAGTTCCATCTGCTGTCGGGGAGTTGACAAGGATAGAGTTATCGTTTGTCACAGGTAAATTATCAGCGGCAACTAATGCTCCAGCGGTCGGTGTACCTGCGGCTGTTGGTTCAGTAATGCTTGCCGGGTCAGCACCGCCACTAATTGCAGCTAAAATTATATCTGTTGGATCCATCGCTCCTATTTTAGCCACAGCATCAACGATCTCTTGCGCTAGAGCTGGATTTACTTCTACAGCAATTTGTACAAGTTCAGCTTGTAAATTTTTAGGTGCGATTTCAACAAGCATTGCTGTTAATTCTGCAATATCACTATTAGGAACAATTTCCAAAACCGACTTTAGGATTTCTGCCATTAAAGTGGGTTGTATTAAAGAAGCCAGTTTAGCTATTTCTTTTGCCATTTTAGGGCATTGTGCAGACAATTTCTTGACTAAGCCTACAAGATCATCTGCCTGCTCTAACTGTTCTTTTATTGCCTCAGTGCTTGAACAAGCCGTGTTTGTTTTATTGTTTATATTAGGTAACGTTAATGCAACGGTTAATCCTAATGAAATTGTGATGAGTAGTACTAGCCAAAGTGTTTTTTTCATGTCTGTATCCTATATTTCAGATAGACAAATTATAATTATGTTATTGCTGCTAATATAGGATGGCTAGAGTAAAAACCGTCTATTTCTCATTTGTAAGGCGATCTGATTATGTCTATTTTCCAGATAATTAGGTTTTTTCGACAATATATTTTTTCGTTCGATATTTTAGTTGACCATGAGCATGGTTGAGCATATAAGCGATAACAACAGCAAAAGTTATACCGGATAAACTTGCTGTAATATCTAGCCAAGAGAATGTCCTCGTACTTGAAAATATTTGTAAACTTTCATCAATCAAACAAAATGAAGAAATTGTAATAAAAGCGAAGATCGTACTGAATTTAACGCCATGCAATGCTGTAAGTACCCTAATAAACATCAATGCAATGAGCAAAGCGCAGATAAAATGTAAATATAAATCTCCCCCGAGGTAGTACTCCAACAAATATGTGCTATTGCCATGGCTATTCAATGTTTTCGATAGAGAGAGTAGAGCGGTGCCCAGTGAGATTAAGGTCAAAACGAGCAGTGCTATCGGGCGTCTATTAATCACTTTATTTATTGTGGAATTCATTGTAGAAACCTATCGCAAAGAGGAACATTCTTATTATAGTCTCTAGAGTGTTTAACAATAGCAGTACATACAGAGTGTAATTGGCCTTGTGATTTAAGGTAACGATACATGTCACCCCTGGTTTTGGGATGAGTTAAAGCTCGTGCTGCATGATCTAGCGCTAGTTTTTTTTGTGGTGAGGTAAATAATTGCCAGTTTATGAGTCCTATTTGTGAAACGGTTTGGTTTACTTTAGGCGTAAATGGCCCATATTTATCGGCTTTATTTATATATTGCACGATATTTTTACTATCTAATTGCGAGTCGACTACAATCAAATCGGCCCAAGTATCAGGCCATATTGGTCTTAATGATGCGCTTTCTAAATAAGCATTTTTAGCGTGGATCAAACTATTTTTTCTGTCAGTTGAATTCTTGAGAAAGGCTTCCCACTCATAGATCTTACCTAGTATATTAAAGTAGTGAGGATGAGAAGGTTGGAGACTAATTGCTTTTAATGCGATTGTTTTTGTTTCTGATACGTTTTCTAATGTTACGCTATCTGGACGAATGGACCAACGCTCTATATTTTTCTCGGCAGCAGAGGCGTAGACAGATGCTACGCCAAAGCAGAATGAGAAATATACCATCGCCAAGGCCCCAAAGATGGCAAGCCATCTAAGAGGTTTGAAATAAAAATTATATTGTACTTTTGAGTTGGCCATTAAGAGTTTTCAGAACCATAGTAGGATTGGTACTGATGATATCCACCATAATGTGCTGCTTTCTTGACGTTTAGTTTGTTTAGAATAACGCCATCAATTCTGACGCCTTGCTGTGCTAATTTTCCGACCACATCACGGACAACTTTAGTTCTAGTATGTGCCGCATTAATGACTAATATCGTCGAGTCGACATATTGAGTCAGCATAAAGCTATCACTTACGGCAAGGCAAGGTGGTGTATCAATAACAATCCTTGTGTAGACAGTTTTTAGCTTATTTATTAATAATTTAAATTCCTCTGAAGAAATCAGTTCTAACGGGTTATTGGTTAAAACACCTGCCGTCAAAATATCTAAATTCGACTCTTCATCTGTGTATATGCAGTCTTTATAGCTATGAGTTCTAGTGAGCAAGTTGGTTACACCAGGTTGAGACCCTGGAACATCAAAGCGATGTGCAATAGATGGTTTTCTTAAGTCGCAATCTATAAGAAGTGTTTTTTCCATTTGTGAAAGCGAAAAAGCTAAGTTGATGCTTGAAGTTGTCTTTCCTTCTTCTGGCAACGATGATGTGACCATCACAACATGGGCTTCTTTGTTGGTGTTGGCGAGCAAGTATCCTGTTCGAATTGTTCTGATCGCTTCTGTTAAATCTCTGAATTTACTATCAAAGTAGGACTTAAGCTTTAACTGACCTTTCACTTTTATTTCTGGAATTACGCCTAAAATGCTTAATGAAAGCTGTTTTTCTACTTGTTTGATATCAACGAACGTGTCATTGACTGCATCGGCCATGAATGCCATGACACAAGCAAATCCGAAAGAGGCTATGAAAACCAGTACCACAATTAGTTTTCTGTTTGGCTTGCTTGGTGACAATGGAGGATTTGCAAAATCAGTAAAACGCGCAATGGTCGCATTAAAGTCACTGGATGCGCTGGTCTCTTTCTGACGACTAAGAAATAGGTCAAATAGCTCGCTATTGGTTTGTACTTCGCGTTTTAATTCAGAATATTTTGCATTTTTTACAGTGAGTGTTTGAAACTCTAGTTTTCTTTTCTTTAATTCTCTATGTAATGACTTTTCCGCCTGCTTCGCTGCTTGAAGTTCATTATTGATACCATTTAATAACTGTCTGAGTTCAGAGTTCAGGTTTCGTTTTACGGATGTTAATTCTGCTTGTGCTGACTTGAGAGATGGGTGTTTAGGACCGTAACGTTTAGATAAGTCTGAAACCTTTCTTTCAGCTTGAACTTCAGCGAGTTTTACATCACGTATAATAGGGTGATTGGATATTTCAGGAATAGAGGCGAGCGAAGACAAATCACTATCTTTACGGCTGTATGATTGAGCGACTAAAAACAGAGTTTCAGCTGCAACTCTGCGATCTCTGGTTTTATTGAGTTGTGATGTTAGCTCGGCAAGTTCTTGAGATGCTAAGCTCTCTACACCTTTGATATCAACCAGACCTTCGGTTTTTAAGAAGTCTTGCATTTGTGCTTCAGATGTTCTTAACTTTCCTCTTAACTCTTCCATGCGATTGTTTAGCCATGTATTGGCTTTCAACTCGACTTCCAGTTTTGCTTCAATGTGGCTATCCATAAAAACACGACCAATTTCATTGGCAATGTTTGCTGATAGTTTTGGATCCTTGCTTGTATAAAGAATACTCACGAGCTGAGTTTTTCTGATAGGCCTAATTTCTAGGCCCCGCTTGAATTTGGCAAGAACCAAGCGGCTGTTGCGATACGCTGCCGCTTCTATTGACGCAGGAACCTCTTCTTTTTTGAAGGCTTTCAAGACTGGAAATTGTTCAAAAATGTCAATATTCAATCCAAACATTGGTTTTTTTTCAACGGTTGGATCAAATTCTGGATTACTGTTTAAATTTAGACGAGCAATAACCTCTTCAGCAATTCGATCTGACTTCAAAATTTCAATTTGAGTAAGGTAGTATTCCTGGCTTTTTGTATCAATACCGTAAACGTCTTCGATGGAGACCGCTTTTGCTTGTTTTGATTCAATGAGCAATGAAGCTTTTGCGGTATATTGTGATGGTATTGATAGCACAATCAGAACTGCAATTGCTGTCATCATTATTGAGAATAGGAGAATGCGCCATTTGTAGTTCAGTAAAATGGTAAAGTAGTGGCGAATATTCAGAGGTTCATCTGTATTCAATTTATTGTTAATTAATGAGTTTTCCATGGGAGACCTAAAAAAAGCTTTCTTCGATAGTGAGAATGTCACCGGGCTGAATTTTGTGAAGCAAGGTAACTTTTGTTGCCTTGATATTTGGATCATCACTTGACGAGATATAGATATTCTTTTTAGATGCTCGTTCGGTAAAGCCGCCAGCAATTGTAATGGCTTTATTTACTGTTAAACCAGGGTTGTATGGGTAGCTACCCGAATTCTCGACTTCACCATTAATGTAATATGGGCGATATTCAACCACACTTACGAATACATTCGGGTTGATCAAGTAGCCGTCGAGTAACCCATCGTGAATATCTACTTTTACTTCTTCTATCGTTTTGTCTTTGAGTTTTACTTGCCCTAAGAATGGGTAGTCTATTTGCCCGCTATCACTGATGCGAATTTCCATAGAAAGCTCAGGTTCATTATAAACTTGAATTTTTATTTGGTCGCCAACACCTAACTTGTATAGCGCTTCACTTGCCAGAACAGACAAGGACAGACAGCTTAAAATAATTACTAGCACGTACTTCATCGTAAGTTACATCACACCTTCAATGGCCAAATAATAGATATTCTGATCATAATTCATTGTATTTATATTGGAGTCTTTGGACTCAATACCATAGCCTAGTCTGAGAGTTAGCCATCGGCGAAAATCATAGTCAAAATTTAAAGTAAGGTTGGTCGTTTCGTCTTTTCGTGCCGATCCAATATAGTCTTCGTCCAATCGTGATATTTCAGCTTTAGTTGAAACTTTTTGATTCCAGTTATGGACCCAATTGACGTTATAGTTTTTCGCATCAATAGCATTACCAATCCCATCAGCATCCATAGAGCGTCTATTGGTGATGAGTTGGATGGCTGAATATGATCTAATGAGATAAGTGACATTAATATCCCAGGAGAATGATTTAAAATCATCTCGTAAGGATGAATCAAAGTTCTTATATTGCGCACCAAGTTTTGCACTACCTTGTAGTTTCTCTGTCGCGTCCCAAGATGTGCCCAAATAAGTAAAGTAGTGCTTACTGTCCTTGGATGATGAACCTGGAGCCGTAAGGTCATAGGTTCTATCGTTCGCTATGATTTGAAACAGCAGAGATGTTTTTGGAAGTGCATCGTAATAAAATGTGCTATTGAAGCGTAGCTCTTCCCAACTTTGATATTGGGTGACTTGTTGATTATTTTTGTAATCAAGCTCTCCCCATCCTAGATTTGTTTCTAGTTTTCCTTTGCTATTGTCGCCACCGTAGATGTAACCAATGTTCACTTGAGTACTGTGGTATTTGTTGTATAAAAGGTTGAGAGTTTCTTCGTTATCACCGCGGCTTTCATGAGCTAATGCAAGTGAATAGTTTAGGTTCACTTTGTGTTTTGAATGAAGATCCCACTGACTTGACCAATCAAAGAAATGATCGGTAAAGTTATCTTTACTTGAGCTAAAAAAATCACCACGCTGTAGGCGGTAAACGGCTACATGTTTTTGCCCTGTTGGTTCAAATGCGACGCTTACTCCAGGCTCTACAATGGAAAAGCTAGAGCGATCAAAATTACTGTCTGATTTAGCGATATTATCATTGTAACCTGCTGATAAATTGAGAAAGGGCACGATGGCGATCCCTGACTCAGTTATGATGGGATGCGGCTCTGGCTTAGCAAGTACAGCCGTTGCGCTAACTAGTGTTAAGCTGAATAAAACCGCTGGCTTCACGTTGGAAAATTTCATTTGAGTACACTTAGTCCATTTCTAGTAGGCATTTTTGCCAACGAATCCTTTAAAAATCGTTAAGAAAACAATTTTAATGTCAAACCACAGAGACCAATGGTGTATGTAGTCCAAATCAAATTGAACTCTTTTTTCCATTTTATCGAGCGTATCTGTTTCGCCACGCCAGCCATTAATTTGGGCCCATCCAGTGATGCCAGGCTTTACTTTATGTCTTAGCATGTATCGATTAACAATGGTGCGATACTCTTCATTATGGGCAACGGCACGTGGATCGTTCTTAGTTGCTTGCACTACTTTAGAACCGTTATCCGTGACACTCATACTCCTGAATTTCCATACTTTAATCTTCTTCCCATCTAATCCATATCGCATCTGCTTAAAAATAATGGGGCCTGGTGAGCTCAGTTTTACGCCAATAGCCACGGCAATGAGTACAGGACTTATAAGAATCAGTATCAAAGTGCTTAATACAAGGTCTTCAAACCTTTTTAACCATGTTGCGAGTTTATTTCCATTGAATGGTGTGTCTGAGATACTAAAAGCATTAACGTCACCAATGGTATACCAACGAGAGTGAAGCAAATTGAAAGTGAAAAAATCAGGAACAATATAAGTGTTAACTGTACTGTCAGAAAATGCATCTAAAATAGTACTGATTCTATTCTGAGCCTGCATTGGCAACGCTATATAAACACTTTTTACTTTGCCATTTTTCGCTAACTTCAAAGCATCATTGACTTTACCCAAAACAGATATTTGGCTATTTAGTCGATCAACTTTTCTATCATCATAGAATCCAGCCATTTTTATTCCAAATTTTGGATTATTAGTAAGGCTTTCAGATAATCTTAAACCTTGGGGAGTCATACCAATGATTACAGCATCAGTAGTATGTATTCCTTTCTTGTGTAAATAATAAACAAAAGTAAAGGCAATTGAACGCCAAAATAAGAGGAAAAATAGCGTTCCTATAAACCAGAATCCTAAAATTAAGCGAGAAAAATCGTGACCAGTTTTTGTGAAATACCCAACTAATGCTAAACAACAAACTGAAAATCCCCAGCAGCATGCGGTATGTAGTGATAAATCGCGGATCTTTGTTGTGTGCCAACCACTATATATATCAAGGCTTTCGGCTATAAAGCTATAGAATAAAACACCCAATAATCCCATTGAAACATACGACATATTTACAACATGATTATGGTACTTTATTGCTACATACATAGTAACCAGTATTACAAAAGCATCAATTAACCGATAGAAAACCTTACCTTGATAACTCGTAATACGGATTTTTCCTTTTTCACCCATAAACAAGATCTCCTACCTGCTATTGGTTAAAACATAAATTAAGTAGCGCATTCTCATATTAAGTAGCAGTGATTACAATAGTAGGTAGTGCATCAAAAATAAGACAGTGATGATATTTGTTGTTTATTTTATTATTGATGAAGCTTGGTGAGATTAAATTTAATTTCAGTGTTTGTTTTCTATCCATGTTCTTAATATATGTCGTTCTTTTTATAAGTGACCAATGGTAAGTCAAATATATAATGAATCATTATTGAGATGTCTCAAGTTAGAGAATATTTCTAGGAATCTATTGCAATGTAAATGATCTAGTGTTGCTTTATGAGCCATATCGAGATTCACTTTATTCTGAGAGGGGGAGTGACGAGGAAAGGTGTCTGAACTTTGTAGATATATCCTGATAAGTCGTTGAATAGCGATATACAGGGTTTAGGTTAAAATACACAACGAAAAGTGGGCACTAGTCGCTATGTATTTTAGTTAAGTGTATTAAGAGCTAAGTCTTAATTATTCGCGGCGAAGTAGAGCGTGCTCGACCACCAATTTGCACCGTTATGGGATAGAGCTAAAATTGATGACACTCAGTTGTCCATCAGTAAGGCTGACTTCGAATACCTGATTCACTGGAAGAGGAATACTTAAACCATCGTATTGCTCTGAGTCATCACCACTGGCGTCGCAACTGAGCGCCACTGTGTACTCTCCTGGTTCCAAAAAGCCAAATGCGTATTCATTCTGTTCATTGACCGCAACCGAAGCATGAGGAGCGATGCTTCCTTGTGGAACAGGATTATTCTGTACTATGTCACCATCAAACAAGTCAACGAATAACGAGCTATCGAGTTGATGGCCTTGATAGAGATAAACGAATCCTAAACCATCCACGTTGCATTCATTGCCAAGTAACAAATTGGGTTCAACAGCACCAGCAAGAGAGGAGGAGATATCATTATTAATAATCGTCACGCCATGTGGTTTTAAAATGTAGCCGTTATTATTGTTTGAGTTACCCCTCATCACCAATGCTTGGCGTAGATCAAACTCGATCACATAACTTTCATCGCTACCTTCAATAACCAATTCACCAAGACGTAACTTATTACTTGGTTGTTTCAGAGGCAGTTGGCCAAGAGTGTCATCCACGACGTAATTTAACCCAGCATCTGGTGATATATGTAGGATCACATTTTGGTAAGTTCCTATTGGGACTTGCTGATCTTCCACTAAAACAAAAGTATCGGTATTTTGATATTGAATGAGATCGACTTGTGCGTAATCTTTTGCGCCGTTCTCCGAACTAATATCGATAAAGATCGAATCATCTTCTTGTACTAGCTCAATTTGATGAAAGGCAATGACAACTTCTGATGCAGTGTCTACTGGCGCATCAGACACAGCGACAGTGACATTTGAGTAGTGTGGTGTTGAACTCTCCCCCCCGCAGCCAATGAATAGCACAGGGCTGCACAGTAACAATGCTGAAGTGATGTATCTCATAATGAAAGCTCCATGAAGTACCTTCCATTAGTATGGGATAGTTCAGTCATGCTATTCGGGTTAGGACAAGTAAGTGCTGAAAAACGGCAGGAAAAAGCAGAAAAGTACAAACGAAAACTAAAATGAGAGTATTTAGGAAATATGACAATCTGAGAAGAGTAGAGCTTGATACAAGAAACCCCAGACGAAAAAAAACCGCTAAATAATTAGCGGTTTCTTCAAAAGTGGTGGAGGGATAGGGATTTGAACCCTAGAACCGCTATTAACGGTTGCCGGTTTTCAAGACCGGTGCTTTCGACCACTCAGCCATCCCTCCAGTGCGGTGAATAATATAAGGACTCTAAAAACTTGTAAAGCCCTAATGAGTTCGTTTGGCCAAATTATGCGCATTTATAGCAAAAAAAATTATTCGCATATTTTAAAGGTAAGCATTTTGTTATATCTATATGGATTTTAAAGGGTTTGTTAACTAAATGCTGAGTTCTATTTACTCATTAATGGGCAGATATTTTGCTAGGAAAAAATAAAGGGGGAGCTCAATAAGCTCCCCACTTTAAGTATCTAAATCTTGATGCTACTTACTTTTGGTGTAAAACCTTTGCAGCTCAGTTAACCCTTGCATTAAGACGGGTAATTTAGGGTTCTGATCTTTCAAGCGATTATAGTTGCTGTCGTAAAGCTTATAGTTACCAAACTTATCAATCACAGTTGTTTTGTTGCTGGTAATCAGTGCTAACTCTCGGCTATCACCCGCCAAAATCCACTTACGTTTGTTCTCATCAAATAGACTTTTACCGCTGCTAAAATCATTTGGGTTGGAAGAAACACCTAGTAGATCTTGCAATAGTGTGACTGAGAAATCTAGGTGGCTAGATTGATGAGTAAATTGAGCGGCAAGTTTGCCTGGCCAATGAATGACCATAGGTACCTGTAATTGGTAGCGACTGTAATTACCGTTAGAGCCCCAGCTATTCGTTTGGGTTTCATTGAATTCGCTACCGTGATTTGAAGTAATAACGACAATAGTGTTTTGCAATAGCTCTAAATCATTAAGAGATGAATAGAGCTTGCTTAGTTCAATATCAGCCGCTTGAGCCGATTTTGCGTAATCAATCTGGAAGCGATCACTTGCTTCTAATGTATCGGTATGATCACCATAATCACTAAAATTGTCTACGGTTGTCAGTTCGATGAAGCTAAACCAAGGAGAAGAAGCTTGGTTTTTAACCCAGATATCCCAGTTATTAATGGCTGAGCTATCACTATGAGGCTCATTATCACTATTCTCTTGTTGATTCGCTAATTGCTGGCTGCGGAAAATAACTTCTGAATAGAGAGTGTCATCGAAGTTATCACCACTAAATAGTCCAGTGGAATAACCTTGATCTTCTAAAACCGAAAGAAGAATAGGACTTGTGCCTTGCGCTTTAATGCTACTTGCATAACTGCTTGGTAGGCCATAAAACAACCCAAACATACCGTACATATCATTGCTAGAGCTGTAGTGGTTGGTAAAGTTCAAGTTATCTTGAGCAAATTGATAGCTGTTAGGCATCGTCTCTGCATTTAACATATCCGCCCGAAGGTTATTGACGCTTACGATCAATACATTCAAGTTTTCGCCACGGCGGTTAAACTGGATCGTTTCGAGTGGGTATCGAACTAAATCAACATTATTCTCATTTTGTTCTAAGCGTTTTAAGTATTCATCACGGTCCAGCAAACCATGTTTTTCCATAAAGCTTTTTGCTGTCATTGGGTAAGACAGTGGAAAGTTGGCTTTCTGGCTTGTTATTGGGCCATAAAAATAGGCGTCGGCCCAAATATAGACGACATGGCTGGCCATGAAGCTCAAAAAGAAGACGGCAGCCAAAGGGCGACCAATATGTTTATGTGACAGTTTTCTTTGCTTACGCCAAACCCATTCCGATAATCCAAGTTCCAATAGAAATATCAAAGGTAGAACAATAAATAGGTGTTGCAGTTCTGAACTTACTGCACTTTTGTCATCGGTGAAAAGTAACTCCCAGACGACAGGCGTTAAGTGTAAGTTGATACTCTGGTAGGCTTGTGTATCGACGAGTAGAACGGTTAATCCTACCGTAGCAAAACAGACGGCGATTAATCTGAACAGTTTACGGGAGGGGATCGCAAACGTAAGTGGAAAAAGAATCAATAGGTAGAGAGCGAAAACCAAGAACCCAAAATGCCCAACCCAAGAAAAAGCCAAATAGCTTTGTCCTAAAAGAGTTTCAGGCCAAGGTGATTGGGTGATATAACGTGTACCAACAAGCATCGCCGCTATGATGTTGAAAAAAGCAAACCAATGCCCCCATCCAACTAGTCGTGATACTCGTTCACCGTAAGAATTTCCGCTATCTACCATTTATTGTTCTTTTATCCGTTCTGAAATTAGTGGGTTTTTGTTTCAGCTAGTGAAGACACTAAGGCTTGAGCAAATTTTTCAGCAATTGCAACACGTTGTGAAGCAGCAACGTTCTGATTTAAGACATTGGTTGCGATATTTCCCGCAATCATCAGTGAAAGCTCAGGAGTAGCACTGTGTTTCTCAAGTACTGCAGCTACTTCTGCTAGGATAGTTTCAACTTGTTGATCGCTGTATTTAGATGTAATCGGCATAAAGACTCTAATAATGATAGTAAAAGCGGCTTATAATAACCTACTATTCACTACAACTGAAACCTGAACGATAATATTTTCTATGAGCCTTAATCTATCCAATGTTATTTTACACCAACTTCGCAAAAACGATCAGGAAGAACTGGTCGTTAACTACCGTGCAGAATCCTTAGCGAATGATTCATCAACAGAAAGTTTAGTTGCTGAACTGCATCGTGTATTCAACTCCAAAGCAGGCAAGGGTTTTGGTTCTTTTAAAGAGGACAGTGATTTTCAGCAATGGTTGCAAGAGCTTCGTAAAAATGAGCGTAGCTTCTACGATTTTTCTCAGGCCAGTGCTTTACGTCTCAAAGATGAGCTGTCTAAATACCCATTTGCAGATGAAGGTACCCTCGTTTTAGCGGAGTACCAATCACTTTCTACAGACTACCTTTTTATTGCGTTATTACCTTCGAATGAGAGCCTAAAAGTCACCGAAGGCCTTGATATCAGCGCAACTGATTATCTTGATATTTCGAAAATGGACATCGCGGCTCGTATTGATCTCTCTAGCTATGAAACTGATAAAGATTCCAATCGTTACTTGGCCTATATCAAAGGCCGTGTTGGTCGCAAAGTCGCTGATTTCTTCTTAGATTTCTTACAAGCTGAAGTAGGGCTTGATACTAAACAGCAGAATCAGGTCTTGATGCAAGCTGTTGAAGATTTTGTTTCAGATTCTAAACTAGAGAAAGAAGAAGCAGTAAGCTATAAAAAGCAGGTTTATGATTACTGTAATGAGCAGCTTAAATCGGGTGATGAAGTTGAAGTGAGCGAATTGTCCGGAGAGTTGCCAGCAAGCACCGATGGAACCAGTTTCTTAGATTACACTCAAGAGCAAGGGTATGAACTCGAAGAGAGTTTCCCTGCAGATCGTTCTACCATTCGAAAGCTAACGAAATATGTGGGTGCTGGTGGCGGGCTAAATGTGAGCTTTGATAGCTTACTTTTAGGAGAGCGTGTTTTCTACGATCCAGAAACGGATACATTAACCATTAAAGGAACCCCTCCAAACTTGAGAGATCAATTAACTCGAAATAAATAAAGGGGTAAGATGAAAGGTGAGTTTTTAAAATGCTCACCTTTCTTATATGCTTGTTATTCAAGCATTAAAATATGGACATGATTTATGCAACGGCAGATGGGATATAGTCTTCAATTTAAAATTATTCTAGTTACTCTTGTTTTGTGGGGGATTAGCTCGGTATTTCTTGTGTTACAGAGCCGTACTGCCCATCAAAATTTGGTTGCAGTTGAAGAGTTGGGGAACCGAGTCAATGATCTTCGTAGTACATTATACTTCCCAGAACCGTTTCGAGCCGTACAGGTTGATGACATAGCCCTTGATGTTCAGCTCATTTACTCATTACGTCTGCAAGTTGAATCGAATTTCAAATCTAAACCATTTCTGCCTGATGTGAACCAACTGCTGTATGTTACCGATCGCTTTTTAGAAGATGTTCGAGATTTTCTGTCAGTTGAAATAAAAGTTAAAAATTTGGCACAAGATATCAATGAATCAAGAGCGCATAGCGATAATTCGGAGCAAGTGGTAAACCTATATAACGAAATTTCGGCATACACTTTCCAAGCGTTGTATGCGGAAAGTCAATCGAATTCAGAAATATACCGAGCATTTGATCGTATTTTGATTGCTTCACAAGCTTTAGATCAGGATGAGCGTAAGCAACTACAGGTACAATTATCAAGTGCATCGGTGCTATTAAGTGAGTATGCGCAGGTAAACTATTACGTAGAGAAATTAATTAAACATTCAGTTCACGATCAGCTTTCTGCTCTTGAAGATGAACTTCATGACATGCAAGGCATGTATATGATGTTGGCAATAGTGTTAAGTTTTATTGCTCTTTCAATGCTTACATTTATCCGATTTTTTGTCCAAACATCGAGTGAAAGTGCAAGCGCTGTCCAAAATGGAGAGCATGAGTTGATTGAAGGTGGTGATGGTGAGCCTTTGAATGATGCAGAAGTTATGGCATTCTCTGAGGAGAGGGCAACGGAGGCTGTTCGAAATACTCACGATATTGATGAACCAGCATGCCATCAGCCACAGAGTACCGATGTTCTCGATAGTGATGTACTGGGTGATTCTGATCAAGATCGTATCGAGAAACAAAAAGCGATAGATGCACCAAATGCTTCAGCAGTCATTGATATAGAAGCAATGCTTGCAACCATGAATGGTGATGACGAGTCAGTCGCAATGTTATTAGAGGTGTTTATTCAAGATCACACTAATGATGCCATTTCACTAAGGGAGTTGCTTGATACCGACCTAGAGGCTGCGCAGCGTAAAGCTCATAGTTTGAAAGGGGTGGCGGGGAGTTTGGGAGCTATGCCTTTAAGAGAAATTGCGACTGAAATTGAGATAGCCCTAAAACAGTCAGAACCCGTCAGTGAGGCTCAGCTGAGTACTTTATCTAAAGCTCTCGCTGATGCCATATCAGCAACGAAAGAATATTTACAGTTAGATTGAGATTAGAGTTTAGAGATGAAATCAGTAATCAATACGATATATGAAGATAAATTAGTCGAATTAAAAAATAAGATCAGCGATCAACAACTTGCTGTAAAACTAACAATTGTCACCGTTGGGGATGATCCGGCAAGTAAAGTCTATGTAAATAATAAAATTCGATTGTTCTCCGAGCTCAATCTAGAGTGCAATCACATCACATTACCGCAAGTTGGAACAAGTCAGTCAGATCTTGATGGTTTAGCTGCATCGGCGACACATCCTATTTTATTTCAGCTTCCGCTACCAAATGGGCTTGTTGCACCCGATCTTCCAGCCGTTGTGGATGTTGATGGGTTTGGCTCTGAAGCGTTAGGTTTGTTGGTTTTAGGGCAGAGTGCGGTTTTGCCATGCACCGTCCAAGCGACAATCGATATTATTGCAGCTCATTGCGGTGAATATAATTTTTCAGGCTTAAAAGTTGCGGTCGTCGGGCGCAGTAACATTGTTGGTAAGCCGTTGGTTATCGAATTGATTAATCGCCAAAGTACCGTAGCAAGTTTCAACAGTCGCTCTGATCTTAATGTGGTTGATTGGAACAAGTACGATGTCATTGTAGTGGCGACGGGGGCTCACGGTATTTTAGATAACTCTCAGTTTATTGAAGGCCAGCTTATTATTGATGTTGGTATTAATCGCGTGAATGGAAAGTTAGTAGGTGATATTAAACACCACGATGGCATTCTATCTTCTGCGGCTATTACGCCAGTACCAGGAGGCGTTGGTCGGTTAACGTGTTTACATGTATTGGGTAATGCGATTAAGCTTGCTGAGATTTACGGTAAAGATTAATTTTAGTAAATATTCAATGTCATTACTACGGCTTGAATTTTATTATTAAAAATAATTCTAGCTATTGGGTTCAATAGTGAACCTAATAGCTAGATGTGTTATTTATTTAAACCTGATCAATCTTAATATTAAAGCATCATAACTTGAGCGGTTAATAAAATAGTACCAAAGGCAAGTAAGAACAGAACAATGGGGAATACAAATTTGACCCATTTATTAAATGGGATTCCCAGCATTTGGAGTGTTACAAGAACTAGACCTGTTGGCGCTAAGAATAGCATCGCATATTGGCCCCAGTTATAGGCAGAGACCACAATATCTCTTGGAATTCCCACCGTGTCAGCGAGTGGAGCCATAATTGGCATCGATAATACCGCTAGCCCCGATGAAGAAGGGACAACCAAACCTAGGAAGAAAAAGACAAACATTTGAGAGACAGCAAAAATACTCCCATGCATACCAGAAACCAAATCGGAAGCATAAGCTAAAATAGTGTCAGATATCATTCCCTGTTCAAGGACAATATTCACTCCACGCGCCATACCAATAATGAGAGATACTGCTACCAACTCAGATGCACCTTGAGTAAACGCTTCTACCGCCTCCTTCTCACCAAGCCCCGAAATGAAAATAATGATGATCGCAATCGTTAAGAAAGATGCTGCCATTTGAGGGAACCACCAACCAGCCATTGATACACCCCAAACCATCATAGGAAAGGCGATAGCAAAGAGCGTGAGAATGATCTTTCTACGAAGAGTAAACGGTGTTTTTTGCTCCATATTGCTGTCTTTCAAAAATCGTTGTTTAAACGATTCTCTATCAGAGTAAGTATATGAAAACGAAGGATCGGCTTTGATTTTTTTACAGTACCAGTACAGATAGCCAATCACGGTTGCAGTGCCGACAACCAAGCCGAATGCTCTTACTCCTAAGCCTTCTGTAAAGGAGATACCCGCAGCGTTAGATGCAATGACGACTGAAAACGGGTTAATGGTAGAGAATGCAGTACCAATAGAGGCCGCTAAAAATATGGCACCAACACACACAATCGAATCAAAACCGAGGGCAAGGAAAATTGGAACAAGAATAGGGTAGAAGGCGACCGCTTCTTCCTCTAGACCACATGTTGTACCTCCTAAAGCCATCACGACACACACAAGTGCAACAAATAAAAACTCGCGACCTTTTGTTTTCTCGGAGAGGCTTATTAGGCCAGCGTTAAACGCACCTGTTTTATTGATAACGCCGATCATCCCCCCAAGAATCAAAATAAATACGATAATATCGGCACCCTCAATTGTGCCTTCCACCATGCTGACAGCAATATCTCCTAAACCTTTTGGGACATTTTCTAATTGCAAGTAAGTATCGGGTATCGCGATGGGTTTACGAATCGTCCCACTAGTAAATTGCTCAATATCAATATTGACATTTAATTCTTTTAATTCGCTTTGAGTCGCTGTTACTGTCGTTACATTGCCCATTGGGCTGGTAATATCTAATGTATTATCGCTAGCGTTATATGACAGTTTTGAATACGAGCCTGCGGGAATAACCCATGTAAGCCCGATCGCAATGATCATAATGATAAAAAGAATGGTAAAAGCAGTAGGAAACTGAATAGATCTATTTGATTCTTTTGCAATCTGCATAATATATCCTCTAGATTATATTTGGCGGATAGACACTAGCCAAGTGATCGTAAAATAATCGTTTACAAGAATTATTTTTGCAGTATAAGTCTCAAAGTATGAGTTAAGTTTGATATTTTATCATTGATTTTTAAATCTGATATATTAATTTTAATGCGTTCGCAATTATTGAATTGGTAAACAAAAATTGCAGATATAATATTAACGTGAATAAAATGGGAATATTATTCGCATAGTTAGATGAAAGTGAAATAAATATAATCATGATGTTTTTGAGATTATCATCACATACCCGATTTATGAACCGCAGTAGTCTTTCTTTTTGGATTAATGGCTGATGTTTACAATATGGATAACTTGGTTTCGACTCTTTCTGATTTCAACGCGACTGAATTTCGTCGACAGCTTCATCAATACCCAGAACTCTCACTCAATGAAGTCAATACCGCGGCATTGATCGCAGCACAATTGCGCGAATTTGGGCTGTTCCCTGTCACTCAAATCGGAGGGAATGGGGTGATCTGTACCATCGAAAGTGGCGTTGCGGGTGACACTACGTTATTGAGAGCCGATTTCGATGCACTGCCTATTTCCGAGAAAAGTAGCATCGCGCATTGCTCTCGACATGAAGGCGTGATGCATGCTTGTGGACACGATGGGCACACCGCAAGTCTGATGCTGGTTGCCAAACATCTCGCGATCACACCTCCTCAGTTCGGGAAAGTCGTTCTACTATTTCAACCTGCGGAAGAGATCGGTACGGGTGCTGCTAGCATGCTGAACGATAATAGAGTAGCAACGTTAAATGTTGACCATGTGTTTGCTTATCATAACCTCCCTGGTTATCCATTAAATACAATCATCTTGAAACCAAACGCATTTGCTTGTGCATCAACGGGCGTCATTATTGAATTGGAAGGAAAAACTTCTCATGCTGCAAGACCAGAGAATGGCATTAACCCAACCTCTGCGATGGTTCAGTTAATTCAGTATTTGCAAAACTTGCCACAGAAGTACTCAGAAGCGTTTACGTTAGTGACGGTGGTTCATGCTTCTCTGGGTGAAGAGGCGTTCGGTACGGCTCCGGGCAAAGCGACAGTGATGGCAACGCTGAGAAGTGATGATGGGCCTCTATTTGAGAAAATGAAATCTGATCTGCTGGAAACCGTATCTGAAATAGCGGTTCGGGATAATCTTACCTGTCATGTCGAGTGGCAAGAGTCATTCAATGCCGTGATGAACTCTCCAAAACATTGTGACATCGTGTGCCAGCAAGCAGAAAAAATTGGTTTACCGCTGGTGGAGTTAGATGAGCCAATGCGTTGGTCGGAAGATGTCTCTGAGTTTTTGGCTAAGTGGCCGGGCGCTCTGTTCTGTATTGGGAGTGGGGCAGAGCATCCACAACTGCATAATCCAGACTATGATTTTCCTGATCAATTGATTGAGACTGCAAGCGCCATGTTTACTGGAATCATCCATCAGTTGCATCATCGCTAACGATTAGTGCCTCATAACAGCATTAACTGATACAAAAAAGGAGACATTTACGTCTCCTTTTTTTCAGCGTGATGCAATGTATCTACAAATTAAGCAGGTTGTTTCTCAGTATTAACTTCAAGCTCTTCTGAAGTGTGTTCTGCTGTCGGTTCGCATTTATCAACAAACCAGCCCATGTAAGACGTTACAATCGTTACGATGATACAAACAAAGCTCAACCACATAAATGGTGCATAAGACAGAGTGGCAACACCTAGAATGCTCGCCATGTAAATGCCGTTATCACTCCAAGGAACCATGCCTGATGTTAGCGTGCCACCAAACTCCGCGTTACGAGAAAGATTCTTTCTTTTGTAGCCTAGGCGGTCATAGTTTTTCGCACAAATCTTAGGTGTCAGGATTAGCGATACATACATTGCAGAGCCAAAAATATTACCCATGAATGCTGTTGCAATAGTGCTAGTTGCTAGTGAGCCAGCACTTTGAACGCGGCGTTCAAATAGTTTGGCGATAGTTTCTAGTAGGCCAACTTTATCTAGCAAGCCACCAAAACCTAGACCAAAGACAATTACAGCCACCGATCCTAGCATTGATGACATGCCGCCACGGTTAAGGATTGAATCGATGAAATCAACACCAGACGAGATAGAGAACGGAGCCCAAGCTGTATTGAACGCTGTTAGGAAATCGATATCTTGGATCATAACCGCCCAGATAATACCGAGTAAAGAGCCGAAACTAATCACAGGGAAAGACGGCATTCTCATTGCTAGTAGACCTAGAACAATCAGAACTGGAACAAAAGAGTAAGGAGTAATAAAGAACTGGTTTTCCATTGCCTTAATGACTGAGTCCACTTGGCTCATATCGACATTGCCAGCGTAGTGAAAACCAAATGCAGTAAACATCACACCCGTAATGATGTAGCTAATTAAGGCAACCGGTAGCATGCCTTTAATGTGTTCAACGACTTCAACGTTCGACATTGATGACGCTAAAATTACTGAGTCTGATAGTGGCGACATTTTATCACCAAAGTAACAGCCAGAAAGAACCGCACCCGCAGTAATTGGAGCAGGAACGCCAAGGCCTTGGCCGATTCCCATCATCGCAATACCAGCGGTACCAGCAGCACCCCAAGAGGTACCCGTTGCTAATGCTGTTAATGAACAGATAATCATTGTCGCAAGTAGGAAGATAGAAGGGTGAATCGCTTTAAGGCCGTAATAGATAATGGTCGGAACAATACCGCCAGAAATCCACGTGCCAACAAGTGCACCAACGGCTAAAAGAATCAAAACCGCACCTAGACCATTTGAAATACCGTTTAACGCCGCTTTTTCAAGGTCTTTATATTGGTGGCCAAGACGTAAACCAAGAGTGATGATAACGAACCAGCCTATATATAGTGCTAGTTGAATAGGGAGGTCGAGTTTTGCAGTGAAGGAAAATGCCAATAATAGGAATAGTCCTAATGATACAAAAACTTGCATCAAACTAGGTAGTCGAGTGTTTACTTGCTTCATATAAGCCTCTTATAAAATTGGGGGCAATAGCATGTTTAGCACATGATTCGGAACGACTCGAACCTTACCCTATTAAGATTAATATATCGAATAAATGCACTTGTGGTGTGATATTAAACTGCGAAAACTACTTTGTTGATTATAAAGTATCGCTTTAAGTTAAATTTGAGCATCAAAGATGTTTTGTGGTGTGGTTTTTATGTGTTACAAATGTTGCAGCTTATTGCAACTGTGTAATGGCAGAATAATTTTGGGTGTCATCATCGACATAACCAAGAAATATCGGCTGTTCAGTTAAGAAGCACTAAAAAGTTTCTATTTTCAGCAAATAGAGCTTGAGGTTTTGTTCTGAAAAACTTATAGATGGTTAAGGTGGTTTTGAATTTATACATGGAGAGTGAATGATGAGAGTAGGTCTAGTTGGTTGGCGCGGTATGGTAGGCTCGGTTTTAATGCAGCGAATGGTAGAGGAAGGAGATTTTGATCTCATTGAACCTGTCTTTTACAGCACGTCTCAGATTGGTATACCTGCCCCTACTTTTAGTAAGCAAACGGAGAGTGAAACCGGTTTGCTGCAAGATGCTTTCGACATAGATAGCCTTAAACAGTTAGATGCGATTATTACCTGTCAAGGTGGCGGCTACACCGAAAAAGTGTACCCTGCGCTTCGCCAAGCTGGATGGAAAGGCTACTGGATTGATGCAGCGTCTACCCTTCGCATGGACAGCGATTCAATTATTACGCTAGATCCTGTGAACTTGGCTCAAATCCAGCAGGGAATTCATTCTGGCACCAATACATTCGTTGGTGGTAACTGTACCGTAAGCTTGATGCTAATGGCGTTGGGTGGCTTGTATGAGAAAGGCATGGTTGAGTGGATGAGTGCAATGACTTATCAAGCCGCTTCTGGTGCTGGTGCTAAAAATATGCGCGAGCTTATCTCTCAAATGGGTGTCGTTAATGATTGTGTGAGTTCAGAGCTCGCAAATCCAGCAAGCTCAATTTTAGATATTGATAGAAAAGTGGCGGATACCATTCGTTCATCTTCATTCCCTACGGATCAATTTGGTGCCCCACTTGCTGGCTCACTCATTCCATGGATCGATGTGAAGCGTGAGAATGGGCAAAGTAAGGAAGAGTGGAAAGCGGGCGTTGAAGCGAACAAAATTTTAGGACTAGACGGAAAGCCAGTCCCAATTGATGGCACGTGTGTTCGTATTGGTGCGATGCGTTGTCATGCTCAAGCATTAACAATCAAGCTTAAGCAAGATGTACCAATGGATGAGATTGAAGAGATCATCGCAAGCCATAACGATTGGGTGAAAGTGATTCCGAACGAACGAGACATTACCGCGCAGGAGCTGACGCCTGCAAAAGTGACAGGGACCATGTCAGTACCTGTTGGACGATTACGTAAAATGTCGATGGGAGATGATTTCTTAAATGCCTTCACCGTAGGCGATCAACTTCTATGGGGGGCTGCTGAGCCTTTACGCCGCACACTGAGAATTCTTCTGGCTGAAAAGCAGTAAACAAAATTCTTCTAAGGGCAACGTAGATTTTTCCATATGAAAAGCACCTAAATTATAGGTGCTTTTTTCGTTAGGTATGGAAACAGTATTAGGTATTAGGTAATGGTATTCGGGGCTTGTGGCTTCACAGGGATGACTCGTTGATCCGGATCTGGTAATTCACTGCCACAAAATTTGCAGTAAAGCGCATCAGATTCATGCCCTGTTTTAGAGCAATTTGGGCATTTAACCAAGTTACGGTGCGCATTCATCTCGTGATTTAACTCTGCGGTGATAATGCCTGTAGGAACGGCAAGAATGGAATAGCCGAGTAGCATGGTTAGTGAGGCAATCGCTTGGCCGAAAGGGGTTTTAGGGACAAGGTCGCCATATCCAACCGTCGTTATCGTGACAATCGCCCAATAAATGCTTTGAGGAATAGAGGTAAACCCATTGCTAGGACCTTCCACAACAAAAATTATCGAACCTAAGATAATGACTAAAATCCCAACCGTGCTAAAAAAGATGAGAATCTTTCGGCGAGACATCAGTAAAGAACGCAGCAATATATTTGAGTCTTGTAAGTAACGAACCAGTTTAAGAATTCTAAAGATCCGCATCACTCGCAGCATTCGTATTACCCCAATGAAAGAAGCCGCAGGGAAGAAGAATGCAAGATAAGTGGGTAATACCGCGACTAAATCGATGACGCCATAGAAACTTCTCATATAAGCGGTAGGTTTTGGCGAGCAATAGAGTCGAAGAAGGTACTCAATAGTGAACAGGGCTGTGAAACCGTACTCTAGGTAAGTGATCGTTGTACCCCACTGTTTTTCGATACTCGGAATGGAATCGAGTACTAAGACAATCAGTGAAGCTACAATTGTAAAGATTAACGCTATATCGAAAAGGCGACCCATGCGAGTGTGGGTGCCAAAAATAATAACGTATAAGTGATGTTTTAAAGAGTGACGAGTCATGATGTTGCAACGTTTGTTTACCATTGCAACATCATACATTTTACTGGCAGGTGACGCGAATTACCTAACCCGCAAGACCTGGGAACAGGTTACGTAAACCGTTGGCAATGAACTCAATGCCAAGAGCGCCAAGAATCAAGCCCATAATACGAGTGATAACGTTGATTCCAGTTTGCCCAAGAAAACGGACAATGATTGGAGCTGAGCGAAATAGTAGCCATGTACACAAAGAGAAAGCAACAATCGTAATGCTAATCCCAACTGTATCCATCATTGTAGGGTAACGAGCACCATAAACGATGGTTGAACTGATCGCACCAGGGCCGGCCATCAAAGGCATCGCTAAAGGAACAACACCTATTTGCTCTCTACTATTGTATTCGGACTTTTCTTGTTTGTTTTGTTTATCCTCACCTAGTTTACCGCTCATCATCGAAAACGCGATGCTCATTAACAGCAAACCACCTGCAACTCGAAATGAATCCAGCGAAATACTGAACATGTCGAGAAGAATTTGTCCTGCAAGTAGAGAAATAACAAGTATGACAGCAACGGCAATATTTGCAGTGGCTGCGGTTTTGTTTTTTTCTGCAGGAGACATATAGCTCGTCAGCGATACAAACACCGGCATGATACCAACAGGGTTAACTGCGGCAACAAGGCCAAGGAAAAACTGCAAGAAAACAGCGAATTCAATAGATTGCATAATGGGCGTCTCACTTATCACGAAAATGCAAATAATAGGGGGTATCTTAAGAGGGGATAATGTAAGGCTTAAAGCTTAAAAGGACGAATGAAAAAAACTAACCCGTGAGGTGCGATTAAACGAAAAAAAACTAATTGCACATCGCTAAGTTTAAACGGGAAGTTACATTGGTAAGAATTATGGGGTAATAAGTTGCAGTGAATTGAGTAATTGTTAATGAGTGCACATTTTTAATAAAAATTATGTCAATTTATGGTGCCTTACAAGCAGATGGATATACTCTCAGTAGCACGAAAATATAGGTCGACATGTACCTTTTTATTCAAAAATGAAACTTTTTTACAGTTTGTTGTAATTTTTTCTATTTTTTGTTTCAAGTGAGGTTTTTTTAAGCACTTGGATTTTTATGTTTATATTCAATGTAATCAGTAGCTTGGGTGGTTTGTTGTGATCTTAATACCACTAAGTGGGTAAATAGTTTTTCAGAACTGATCTGAGTCAATTTTTTTCATACTCTGAAATATTATACTCAGTCCTGAAAGCAATTTACTAAGAATGTAGCTGAGTTAGAAAACTGAAACAGCCGCCTTACTAAATAGTTTTTAACGAATTTTATAGTTTTTATTTTTAGGAGAAACAATATGCCTGTAACGAATTTAGCTGAACTTGATGCTCTAGTAGCACGCGTTAAAGCGGCGCAAAAAGAATTTGCGAACTTTCCGCAAGAGAAGGTTGATGCAATCTTCCGCGCTGCATCTCTAGCAGCTTCAACAGCTCGTATCGAACTAGCAAAAATGGCAGCGACTGAGTCTGGCATGGGTATCATGGAAGACAAAGTTATCAAAAACCACTTTGCTTCTGAGTTTATCTACAATAAATATAAAGATGAATTAACGTGTGGCATCATCGATCGTAACGATGAAGGTGGCACGATCACTATTGCTGAACCTCTAGGTATCGTTTGTGCAATCGTTCCAACAACAAACCCTACTTCAACAGCAATCTTTAAAGCATTAATCTGTCTTAAAACACGTAATGGCTGTATCTTCTCTCCACACCCACGTGCTAAAAATGCAACTAACTATGCAGCTAAAGTTGTATTAGATGCTGCGATTAAAGCTGGCGCACCAAAAGACATCATTGGTTGGATTGACCAACCATCTGTTGAACTGTCAAATACACTAATGAAGCATGATGATATCAACATGATCCTTGCTACTGGTGGTCCAGGCATGGTTAAAGCAGCTTACTCTTCAGGTAAACCTGCTATCGGTGTTGGCGCGGGTAATACTCCTGTTGTTATCGACGAAACTGCTGATATCAAACGTGCTGTTTCTTCTATCCTTATGTCTAAAACATTCGATAACGGTGTTATCTGTGCTTCTGAGCAAGCTGCAATCGTTGTTGAATCAATCTACGATGACGTTAAAGCTCGTTTCGCTCAATACGGCGCTGTCGTTCTAAGCAAAGAAGATGCAGATAAAGTACGTAAAGTACTACTTATCAATGGCGCACTTAACGCTAACATCGTTGGTCAACCAGCATACAAGATTGCTGAGCTAGCGAATGTTAAAGTTCCAACATCGACTAAAATTCTTATCGGTGAAGGCCTAGAAGCTTCATGGGATGATGAATTTGCTCATGAAAAACTATCTCCTACACTAGGTCTATTCAAAGCGAAGAACTTTGAAGATGCTGTACGTCAAGCAGGTATCGTATTAGACATCGGTGGTGTTGGTCATACTTCAGTACTTTACACAGACCAAGATAATAACGAAGAGCGCATTGCGTACTTCGGTGACAAAATGAAGACTGCTCGTATTCTTGTGAACACGCCTGCATCTCAAGGTGGTATCGGTGACCTTTACAACTTTGAATTAGCGCCTTCACTAACTCTAGGTTGTGGTTCTTGGGGTGGTAACGCTATCTCTGAAAACGTAGGTCCTAAGCACCTTATCAACAAGAAAATTGTAGCTAAGCGAGCAGAAAATATGTTGTGGCATAAACTACCAAAATCTATCTACTTCCGTCGCGGCTGTTTACCAATCGCAATGACTGATCTTGAAGGTAAAAAACGTGCGTTAATCGTTACTGACCGTTTCTTGTTCAACAACGGTTACATTGATGACCTACGTGCAATCTTAAAAGAGAAAGGCATGGAAGTTGAAGTGTTCCATGAAGTAGAAGCGGATCCAACATTAGCAGTAGTTAAAGCTGGTGCTGAAGCATGTGCAAGCTACCAACCTGACGTTATCTTAGCTGTTGGTGGTGGTTCACCAATGGATGCTGCGAAAATTATGTGGGTGATGTACGAACATCCAGAAACTGATTTCGAAGACCTATCAATGCGCTTTATGGATATCCGTAAACGTATTTACAAGTTCCCTAAAATGGGTCAAAAAGCTGAACTAGTTTGTATTACTACTACTTCTGGTACAGGTTCTGAAGTTACACCGTTTGCTGTTGTAACAGATGAAAAAACAGGTCAAAAATACCCACTAGCAGATTACGAACTAACGCCAAACATGGCTGTAGTTGATGCTAACCTTGTTATGGATATGCCTAAGTCTTTATGTGCATTCGGTGGTTACGATGCAGTAACGCACGCATTAGAAGCTTACGTTTCTGTTCTTGCTAACGAATACTCAGATGGTCACGCTCTTCAATCACTTAAGATGCTTAAAGAGTACTTACCAAGCTCTTACGCTAACGGTAAGAAAGATCCAATTGCACGTGAGAAAGTACACAATGCAGCAACAATTGCTGGTATGTCTTTTGCGCAGTCTTTCCTAGGTGTGTGTCACTCAATGGCGCATAAACTAGGTGCTGAGTTCCACATTCCACACGGTCTTGCAAATGCGTTGTTAATCTCGAACACGGTTCGTTTTAATGCGACTAACAACCCAACTAAACAAGCTGCATTCTCTCAGTACGACCGTCCTAAAGCACGTGCTCGTTACGCTGAAATTGCTGAGCATTTAGGTTACCGTGAAGGTAATACTGAAACTAAAGTTAATGCGTTACTTGGTTGGTTAGAAGAGCTTAAAGTTGCATTGGATATCCCACTGTCAATTCAAGCTGCTGGTGTTGATGAAGCTGCGTTCATGGCTAAAGTTGACTCAATTGCTGAAGATGCGTTTGATGACCAATGTACAGGTGCTAACCCACGTTACCCTCTAATCAAAGAGCTTAAAGAAGTATTAATTGCTTCTTACTACGGTAAAGCATTTGTTGAAGGCGAAACTGCGACAGTAAGTGAAAAAACTGAAGCGCCAAAAGCAAAGAAAGCTAAAAAGTAAGATAACGCTTTTATGAGATATTTTCGCTAGCACGTAATATCTCTATCGGGAAAAGACAATGCCCCACCGAAAGGTGGGGCATTTTTTTGTTTGGAATAAAGTGTGGTTCAAAATTTTGGTGAAGGGATAGTGCTTGTGAAGATATATCGCTGGTGAAGATATAGTGCTTGTGGAAACATAATGTCGATGCATAGAGTTATACTTCGGCAGAAACCACTCGGCCGCTAAAATATTCATTCGAAACAATATACTCAGTGCTGCGAATCAACTCGTCTTGAACTTCAGCCCAGTGTTGATCATCGACTTTCCCTGATAAATGATGAATTGCAGGAACTACCCCCCCAACTCGAATATTGAATGGGTTGAGCTCCTTGGCCCAACTTGTTGTGAAACCAGAGACCATCGATGTCGCACTTTCAACGCCAGAGAAGTCGTGATAATTGTCGTGGGAAATTACATTGACTATCACCCCTTTTTTACCTCCTAACCTCATTCTTTCTGCGCTAACTTGCCCAAAACTAAAAAGTGTAGAGGCCATCTCTGAGAGCTGTTCAACAAATGGCTTTGCAGGCTGATTGCTCGTTAACTTAGGCATAGGTGAGCTTGTCCAACAATTAACAAGCACATTGGGAGCTGCATCAAAATGGTTTTGAATTAAATCGAGCAAGGTGTGAATGGATTGTTCAGAAGAGCTGGCTATCGGAAAAGGAGCGACATGATCAGAAATCTGCAAGCAGTGATGATAGGTTTCCATTAATGATATTGAATCCTGGTCACAAAGCGCTACCTTTGCCCCCAGCTTGGCAAAATGGGTCGCGAGTGTGCAGCCAAGCCTTGAGCCTGCGGAAGTCACTAATATAATTGAATTTTCTATATCCATAATATTCCACGCGAGAACCGCATCATCCTGATCTATTTGTAAGTGGTAAAGCTAGGATGGTTGAAAAATTAATTAGGTGGTGTGAAAAGCATCAAACATTTTTAGTTAGCCTAAATCTATGCTTTGTTTACTTGGGCTACCTCACAAAAATACCAGCCAAAACATAGCGATTATTATAAATAAGACAAACGCAGGAGGTTGGGATTAGGCTTGTTGCTGAATTTGATACTGGCGACTAGCAAAATTTAGCTGTGCGTAGAGGTCAGTGGGAACTGAAATATCGGGTTTTTCAGATTTTGATTCACGTAAAATACGGCGTTCATGACCTGATAGGTTGTGGTAGACATCTTCAGGGAAGTCCTGAGTATCTTGTGGCATGAACGCTAGAGGCGTCGGGCAGAGGTAGTGGCTGAGTTTGGCACTTGCCATTCCTGCTTCATGAAAATGTTCAGCCTGACGGGCAGAAATCGTGTACGAGTCACTATCAGAACGCAAAGCTTGCGGTTTCGGTACACCAAGTTGATTACGCAGAATAGACTCACTACTGAGCGATTCAGTAACGGTTTCTGCGGGGATGCAGTCTCGCACATCATTGGAGAACATCGACATTATTAAAGCGAAATCAGCACGGCGACCTTGTTCGACAGCATGGCTAATGCCTGTACCGAATTGAAGTTCGTTGATGATTCCAGCTTTATCTAAAGTGTGTAATTGCATGTGACCTCTCGCTTGATAATTACTTAGCGGCAGGAGAGGGAATAACTTTAGGCTCTTATTGCGTTGAAAAGTGAGGATTTATGGGAGGTAAGCATCTGTAGTCATAGGAAAAAGAAAAGCCAGCATCAATGATGCTGGCTTTAATATTCGGTTTAGCTCGCTATCTCAAATAGAGAGATTACTTCGCTAGGTTTTCTTCTACGAAAGACCAGTTTACTAGTGACCAGAATGCAGCCATGTAATCAGGACGTACATTGCGGAAGTCGATGTAGTAAGCGTGTTCCCATAGGTCAACAGTAAGCAGTGGTGTCACACCTTCGTCAGTCAGCGGAGTTGCTGCGTTAGAAGTGTTAACAATAGCTAGAGAACCGTCAGCGTTTTTCACAAGCCAAGTCCAAGATGAACCGAAGTTGTTGATTGCTGAATCTGTGAATTTCGCTTTGAATTCTTCGAATGAACCAAATGCAGAGTCAATTGCTGCTGCAACTGCACCTGTTGGAGCGCCGCCAGCATTTGGAGCAAGACAGTTCCAGTAGAACGTGTGGTTCCAAATTTGTGCTGCGTTGTTGAAAACACCACCAGTAGAAGTCTTAACGATTTCTTCTAGAGTTTTGCCTTCAAATTCAGTTCCAGGAATCAGACCATTTAGCTTAACAACGTAAGTGTTGTGGTGTTTACCGTGGTGGAAATCTAGAGTTTCTGCTGAGATATGTGGTTCTAGTGCGTCTTTCGCGTAAGGAAGAGCTGGTAGTTCAAATGACATTGCGAATGTCTCCATATAGTTGAAAGATTGAGTTCTTTCGGTGGCTTCCAATGATTTATTATAGTTATACCGACCCAAATATGAGTTGATTACTTGCATCGGTATTCGTCGAATTCTGACTTGGATTTATTTTAGCAAGTTTTTACTTTATTAAAAGGCATAAATGAAAAATTATTGTAATTGTATTGTTTCTATTACTTACCTCTCATAACCACAAATATTATGTGCTTTTTATTCTTGGCTAATGGGTTAGAATGTTCTTAATGACTGCAGTACATCCATTAAGAGGATCCGATGGAAACTATCGACAAAATCAAACAGCAAATCGAAGAAAACACAGTACTTTTATACATGAAAGGCTCTCCTAAGCTACCTAGCTGTGGCTTTTCTTCACAAGCATCACAAGCATTAATGGCATGTGGTGAGAAATTTGCTTACGTAGATATCCTACAAAACCCAGATATCCGTGCGGAGCTTCCTGCTTATGCACAATGGCCGACTTTCCCTCAACTATGGATTGACGGTGAGCTAATTGGTGGTTGTGATATCATTTTGGAAATGTTCCAAAAAGGTGAACTTCAACCATTAGTAAAAGAAGCTGTGGCTAAAGTTGCTGGTGATGAAGAGTAATCGTCTGGATCATTAACTTTCCAGAGTAGTATAAAAGGAGCTAATATAGCTCCTTTTTTGATCTCAAATACGAATGCCTCAAGATTATGAGTGGCGGAGATAGGCGATGAAAGTAAAACTGTATTACGTGCACGATCCAATGTGCAGTTGGTGTTGGGGCTATAAGCCAACGTTAGAATTACTCAAGCAGCAATTGCCGAGTAGCATTGAGTTTGAATATTTAATGGGAGGGCTTGCTCCTGACTCTGATGTTCCGATGCCGCTAGAAATGCAGCAGAAATTACAAAGTATTTGGCACCAGATCGAAGAGCAATTAGGCACGGAGTTCAATCATGAGTACTGGACAACATGTCAGCCAGTTAGAACTACTTATCCTGCGTGCCGTGCCGTTATCGCGGCAGGTTTTCAAGATCGCTATCAAGAGATGTTGGAAGCGATTCAACATGCCTATTACTTGCGAGCGATGCCTCCGCACGATGTTGACACTCATCAGCAGTTGGCTGAGGAGTTAGGGTTAGACCTACCGTTATTCATTAACGACCTTAATGGAAAAGTGGTAGAAGAAGAACTCGACGATCAATTAAGCTTATCTCGTAGCCTTGGGGTGCACTCTTACCCAAGCTTAGTTCTTCAGGTGAATGATAGTTACTTCCCAGTTGCAGTTGATTACCAATCTACAGAGCCGACATTAAAAGTGATTCGAGAGAAAATTGTCGAACTAGTGTCACTCAATAAGTAAAGCTCAGCAATAAACAATAGATATAAAAAATGCGCTAACTATTTAGCGCATTTTTGATCGGCAGGTGAAACGTATCATTTGCGAATAAAAATGTTTACTCGCCCGTGTCGTTTAAAGCACCATCGCCGCAATCCAACCAAAGATGATCAGTGGTATATTATAGTGAATAAAAGTTGGGACAACGGTTTCCCAAATGTGTTCATGTTGTCCATCTGCATTCAAACCAGAGGTCGGGCCTAAGGTTGAGTCGGAAGCTGGTGAACCGGCATCACCAAGAGCGGCAGCTGTACCAACCAGAGCAATGGTCGCCATTGGTGAAAAACCGAAAGCGAGTGCAAGTGGGACGTAAATGGTTGCAAGAATTGGAATCGTCGAGAATGATGAGCCAATTCCCATCGTAACAAGTAGACCAACAATCAACATCAGCAGTGCGGCTAAAGGTTTGTTATCCCCAATACTGGTTGATAGTGCTTGAACCAAAGATTCGACACCACCCGTTTGCTTCATTACTGCGGCGAACCCAGCGGCTGCGATCATAATAAAGCCAATCATTGCCATCATGTGAATGCCTTTGCTAAAGACATCGTGAGTCTCTTTCCAAGCAATGACGCCACCAAAAGTAAATACCATGAAACCAGCTAAAGCACCGATGATCATCGAGCCAGTATAAAGTTGCACAGTTAATGCGACGATAATACCGACTAAGGCAACCAGAATGTGTTTTTTGTTAATCGCTGCAGGCTCGTTATGAACGACGGTTAACTCCGTCTCTTTGTATTCGCGTGGCTTGCGGTAGCTAAAGAAAATAGCGGTCAGTAAACCAAAAATCATACCCATAGCCGGGAGTAACATTGCGGTTGGAACTTGACTCGCCACCACACCTTCTAAGCCATTATCATGCAGGTTTTTCAGCAGAATATTGTTCAGAAAGATCCCACCGAAACCAATAGGTAGCACCATATATGGCGTGATTAAACCAAATGTCAAAACACAAGCAACAAGGCGACGGTCTATTTTTAGCTTTGCAAATACTGCCAAAAGGGGTGGGATTAAAATTGGAATAAAGGCGATATGCACGGGAATGACATTTTGAGATGACATCGTTACGAGCACAAGAGCAACCAATACAATGTATTTAAGGCCAGTACTGGCAGCGGCATTTTCTTTGCCATGGATATGCTTGATGACGTTTTGAGCCAGTAAATCGGTAATACCTGATTTAGAAATGGCGACAGCAAAAGTGCCCAACATGGCGTAGCTAAGAGCGATAGTAGCACCACCGCCTAGGCCACTTTCAAAGGCAGAAACAGCGTCATTAAGACTCATTCCTGAAACCAGTCCACCAATGATGGCACTAAATGTCAATGCAACGACGACATTCACGCGCATCAATGCTAAAACCAGCATGATACATACGGAAATAACAACAGGATTCATATTTTTCTCGGTTAAGTTGTGTTTAGCTCGTCTTTATTAGAGAAGAGTAAAAGTTTTATTGGTTTGTTTCGGTCTCTTCAATAAGCGGCCAGCCACCTAAGGCTTTCCATTTATTGACGATGCCGCAGAAGAGTTCAGCTGTTTTTTGAGTATCGTATAGTGCCGAATGCGCTTCTTTATTGTCGAAATCCATCCCTGCAGTTTTACACGCCTTAGCCAGAACGGTTTGGCCATAGGCGAGGCCACTTAACGCTGCTGTGTCAAAAGTAGCGAAAGGATGAAAAGGGACTCTTTTTAATTTGCAGCGGTTACTTGCTGCATTAACGAAATTCAGGTCGAAAGTAGCATTATGAGCAACCATGATCGCTCGGCTACAATTGGCATCTTTCTGCTCTTTTCGAACTAATTTGTAGATCTCTTTGAGAGCTTCTTGTTCACTGACCGCGCCACGTAAAGGACTAAATGGGTCTCTTATGCCATTAAATTCAAGCGCTTCTTTTTCTAGGTTTGCCCCTTCAAAAGGTTCAACATGGAAGTGAATAGTCGAGGCTGGGTGCAGATCACCATGTTCATCCATTCGTAATGTGATAGCACAAATTTCTAAAAGCGCATCGGTTTCCGCATTGAATCCTGCGGTTTCTACATCAATAACTACTGGAAAATAGCCACGAAAGCGTTTCTTTAGGGTTAGTGCTTCATTTTTTACAGTCATGTTGGCTCAAATCTGGGTAACAATGCCTGCATTATTGCAGATTCTAACAGTGATAAAAACCAAAGAAATAGAATAATAACCAAAAGATAAATAACTATTTGGCGAGGTTTTTGCATAATTGAAGGTATAAAAATAAACGGCAATATGTCGCCGTGTAGAACCGTAATTGAGAGATATTCGCCCTTATGAATAAATTGGTCGTGACAAGTAGTTTGCTGATGTCCGTTTTGGTATCACCTGTTTCTATGGCGATAGAAAAGCGTTATGTAGCGACGCCTCAACAATCTACTTGGGAAATGGTAACCAACTCACCGTTGGAGTGCCGTTTGGTTCACCCAATACCAAACTATGGTGATGCAGAGTTTTCATCAGCCGCGGGTAAAAAAATCAATCTCGATTTTGAACTAAAAATGAGACGCCCGATGGGGGAAACTCGCAATGTGAGTCTCATTTCTATGCCTCCTGCATGGAGGCCGGGTGAAAATGCTGATCGAATCACTAACATCAAATTCTTTAAACAATTTGATGGGTATATTGGTGGGCAAACTGCTTGGGGGATTTTGGGGGAATTGGAGAAAGGTCGCTATCCGACTTTCAGTTATCAAGATTGGCAGAGTCGTGATCAGCGAATTGAAGTCGCTTTGTCGTCGGTTTTATTCCAAGCAAAATACAATGTGTTTAGCGATTGTATCAGCAATTTATTGCCTTATTCGTTCGAGGATATTTCGTTTACGATTCTTCATTATGAGCGCGATAGTGACAAATTAAATAAAGCATCACGAAAGCGCTTAAGCCAAATTGCAGATTATGTACGATACAATCAAGATATAGACTTGGTTCTTGTGGCGACCTATACCGACTCTAACGGCAGTAAATCTAGCTCTCAGGATTTATCTGAACGTCGTGCAGATTCATTACGCGAATATTTTAAATCGCTGGGATTACCGGAAAATAGAATTCAAGTGCAGGGTTATGGTAAACGTCGTCCAATTGCAGATAATTCATCGCCAATTGGTAAAGATAAAAACCGCCGTGTGGTGATATCTCTAGGACGAACTCAAATCTGATATTAAAAAAATAGGGCAGTGTTGTACTGCCCTATTGCCATTGATAGCGTGTATCATTTATAGCATGTTGGTCACGACTCGTTCGAGCTTACAGGCCAGACGATGCTTGGCTATTCTGAATGAGTTCAATCATGTAACCATCAGGGTCTTTAATAAATGCGATGTGAGTTGACCCGCCTTTTACAGGGCCCGCTTCACGAGTGACATTCCCACCCGCCGCCTTAATTGCATCGCAAGTCTTATAAATGTCATCAACACCAATAGCGATATGACCAAATGCACCACCATGATCATACTCAGTTGTGCCCCAGTTATAAGTCAACTCAATCACAGAACCTTGTGACTCGTCTCCATAACCTAGGAAAGCAAGTGTGTATTTATATTCAGTGTTTTCATTTTTACGCAGTAGAGTCATACCCATTACATTGGTGTAAAACTCAATAGATTTGTCTAAATCACCCACACGAAACATTGTGTGAAGAATACGACCGTTTGACATGATTTGCTCCTAGCAATTGTATTTGAAATCGTTTCTCAATTTTTTAGCGCCTTTCTATACGTCAGTTTTCTCTTTAAACTCACATAAATCTTCGATAAGGCAACTGCCACAGCGAGGTTTTCTGGCTATACAAGTATAACGTCCATGAAGAATTAACCAGTGATGAACATCAAGCTTGAACTCTTTCGGTACGACGTTAAGTAACTTGGCTTCAACATCATCCACTGTTTTACCCATAGCAAACTTGGTGCGGTTAGACACACGGTAAATGTGGGTGTCAACGGCAATGGTCGGCCAACCAAAGGCGGTATTAAGTACAACGTTTGCAGTTTTTCTTCCCACACCAGGTAAAGCTTCCAGTGCTTCACGGTTCTCAGGAATTTCGCCATTATGCTTATCTAACAATAGGCGACAGGTTTTGATGACATTCTCAGCTTTGGAGTTAAAAAGCCCAATCGTCTTTATATACTCTTTGACTCCATCGACACCTAAGTCGAATATCGCTTGAGGAGTATTGGCAACCGGATATAGCTTATCTGTTGCTTTGTTGACACTCACATCGGTTGCTTGAGCGGAAAGAAGAACGGCAATCAAAAGTTCAAAAGGGCTGTTCCAGTTGAGTTCTGTTTCTGGCTTCGGGTTATTTTCTCGAAGCCGTTTGAGTATTTCAAGGCGTTTTGTCTTGTTCATGTTGGCTGCTTCTAGAGTATTGTTTTATTTATATTTATTATCGTTAATTCGTTTTAGGTTCGATTGAGAACAGCTTTAGCTTGTCACGCGTGCACGTTCAATCGTCGCTTTTTCTGCTTTTGGCTGTTTAGATTTGTTTCTTGCATCGATGACATTTTTTAAGGCAATGAGGAAACCGACGCCAATGAATGCTCCTGGCGGGAGAAGTGCGAGAAGGAAGCTGCTGTCAAAATGGAATACCTCAATTCGAAGTGATGCGGCCCAATCACCAAGTAGCAAATCAGCACCATCAAATAGCGTTCCGTTGCCGATGAGTTCTCGCATTGCACCGAGCAGAACGAGAACGGATGTCATGCCTAGTCCCATCCAAAAACCATCTTGGGCTGAAGGTAGAACGGCATTTTTTGACGCAAAGGCTTCTGCTCGGCCAATAATAATGCAATTGGTGACAATCAGAGGGATGAAAATACCAAGTGATAGATATAAGCCATACGCATAGGCGTTCATCAGTAGTTGAACACAAGTGACTAAAGAAGCGATGATCATGACAAAAACTGGAATTCGGACCTCTTTAGGTACGTAATCTCGAACTAAT
Source organism: Vibrio sp. 03-59-1 (assembly GCF_013114135.1). Lineage (NCBI taxonomy): Bacteria > Pseudomonadati > Pseudomonadota > Gammaproteobacteria > Vibrionales > Vibrionaceae > Vibrio > Vibrio sp. 03-59-1. Next base: position 160,623 of record NZ_VTYA01000013.1, read on the forward strand.
GAGACAATAACATTTGAACCCACTAGAACGAGCAGGGTAGCAATACCTAGCCCAAGAGCATTCGTTACTGTGGATGAAACCGCAAGCAGAGGGCATAGGCCAAGCAACTGAACTAAGGCTGGGTTATTGTCCCATAAACCGTTTTTGATCAGGGTTTTATGATCACTCATCGCTGCCTCCACAGTTAAATGCTTGGTTATATAAAGTATGACTATTTTTGTTTACGTAAGAGACGGTATCTTTAACTGACCCTACAACGGCTCTTGGCGTGATTGTTGCCCCAGTAAATTGATCAAACTGTCCGCCATCTTTCCTTACTTTCCAATCAGATTCATTCTGCTCAGTCAGTTTTTTCCCGGTAAAGCCTAATATCCAGTCCGATACGCGTAGATCGACTTTATCACCTAAGCCGGGAGTTTCCTGATGCGATAAGACTCGTGTCCCAGTAATGCTGCCATCTGCCTTAATGCCAACAATCAGTTTTATAGCACCGTTATATCCGTTAGGGGCAATGGCTTCTATTGCAATAGCGCTCGGCTTGCCATTCAGAGTCGCAATATAAGCGGGCATTGATTGGTTCGTCCCTAAGGCAGGATCGTTTACTAGTGTACATGAACGATACAGTTCATTGTCATGAAGCGCCGGAGGGATCACTTGGTTGAGAACCGATAATAGTTGCGCTTCTTCCTGCTGTTGAATGGCATCTTTAGTTAGATACTGGGTGACAGCGACCAAACCTGTTGATGCGCAGGCAAAGATCGCAAGTGTCAGACCGTTTTTTTTAATCGCGGTTAGCATATGATTCCTTAATGCCCGTATGTTCTAGGTTTTGTGTAGTAATCAATAAGAGGCACGCACATATTGGCTAAAAGTACAGCAAAGGCGACGCCATCAGGAAAACCGCCCCAACTACGAATGATGAAGACCAAAGCACCAATGAAAGTGCCATAAATGAGCCTACCCTTAATTGTTGTCGAAGCTGATACTGGATCGGTAGCGATAAAAAATGCTCCAAGCATGGTTGCTCCCGATAGTAGATGTAAAATAGGCGATGCCGTTTCTCCTGGCGTAAGTAGCATAAATAAGCCACTGGTAAACACTAGACCACCTATAAATGCGGCAGGGATATGCCATTGAACCACTCTAAGTTTTATCAAGGCTAACCCACCAACTAAGTACGCTAGGTTAACCCATTCCCATCCTATTCCAGCGATGCCGCTAAATTGTGGTTGCGCCAGTGCTTCACTTGTTGTGTTCCCAGCATGAAGTGCCGTTTTAAAGGCATCCAATGGTGTTGCCATAGTGACGCCATCAATCCCTACTCGGATCTGTTGCAGAGATAATCCTTCAGTATTAAAACCACTGAATATCAATGAAAAAGCGTTATTAAATGACATGCTATCAGCGACTAATTGGTCGGGAGCAATCCAACTCGTCATTTGAACTGGGAATGATATCAATAAAACCACATAAGCCACCATTGCGGGGTTAAATGGGTTTTGACCAATTCCACCGTACAAATGTTTTGCAATTACGATGGCAAAAAACAGACCGATAACGATAATCCACCAAGGTGAAAGGGGAGGAATTGCAACGGCAAGTAACCATGCAGTGACTAAGGCACTGTTGTCTCTTAATGAGGAGAGCGGAGATCGTTTTCGAAGTAGCATTACTCCTGCTTCTAGGGTAACAGCGACAGCAATTGCAAGAACCAGTTGAATTAGGGTTCCCCATCCAAAAAAGTAGGTTTGAGCAATTAATCCCGGTAGTGCGCAAATTGCAACCCACTTCATCAAATCGGGTGTGCTACGACGGCTATGCGCGTGTGGCGAGCTGGCAATAAAAAAGGCCATTACTCATTCTCCTCGTTATCTTGTATCTGTTTTGCTTTACGTGCTTTGGCGCGAGCAATGGCTGCGGCGACGGCGGCTTTTTTCGGGTCAACTGCTGGTGTTTGTTCCGTGGTTTCAAGTTCCACTATATCCGCCAGTAAGTTTTTCGTTTTAGATGTTTCTTGAATCGTATCGACATCAGTGTCCAATGTCGGTGTCATTTCCGTATTGTCCGATTGTGCTTTGCGCGCTTTCGCTCGTGCAATGGCTGCGGCGACGGCGGCTTTTTTCGGGTCAACTGCTGGTGGTTGATCTGCGATTTCAAGTTCGACTAAATCTGCCAGTAAATCTTTCTTTTGTGGCGTTTCGGATTCCGATTGTTTTGCTTTACGGGCTTTAGCGCGAGCGATGGCGGCGGCAACGGCGGCTTTTTTAGGGTCTGCGGTTGGCGTTTGCTCTGTGCTTTCGACGGCTAGCTCATCACTTGCTTGAACGGTTTCAGCAGCGTTAACGGTTTCCGATTCCGCTTGTTTCGCTTTACGGGCTTTAGCGCGAGCGATGGCTGCGGCAACGGCGGCTTTTTTAGGATCTGCGGCTGGCGCTTGTTCTGCGCTTTCGACTACTAGCTCATCACTTGCTTGAACGGTTTCAGCAGCGTCAACAGTTTCCAATTCTGCTTGCTTCGCTTTACGGGCTTTAGCGCGAGCGATGGCAGCAGCTACAGCGTCTTTTTTAGGATCTGCGGCTGGCGTTTGCTCTGTGCTTTCGGCGGCTAGCTCATCACTTGCTTGAACGGTTTCAGCAGCGTCAACGGTTTCCGATTTCGTTTGTTTCACCTTACGGGCTTTAGCGCGAGCGATGGCGGCGGCAACAGCTGCTTTTTTAGGATCTGCGGCTGGCGCTTGCTCTGCGCTTTCGACGGCTAGATCATCACTTGCTTGAACGGTTTCAGCAGCGTCAACGGTTTCCGATTCCGCTTGTTTCGCTTTACGGGCTTTAGCGCGGGCGATGGCAGCAGCTACAGCATCTTTCTTGCTTGGAGCTTCGGAGTTGTCAGCGGTGACTTCCTTATTTGCTTTCTTCTCTCTTGCCTGACGTTTACGCTCTTCACGCAATTTCATCATCTCTGAATTATCAGGTTCAGATTTACCGTCATTCTGTGCTGCAGCTTGTTTTGCTTTTGCACGAGCGATTGCCGCAGCAACCGCAGGTTTAACGGCTTTTTCTGGCTGAGCAGTTGGCGTTGATTGCTGAGCTTTAACACGAGCAATTGCAGCTGCAATAGCATCATCACCGCCCGTTTTTTTCATCTCTTGGCGACGGTTATCGGCTGCTTTTTTAAATCGGTTTTCTCGTTCTGCTTTATCTCGTTCAAGACGTGCGTTTTTCTCTTCAAAACGAATTCGAGCTCTTTCGGCAGAATCCGCTTCTTGTTTACGAGTCTTTATTTCCGATTTCGCTTGTCGGTAGTATTGCACTAGCGGTATTTCACTCGGGCAAACAAAGGCACAAGCGCCACACTCAATACAATCTTTTAAATTGAGTTCTTCACATTTGTCGTACTCTTCGGCTCTTGCATGCCACTGGAGTTGCTGAGGCAATAAAGAGGCAGGACAAGCTTCCGCACATTGGCTGCATCGAATACACGCCATTTCATGACGATTTGGTGCAATCTCTTTACGAGTTGGAGCTAAAATACAGTTGGTCGTTTTAGTGATTGGTACGATCGCATGAGGGAGAGTGAATCCCATCATCGGCCCGCCCATGATTAAGCGTGGGAATTTTTTATCTGCGCTATAGCCAAACTCATTAAGCAAATCCTGAACAGGTGTGCCAATAAGCGCCCATACATTGCGCTCTTGCTTAAATGTTTTTCCGGTGAGTGTGATGACTCGCTTTATCAGCGGCTCCCCATCAACAACGGCACGTTTTATTGCGTGCAGTGATCCAACGTTTTGAACCAAAATACCAATGTCTGCCGGAATGCTACCTACAGGTACTTCTTTGTTAGTGAGGATCTTAATCAGCTGCTTTTCACCACCAGAAGGGTACTTCGTTGGAATCACACGAATAACAATATTTTTGTTAATCGCTGCAATTTCTAGCGCTTTAACCGCTTCAGGTTTGTTGTCTTCAATACCAATAATGGTGAGTTCAGGCTTAAGAATCTGCTCAACAATTTCGATACCTTGGATAAGTTCGTCGGCATGCTCTTGCATCAATTTATCATCAGCAGTGATGTAAGGTTCACATTCAGCAGCATTGATGATCAGAATGTTGGTTTTCGCCAATCCAGATTGAATTTTCTTTGCTGTTGGGAACCCTGCGCCACCCATACCGGAAACACCCGCTTGTCGAATGATCTCAATTAGCTGTTCAGAAGGGAGTTGTGAAAAATCGGGATGAGTCCTTCTCTCAACCCACTCCTCTTTATTGTCTGGTTTGATTACGATACAAAGCTCGGATAAACCAGAAGGATGAGCGGTGGTTCTTGGTTCAATAGCGGTGATCGTGCCAGATGTTGGAGCGTGAACAGGCAGCATAAAACTCATGGTGTATTTTGTTAAGGCTTGCCCTTTAAGTACTCGGTCGCCCACACTAACAATTAAGTCACCCGCTTTACCTATATGCTGCTTAACCGGTAAAACTAGCTCGCTCGGTGTTGAAGCATTTGAAATAGCGTGTTGATTTGATTGCTTTTTATTTTCGGCAGGATGAACGCCACCGGGAAAGTCCCACAGTGCGCCAGTACGAATTTGTTCAATTAATGACAACATACCAATCCTTATGCTTGAGAGTGTGGCGGCTGAGAGCTACCTACATCTGAGTTGGTAATATCAACAACAGGAATCGTGTTCATTTGCCATTTCCAATTTTCAGTTGTTGTTTCAAGTGGGATCATCTCGATACAGTCAGTAGGACAAGGTGCTACACAGAGATCGCAACCTGTACATTCATCTTTTATCACGGTATGAAGCGCTTTAGTGCCTCCGACAATAGCATCGACAGGACAAGCTTGGATGCATTTAGTGCAGCCAATGCACATATCTTCGTGGATGAAGGCGACCGTTTTGATGTTGTTTGTTAAGTCGTGGGCGGAGTCTTCTGCTTCTACACCCATTAGGTCAGCGAGCTTTTCAATGGTGGCTTGACCGCCGGGAGGGCATTTATTGATCTTGTCACCATTGGCGATCGCTTCAGCATACGGACGACAACCAGGGTAGCCACACTGACCACATTGAGTTTGCGGAAGAATGGAATCTATTTGGTCGACAATTGGGTCGGCTTCCACTTTGAAGCGGATAGATGCAAAACCAAGAATGACACCAAAAACGGCGGCAAGAACAACCAAGGCAAGTATTGCGATTAGAATGCTATTCATTACAACTTCACCAAACCAGTAAAGCCCATAAATGCCAGAGACATTAACCCTGCGGTGATCATTGCAATTGACGCGCCTTTAAATGGGGCGGGAACATCAGCCGCAGAAATTCGTTCACGCATTGATGCGAATAGGATAAGAACCAGAGAGAAACCTACCGCAGCACCAAAGCCATAAATAATGGATTGAATAAAGTTGTGGTTTTCATTCACGTTCAGCAACGCTACCCCTAAAACCGCACAGTTAGTGGTGATGAGGGGTAAGAATATACCCAATAAACGATAGAGAGTAGGACTCGTTTTGTGAACTACCATCTCGGTGAACTGCACCACAACAGCGATCACGAGGATAAAGCTCATGGTTCGTAAGTATTCGATTCCTAATGGAGCAAGAATATAGCTTTCAACGAGATATGAGCATACCGATGCCAGAGTTAGCACAAACGTAGTGGCAAGGCCCATACCTATTGCGGTCTCTAATTTCTTAGAAACTCCCATAAATGGACATAACCCTAAAAACTTCACTAGTACAAAGTTGTTTACCAGCACTGTGCCGACTAACAACAAAAAATATTCGGTCATAATAATTTTAGTCTGAAATTCCGATCCCAATATTATCCTGCTTTGCGAGTTTAATAACAACCAAGTAAAGCTAAGGTTTTATATAGATGATGGAAAATTAGTCGCAAAATCATGGAAATCGGTGGTGAGAATGAAATGCCGCAGCTTAGAACGCAAAAAGCCGTATCCTAAGATACGGCTTCTTTAAAATTGGCTCCCCCTGCAAGACTTGAACTTGCGACATACGGATTAACAGTCCGCCGTTCTACCAACTGAACTAAGGGGGAATTGCTTGAAAGCGGGGCGAATATTAACGACAGATTTAATGCCTGTCAATAGAAAATTAGCGATAAAATTAAAATTATTTATTGAAAAAAAACTTTACTTTTTCGTAGCCCTTACTGGCTTTGGGCTTGGTTTACTTATCCACCAAATTTGTGGATAAGTGTGTTAGTTAAAGTTTGATAACTGTTTTGGACATAATAAAGGAAAGTAACAGCAAAACAGTATTACCATTAACTTATTGATTTTAAGGTATTTTGTTTGGATTGGTGTTTTATCTATTTTTTAGAATAAATAAAATTGGGGATAACATTGGTATTATTGGGGAAAAGTCGTGGATGAAAAAATTTGAGAAAAGTACGAATAAAACCTGATGGGGCGAAGATAATAGCAAATATAAAAAACAGAATCTAGCGCTATTTCTAACCATTGTTGTCCATTTTTTTAAAGGTTTAAGTTGCATCTATGTGTGACCTATGGCGACAATGTCACTCTCCGGATTTGAGCAGCAATAGGTAGAGACAAACATGAGCAAAGTTTTTGATTTGGTATCTGAATACAAACCTTCAGGGGACCAGCCAACAGCGATAAAACAGCTATTAGAAGGGCTAGATAACGGTCTCGCTCATCAAACATTGTTAGGCGTTACTGGATCAGGCAAAACATTTACTCTTGCAAATGTGATTGCAGAAGCGCAACGACCTGCGATCATTCTGGCACCAAATAAAACGTTAGCCGCTCAGTTATACGGGGAGATGAAATCATTTTTCCCTAATAATGCTGTGGAATATTTTGTCTCATACTACGATTACTACCAACCAGAAGCTTATGTGCCAACCACTGATACCTTTATTGAGAAAGACGCAGCAGTTAATAAACACATCGAGCAGATGCGACTGTCAGCAACAAAAGCACTACTAGAAAGAAAGGATGCGATTATTGTTGCGTCGGTTTCTGCAATTTATGGTCTTGGTGATCCTGACTCCTATTTGAAAATGATGCTGCATATACGCAGGGGCGATATCTTAGATCAGCGTGATATTTTACGTCGCTTGGCTGAATTGCAGTATTCTCGAAATGACATGACATTTGAACGGGGTCAGTTCCGAGTCCGTGGCGAAGTTATTGATGTATTCCCTGCTGAATCTGAACAAGATGCGGTTCGAATCGAGATGTTTGATGACGAAATTGATTGTATTAGTATTTTTGACCCATTGACGGGGGCTGTGAAGCAGCGAGATCTACCACGTTATACTATCTATCCTAAAACTCACTATGTCACTCCGAGAGAGAAAATACTTGAAGCCATAGAGAAAATCCGCAAAGAGCTCGAAGAGCGTCAAAGCTACCTGAAAGAGAATAATAAGCTGGTGGAAGAGCAACGGATCTCGCAGCGAACTCTGTTTGATCTTGAGATGATGAATGAACTCGGTTTCTGCTCAGGCATCGAAAACTATTCTCGTTATTTGAGTGGACGTAAAGAGGGTGAAGCACCACCAACACTGTTTGATTACCTTCCTAGGGATGGGCTGCTTGTCATCGATGAATCTCACGTTACTGTTCCGCAAATTGGTGCCATGTATAAAGGTGACCGTTCACGTAAAGAGACCTTGGTAGAGTTTGGCTTTCGGTTACCGTCAGCGCTAGACAATCGTCCAATGATGTTTGATGAGTTTGAATCCATTGCCCCGCAAGCCATATTTGTGTCGGCAACTCCAGGCAATTATGAATTAGACAAATCAGGCGATGACATTGCAGATCAGGTCGTACGTCCGACAGGGTTGCTCGATCCAGAGATCGAAGTTCGTCCGGTTGCTACGCAGGTCGATGATTTACTTTCTGAAATTCGCATACGATCCGCGAAAGGTGAGCGAGTTTTGGTTACCACACTCACAAAGCGTATGTCAGAAGATCTCACCGAGTACTTACATGAGCATGATGTCAAAGTTCGCTATTTACATTCTGATATTGATACCGTAGAGCGGGTTGAAATTATTCGAGACTTAAGACTAGGCGAGTTTGACGTGTTAGTAGGCATTAATTTACTCAGAGAAGGGTTAGACATGCCTGAGGTGTCCTTAGTGGCAATCTTGGATGCCGATAAGGAGGGTTTTTTACGTTCCGAACGATCTCTCATCCAAACGATTGGACGTGCGGCACGAAATCTAGAGGGTAAAGCAATTTTATATGGTGACAGAATCACCAAGTCGATGAAAAAAGCGATTGATGAAACCGGAAGACGCCGTATAAAGCAGCAACAATACAATGAAGAGCAGGGAATTGTGCCACAAGCTCTCAAACGTAATATTAAAGATATTATGGAGCTGGGGGATATTACCAAGTCAAGAAAACAGCGTGAATCGAAGCAAGTACCGCTATCTAAAGTGGCCGAGTCTTCCGCTGCGTATGAGGTGCTTTCGCCGCAGCAACTCGATAAAGCGATCAGTAAACTTGAAGGTGAAATGTACCAGCATGCGCAGAATTTAGAATTTGAACTAGCAGCGGCTAAACGTGATGAAATAGAGAAATTAAGGGCCCAGTTTATAGCAAATAGCTAACCTTCAATGTTGGGGTTATGCTCGCGGAATTGAAACAAAAAAATAGCCAGTAGAAAGATTCTGCTGGCTGTAATTTGTGAAGAATAACTTCACTAACAACGTCAGTTGGCTAGGTGACCCTAAGGCCATTTTTATATTTGCATACGGCATGCCAACAATAATTCCATACAAAACGTATGGTTAGAACATTTAGTTGGTTGTACACATTGTTATATTTGCATAATGCAACTCGTAATGCGATTATTAAACAAAATGCAATAATAAAATGGCTAGGTTATGCAACAAACTCCCGAAACTCAGAAATCTAAGTATTTACTGATGGTCGAAGATACGGCCTCCGTTGCGGCGCTGTATCGCTCTTATCTAACCCCTTTGGGTATTGATATTAATATTGTTGGCACTGGGCGGGATGCTATCAATAGCTTAAACCACCGCACGCCTGATCTTATTCTACTCGATTTACGTTTACCCGATATGACAGGTATGGACGTACTCTTCGCAGTGAAACAATCTTATCCTGATGTTCCGGTTATTTTTATGACTGCACATGGTTCAATTGATACTGCTGTTGAAGCGATGCGCCATGGGTCTCAAGACTTTTTAATTAAACCTTGTGAGGCGGATCGGTTAAGAGTCACCGTTAATAATGCGATTCGTAAAGCGACGAAATTAAAGAACGAATCGGAAAACCCTCATAATCAAAATTACCAAGGTTTTATCGGCAGTAGCCAAACAATGCAGGCGGTATACCGCACCATTGATTCCGCCGCTAGCAGTAAAGCCAGTATTTTCATCACAGGTGAAAGTGGTACGGGTAAAGAGGTGTGTGCAGAAGCGATTCATGCCGCAAGCAAACGTGGTGATAAACCATTCATTGCGATTAACTGTGCTGCGATACCTAAAGATTTGATTGAAAGTGAACTGTTTGGGCATGTTAAAGGTGCATTTACTGGCGCGGCAACTGATCGACAAGGTGCGGCGGAGCTAGCCGATGGTGGAACGCTTTTTCTCGATGAATTGTGCGAGATGGATTTGGATCTTCAAACCAAATTATTACGCTTTATTCAGACAGGCACTTTCCAGAAAGTAGGTTCGTCTAAGATGAAGAGTGTGGATGTACGTTTTGTATGTGCCACCAACCGAGATCCTTGGAAAGAAGTTCAAGAAGGCCGCTTCAGAGAAGATTTATACTATCGTCTGTATGTTATTCCGCTTCATCTGCCACCACTGCGTGAAAGAGGGGAGGATGTCATTGAAATTGCCTACTCATTGCTTGGTTTTATGTCTTTCGAAGAGGGTAAAGGCTTTGTTCGCTTCGCGCCTGAGGTTCTCGACCGATTTAATCAATATGAATGGCCAGGAAATGTACGTCAGCTACAGAATGTTCTGAGAAACGTGGTGGTTCTTAATCATGGTAAAGAGATCACTCTCAATATGTTGCCTCCGCCACTTAATCGCCCGATTGAAAATCAGATGTCACTAGAGAAAAAACGCCGAGAAGAGATCTCCGTACAGGATATTTTTCCATTATGGTTGACGGAAAAAACAGCGATTGAGCAAGCGATTAAAGCGTGTGATGGCAATATTCCAAGAGCGGCAGGCTATTTGGATGTGAGTCCTTCTACACTTTATCGGAAGCTTCAGAATTGGAATAATAAAGAGCAGCAAAGTACTTAATATGAATATTTTAAATCAAGATAAAATCAACGATTTGGCTCGAGATATTGGTGAAGAGAATGTCCCGGTTCTACTCGATATATTTTTAGGCGAATTAAGCTCTTACATTGAAACCTTAACAAGCAGTGATGACGCTAAAGCGATGACTAATCTTGCAGAAATCAGCCATGCCTTAAAAAGTAGTGCAGCAAGTTTTGGTGCGGAAAAATTATGCGCGTATGCGGTAGAAGTGGATAATAAGGTTAAACTGAATCAGCAGATTGATGCCGATATTGATCTCATGGCAATGGTTGAGTTACTTCAAGAAACAAGAGTGAAATATCTAGGCTTAGTCAGCCAGTAGTCATTCACTCTTTTTATTTCATTACGGTGTTGGATTAATGGTCGCGCCGTTTAATGACCGCAACTTATTATAGTAGTTGTGATTCAATGGCTTGTTGTAGTTTCTCTCGATCGTGACGCCAATCGCGGTTGGGAGAGGCTAATTCTGTCGTTACGCAGTTCCAATCTTGTTCTAGCTCAGGATGCGGTGTGTCGCCTAAGATAGCGTCAACCTTACGTGCCTGACATGAACGTTCGCACCACTCGATTTTTTGTTTCAGCGACATCCGCCCAGCAGGACCATATTCTGGTGATAGGTTCTCAACAAATATCAATTTTGCGTTTAAATTTTGAGCGATTGCTTTCCCTATCTCGGGCAGGAGGAGTGGAGGCATAATACTGGTTAAGAAACTACCAGGGCCCAGAATGATGCAGTCGGCTTCAAGGATGGCAGAAACCGCTTCTTTCGTTGCCGGTACTTCTGGTGATAAATCTAAGCGGCGTAGATCTTGTTCCATTTCATCAACGTTCGTTTCTCCGGTTACCCACTGTCCTTCAAGAGATAGTGCAGTAAGGTCAGAAGGGTGTTCGGACATTGGAACAATATTTAGATCAACACCAAGCATATTTCGAATAAGATTGATGGCCTCTAAAGGGCGTACCGACAAGTTATCCAGTGCAGTTAGCATCAGATTACCAAGATTATGCCCATCAAGTTCACCTGTGCCTTTGAATCGGTATTCAAACATCATCGAGCTGATAGAGGGTTCGGTAATTAACTGGTTGATGCAGTTGCGAGTGTCTCCCCAAGCTATGCCTCCTTGGCAGTGACGAATACGACCCGTTGAACCGCCATTATCAGTGGTAGTGACAATACCTGTTGCATTGGAACCAAAATCTTTAAGCGCCGCTAACATTCGCCCCAATCCATGTCCTCCACCGATTGCGACCACTTTCTTTGATGAATATAAATTCATTCTTTTCTTCTTCATTTTATTCATAACCAACTACAATTTAGAATATTTCGTTAATCTCTAATACTCAATAGGGAGTAAATTGAGGGATCAGCAAGGTTTTTTCAAGTTAAGGCTAGATTCACAAATAGATTTTAAGTATTTTACCCCATAGCTGCTATTGAACTGTCAAAGTTATTAATAGCTGCCATAACTCCGAGCTCTAATGGCTAAGTTATAAATGCACATCCGTTAATCGTAAAGTGTTTTTATGATAAGCCACTTGAGCCAGTGACATGTTGTCACAAGGGCTGAATTGGAAATGATTCTGCCTCCCGTATTTGGAAAGGTGTTCCGTGGCACAACAATTCGAAGATAAATTCCAACGCAAATTTTATTATTTGCGCTTGTCGGTTACTGATGTTTGTAACTTTAAGTGTACCTACTGTCTACCTGATGGCTACCAGCCTTCGGGGCAGAAAAACTCGTCTTTTTTAGCGCTACCTGAAATCAAAAGGGTGGTTAAAGCTTTCGCTGACTGTGGCACTTCTAAAGTGCGAATCACAGGTGGTGAACCAAGTCTGCGTAAAGACTTCCTCGATATTATCCAAACTGTAGCGAGTACTTCAGGTGTTCAGAAAGTTGCAACCACGACTAATGGATACCGGATGGAAAAGCAGGTTGCTGACTGGCGTGATGCGGGTTTGACGCATATTAATGTCAGTGTTGATAGTTTAGACCCTCGTATGTTTCATCAGATCACCGGTGAAAATAAATACAAAGAGGTTATGTCTGGAATTGACCGCGCATTTGAAGTTGGTTACGAGCAAGTTAAAGTCAATGTCGTGCTGATGAAAGATTTAAACAGTCACGAACTTCCTGCATTTTTAAACTGGATTAAACATCGCCCAATTCAGCTACGTTTCATTGAATTAATGCAAACGGGCGAAATGGATGAGCTATTTAATAAGCATCATGTATCGGGTGTCGCGATTCGTAACCAGCTTATTGCGAATGGGTGGATTTTGAAAGCTCGCTCTCACAACGATGGACCAGCGCAAGTTTTCGTTCATGCTGACTACCAAGGTGAGATCGGCCTGATCATGCCGTACGAGAAAAATTTCTGTGAGAGTTGTAATCGCTTGAGAATTTCAGCGAAAGGAAAACTCCACCTATGCTTATTTGGTGATCATGGTGTCGAGCTTCGAGATCTCTTGCAGCAGGACAATCAAGAAGCGGAACTTATTGAGCGTATTCAAGCTCAGCTGCAAACGAAATCCGTAAGCCACTTTTTGCAAGATGGAAATACTGGAATGACACCACATCTAGCCTCTATTGGCGGCTAAACTCCAAAATTAGACGAATAAAATTATGCACGGCTGAGCATAGTCAGCGGTGCACATACTCCAAACAAATTAAAAAAGGTGAGCAAATGGGTCACGCTGAAAGTAAATTCGAACCGGCAAATATCGCAGTACTAACCGTTTCAGATACACGTACAGAAGAAAATGACACATCAGGTGGTTACTTAGCTGAGCAGTTGCAAGAAGCGGGTCATAATCTAGCAGACAAAAAAATTGTAATTGATGACATGTATAAGATTCGTGCGGTTGTATCGAATTGGATTGCAGACGAAAAAATTCAAGCGGTAATGATTACTGGTGGTACTGGTTTCACTTCTCGTGACAGCACGCCTGAAGCATTGGTCCCTCTATTTGATAAACAGGTAGAAGGTTTTGGTGAACTATTCCGTACTGTTTCGTACGAAGAGATCGGTACATCAACGATTCAATCTCGTGCAATCGCTGGCTTTGCTAACCATACTGTTATTTTCGCAATGCCAGGCTCAACGGGTGCATGTCGCACTGCTTGGACGAAGATCATCAAACAGCAAATGGATGCAAGTCATCGCCCTTGTAACTTTATGCCGCATCTATCTGTTTAAGTCGTTGCGCTAAGTTTTTACTAAGGAAATAGTGATGAACCAATTTACTCATATTAACGCTTCTGGTGAGGCGAATATGGTGGATGTATCTGCAAAATCTGAGACCGTTCGAGAGGCAAGAGCGGAAGCTTTTGTTCATATGGCACCAGAAACATTGCAGTTAATTGTCTCCGGCCAACACCACAAGGGTGATGTGTTTGCCACTGCTCGTATTGCTGGAATTCAAGCGGCGAAGAAAACATGGGATCTAATTCCTCTTTGCCACCCTCTTTTGTTGTCAAAAGTAGAAGTGCAGCTTGAAGCTATTGAAGCAGAAAATAAAGTTCGCATTGAATCTGTCTGTAAATTGGCAGGTAAAACAGGTGTTGAAATGGAAGCGTTAACGGCTGCTTCAGTTGCTGCTCTAACGATCTATGACATGTGTAAAGCGGTGCAGAAAGATATGATCATTGACGGTGTTCGTCTGTTGGAAAAGACTGGCGGAAAATCGGGACACTTTAAGGTGGATGCATGATTAAAGTTTTGTTTTTTGCGCAAACCCGTGAACTTATCGGTATCGATGAATTGACTCTAGAAGAGGAATTCTCGACAGTTGAACAGCTTCGTGCACACTTGTTTGCTCAACAAGGCAAATGGGAGTTAGCGTTAGAACCTGGTAAATTGCTGGCAGCAGTAAACCAAGCGATAGTGCCGTTGGAATCTGAAATTAAAAGTGGTGATGAAGTCGCTTTTTTCCCACCGGTTACCGGGGGGTAATGATGGATCCACGTGTTTCAGTTCAATATGATGATTTTTCGATTGCTGATGAGTACGAAATACTGGCAAAAGGAACAGCTGCAGGCGCGGTTGTAACTTTTGTGGGTAAAGTCCGCGATATGAATTTAGGTGATGATGTTATCGGATTACGTTTGGAACATTATCCTGGCATGACAGAAAAATCACTTGCTGATATCTGTGACCAAGCGGAGGCTCGCTGGCCACTGCTTGGAGTTCGAGTGATTCATCGAGTCGGTGATTTAGATATTGGCGATCAAATTGTCTATGTTGGTGTTTCTAGTGCTCATCGAGGTGCTTCATTTGAAGCGTGTGAATTTATTATGGATTACTTAAAAACAAGTGCTCCATTTTGGAAAAAAGAGCGAACCACACAAGAAAGTCGTTGGGTAGAATCGCGAGAATCAGATGCAAAAGCGGCTGAGCGTTGGAAAACCTAGCGATAAAAACATCCAGATGAAAGAATATCAAGAAACCAGCCCTAGGCTGGTTTTTTTTGCTTTATATAAGCGGCAATAACATTTTAAATTCTATAAATTTAACATTTTTTCGCAATTTCTCAGGAGCAAGTGCTTATCACTGGTGTTTATTAGGAACGGTGATAACCCTCACAAATGAAGGTGTTTATTAGTATAAATGTTACTTTTGATTAGACCTGTCGTGTGGAAAATGTTAATTTTCCGTATCAAATCTAGCATAAGATGCTGCAAAAATGCATCAATCTAGATGTAGTGATACTAAAGTCTGTTTTTTGAAAGATATTGTTAGTATTTAAACTGGCACATTAATTTTTTTCAGTTATTTACACTATATATACGCTTAATCTGTAGTTGTTTAGCGTTTTCTTGCCATATTCAATGGCAAAATAGTCCAATGATTGATAGTGTGTGCTGCAATCTTAGTAAGTTTTTAGATTTTTATGCTTAGGAATTGAGCTAAATAAATCTAAATCACTATCCGTTTATGTGAGCTTACCAAGATGTCATGGATGCAAAATATAAAACTTGGAGTTAAATGCATGTATAAGAATAAAATCACTCAGGCCCTTCTTCTAGGCGCGAGTATGGCAGTTGCTGCCACTTCTACTACGACTTTCGCAGCTGATGTCCCAGCTGGAACTAAACTAGCAAAAGTACAAGAACTCGTCCGTGGTAACGGTACTGAAGTTGCTTCTCTTGACCCTCACAAAACTGAAGGTGTTCCTGAGTCTCACGTTATTCGTGACTTGCTAGAAGGTCTAGTTAACCAAGATGCGAACGGCAAAACAATTCCAGGTGTTGCTGAGCGTTGGGAAACAGAAGATAACAAAAAATTCACGTTCTACCTTCGTAAAGATGCTAAATGGTCAAATGGCGATCCTGTAACGGCTGACGATTTCGTCTACAGCTTCCAACGTGCAGTTGATCCAAACACAGCATCACCTTACTCATGGTACCTAGAAATGACAACGATGGTTAATGCATCGGATATCATTGCAGGGAAAAAAGACAAATCAACTTTAGGTGTTAAAGCAATTGATGCAAATACATTTGAAGTAACACTTGAAAGCCCAGTACCGTACTTCGTAATGATGATGGGTCACACAACAGTTAAGCCTGTACATAAAGCAACTGTTGAAAAGTATGGCGACAAGTGGACGAAACCAGAAAACTTTGTTGGTAACGGTGCATTCACTGTTGGTAACTGGGTTGTGAACGAGCGTATTGAACTTGTTCGTAACGAAAAATACTGGGATAACGCAAATACAGTATTAACAAAAGTAACTTACCTTCCTATCGAAAACCAAGTTGCTGAAATGAACCGTTTCCTATCAGGCGAAATTGACTTTACATCTAGCCTGCCAAACGAGCACTTCCGTCGTCTACAAAAAGAACATTCTGAGTCTGTAGCAATCAAAGGTAACCTTTGTACTTACTACTACAACTTCAATACTCATAAGCCACCATTTGATGACGTTCGTGTACGTAAAGCAATTTCTTACACAATCGATCGTGACATCGTAGCAAATGCGATTCTTGGTCAAGGTCAGAAGCCTGCTTACTTCCTAACGCCTGAGATCGTTGCGAACTTCAGCCCTGAAACTCCAGATTACGGTAAACTAAGCCAGAAAGAGCGTAATGCTAAAGCAAAAGCGCTTCTTGAAGAGGCTGGATACAACAAATCTAACCCGCTTAAATTTACGCTGTTGTACAACACATCTGAAAACCACAAGAAAATTGCTGTAGCAATTGGCTCTATGTGGAAGAAAAACCTAGGTGTGGATGTTGTTCTTGAAAACCAAGAGTGGAAAACATACCTAGAAACTAAGAAGCAGGGCGATTTCGAAGCGGCTCGTGCTGGTTGGTGTGGTGACTACAATGAAGCATCAACATTTACTTCATTAATGGAAGGCAAGAACACAACTGGCGGTATTCACTACAAGAGTGCTGAATACGATAAGCTAACTGCTGATGCAATTCGTGCAACTTCTGAAGAAGAACGTAAAGAGCTTTACTACGCTCAAGAGGCGCTTCTAACGAAAGACATGCCGATTGCTCCTATCTACCAGTACGTAACTGCGCGTCTAGTTAACCCTCATGTAGGTGGCTACGCAGAAAACAACGCTGAAGATAAACTTTACTCTAAAGATATGTACATCATCGCTGAGTAAACGTTACCTATAATAATAAAATTTAATATCAGACTGCATACACAGTAAGTGTATGCAGCCTTTTCCCATATTTAAATTGTCACAGATTGAGTGAGATTATGCTGAAATTCATTTTAAAACGAATGATGGAAGCAATACCCACTATGTTGGTATTGATTACCGTTTCTTTCTTCCTGATGCGCTTTGCTCCAGGTAGCCCTTTTTCGAGCGAAAGAACACTTCCACCCCAAGTAATGGCGAATATTAATGCTAAATACGGCCTTGATAAGCCTGTGTTTGAGCAATACACCACCTATTTAACCAATGTTATCCAAGGTGACTTTGGTCCATCTTTTAAATACAAAGACTTTACCGTAAATGAACTCGTTGCTTCTGCTTTGCCTGTTTCGGCAAAAATCGGTGCAGTAGCCTTCATTTTCGCTCTTATCTTTGGTGTCAGTGTCGGAACGATCGCAGCTCTGCGGCAAAATACCTGGCTTGACTATACGATCATGTCCTCGGCCATGCTCGGGGTGGTTATGCCATCCTTCGTGCTAGCACCTGCGTTGATTTACATGTTTTCGATTAATCTAGGTTGGTTCCCTGCGGGTGGCTGGTTAGATGGGTCAATGAAATACATGATCTTGCCAGTATTAGGTATGTCGATGTTGTATGTTGCCACTTTCGCACGTATCACACGTGGTAGCATGATCGAGACTCTAAACAGTAACTTTATCCGTACCGCAAGAGCGAAAGGCTTGAGCTATTCATACATTGTTGTGAAGCACGCTCTGAAGCCTGCAATGTTGCCAGTTGTTTCTTACATGGGGCCTGCTTTCGTAGGTATCATCACTGGTTCTGTTGTTATCGAAACTATTTTTGGCCTGCCAGGAATTGGTAAGCTATTTGTTAATGCCGCCTTTAACCGTGACTACTCGCTAGTAATGGGAGTGACCATTTTGATTGGTTTCCTCTTCATTGTATTCAACGCTATCGTTGATATTTTACTGGCTTACGTTGATCCAAAAATTCGTTACTAAGGACGGCTCCTATGATTACTAAAAAAGATAATATAGATGCGCTGGAAAAGTTCTCTGAAAACTTAGAGATCGAAGGGCGTAGTCTTTGGCAAGATGCACGAATTCGCTTTATGCGTAATAAAGCAGCAATGGTGAGCTTGTTTGTTCTAACTATAATTTCACTAGCGGTAATTTTTGCTCCAATGTTGAGCCAATATGCTTTCGATGATACGGACTGGTATGCAATGCATGCAGCACCGTCATCGGAACATCTATTTGGTACCGATAGCCTAGGCCGTGATTTATTCGTGCGTACCTTAATCGGTGGTCGAATCTCACTTATGGTTGGTGTTATGGGCGCACTGGTTGCAGTATTAATTGGTACTGTTTACGGTGCAGCTTCTGGCTTTATTGGTGGCAAGGTTGACCGCGCGATGATGCGTGTTCTTGAAATTTTGTACTCAATTCCATTCATGTTCCTTGTGATTGTATTAGTAACCTTCTTTGGTCGTAATATTTTCCTAATCTTCGTTGCTATTGGTGCAATTGCTTGGCTGGATATGGCTCGTATTGTACGTGGTCAAACGCTAAGTTTACGTAGTAAAGAGTTTATCGAAGCGGCACATGTTTCTGGTGTAAGTACTTGGAATATTATCAAGCGCCACATCATTCCAAATGTATTAGGGATTGTAGCGGTTTACTCAACGCTTCTCGTTCCAAGCATGATTTTAACTGAATCTTTCCTGAGTTTCCTTGGTCTAGGTGTTCAAGAACCTATGACAAGTTGGGGCGCTCTACTTCAAGAAGGCTCACAAACAATGGAAGTTGCTATTTGGCAATTAACATTCCCAGCGATATTTATGATTGTGACACTATTTTGTTTCAACTATATCGGTGATGGCCTGCGTGATGCGCTAGATCCAAAAGACAGATAAATCTTTTGGTTTATAAGAATCAATAAGGAAAGAATGATGAGCTTATTAGATGTCCAAGACCTGCGCGTCGAATTTACCACGCAAGATGGTATCGTAACCGCAGTTAACGATTTGAATTTCTCACTAGAGCAGGGCGAAACCCTTGGTATTGTTGGTGAGTCAGGTTCAGGTAAATCTCAAACTGTATTCGCAATTATGGGACTACTGGCTAAGAACGGTATTATCTCTGGTAGCGCAAAGTTTGAAGGTAACGAAATACTGAACCTACCTGAAAAAGCATTGAACAAAGTTCGTGCTGAACAGATTGCAATGATCTTCCAAGATCCAATGACTTCACTGAACCCATACATGAAAGTAAGCGATCAGCTTATGGAAGTACTGATGCTGCATAAAGGCATGGGTAAGGCGGAAGCATTTGAAGAATCAGTACGTATGCTTGAAGCGGTTAAGATCCCTGAAGCACGCAAGCGTATTACGATGTACCCGCATGAATTTTCAGGCGGTATGCGTCAACGTGTAATGATCGCAATGGCACTATTGTGTCGCCCTAAGCTGCTGATTGCAGATGAACCAACAACCGCACTGGATGTAACGATTCAAGCGCAGATTATGGATTTGTTGAATGAACTGAAATCTGAGTTCAATACCGCAATCATCATGATCACTCACGATTTAGGCGTCGTTGCTGGCTCATGTGACAAGGTTCTTGTTATGTATGCTGGTCGTACTATGGAATATGGCACCGTTGATGAAATTTTCTACGAGCCTAGTCACCCATATGCAGAAGGTCTACTGAAAGCGATTCCTCGTCTGGATACAGAAGGTGAAATTTTACCGACAATTCCAGGTAACCCACCGAACTTACTTCGTCTACCACCAGGCTGCCCTTATCAAGAGCGTTGCCACCGCGTAATGGACCGTTGTAAGCAAGAAGCACCTATCCTTCAGCCATTTGGTACTGATCGTCAGCGTGCATGTTTTTCTGATTGGGAGACTTGGAAAAAATGAGTGTAGATAATAAAGAACTATTACTGGATATTAAGAATCTTAAAGTCCACTTTAGCATTGCTTCAAAATCTGCGTGGCCATGGTCTAAGCCTTCTAACTTAAAAGCGGTTGATGGTGTCGATGTTCGTTTATATGAAGGTGAAACTCTTGGTGTAGTGGGCGAATCTGGCTGTGGTAAATCAACATTTGCTCGTGCCATTATCGGTTTAGTTGAAGCGACTGAAGGTGAAGTAATGTGGTTAGGTCAAGACCTGACTCGCATGCAATCAGTACAACGCCGTGAGACTCGTAAAGAGATCCAGATGATTTTCCAGGATCCACTGGCGTCACTGAACCCAAGAATGTCAGTGGGTGCGATCATTGCTGAGCCGCTAGAAACTTTTTATCCAGAACTTTCAAAGCAAGAAGTGAAAGATCGCGTTAAAGAGATGATGGCTAAAGTTGGTTTGCTACCAAACGTAATTAACCGTTACCCGCATGAATTCTCTGGTGGTCAGTGTCAGCGTATTGGTATCGCTCGTGCGTTGATCCTTAAACCTAAGATGATCATCTGTGATGAACCAGTATCAGCACTGGATGTATCGATTCAAGCGCAAGTTGTTAACCTTCTGAAAGAGTTACAAAAAGAGTTAGGCCTAAGTCTTGTCTTTATTGCTCACGACCTTTCGGTTGTTAAGCATATCTCAGACCGTGTTTTGGTCATGTATTTAGGTAATGCTGTTGAGTTAGGAGAATCGGATGCGTTGTTTGCCGATCCTAAGCACCCTTATACGCGTGCGCTTATGTCTGCGGTACCAATTCCAGATCCAAGACTTGAACGTAACAAGAAAATTGAAATGTTAGAAGGTGATTTACCTTCGCCAATTAACCCTCCGTCTGGTTGTGTTTTCCGTACTCGTTGCCCAATTGCAACAGAGGCATGTGCGAAGCAGAAACCAGCAATTAAAGGATCGGATAGACATGCAGTTTCTTGTTTGATGGTCGATGCTTAAATAAATAAGCATTATTTCAGCCTGTGACAGGCTTAAGCGCGACTGCTATATCGAGTCGCGCTTTTTTTGTGTTTAAACTTCTTCAATTTATCTGAACAACTAAGCCAATTTATTCTAGTTTTGAATGAATTGGCTTTTTTTATAATGGGCTCATAAACCTTATCGAATTAGTGGCAGATAGGAGATGATTATGGGTAAGTTAGTGGAAGGTGTTTGGCACGATGTTTGGTACGACACAAAATCAAGTGGCGGTAAATTTGTTCGCGCAGATGCGGGTTTTCGTCATTGGATAGAGAATAAAGTCGGTGAACCATTTCAGCCAGAAAGTGGGCGGTATCATCTATATGTATCATTAGCTTGCCCGTGGGCACATCGGACTCTGATTTTCCGTGAACTTAAAGATCTTACCGAGCATATTGATGTGACGGTGGTCTGCCCGGATATGATGAGCGGGGGATGGAAAATGGGCTTGCCTGAGCCTTTGTTTGGTCATACCTATATGCATCAAATCTATACTCAAGCCAAGCCTGATTACTCAGGACGAGTAACGGTTCCTGTATTATGGGACAAGAAAACCAATACTATTGTGAGTAATGAGTCCTCTGAAATTATCCGTATGTTCAACTCGGAATTTAATGAATTAACGGGCAACACGGATGATTACTATCCTATGGCACTGACGAAGAAAATTGATGAATGGAATGATTATATTTATCCAAATATTAATAATGGCGTTTATAAGTGTGGATTTGCTACCACTCAAGATGCTTATGAAGAGGCTTACGACGCACTATTTTCGGCCTTAGATAAAGTCGATGCGCATCTTAGTGAGCACCGTTATTTAGCGGGAAATAAGATGACAGAAGCGGATTGGAGATTGTTTACCACTCTAGTTAGATTCGATGCGGTGTATGTCGGCCATTTCAAGTGTAACAAGCAGAGAATTTCAGATTACGCCCATATTCAGGGTTACTTAAAAGAGCTATACCAAGTTAAAGGCATCAAAGAGACGACCGATTTCTACCATATCAAGCGTCATTACTATTACAGCCATACAGGGATCAACCCAACTCAAGTTGTGCCGAAAGGACCTGCACTAGATTTAGAGTCGGTTCATGGTCGAGAAAAATCTAGTACACCTTAATCTGATTCCGACCATGTTCTTTGGCATAATATAGAGCTTGGTCGGTATTTTTTAATGTTGATTCAACGGGTTGTTCCGAGATATTTAGAGGGCTGAGTCCTGCACTAACAGTGATGGATACTTGCTCTTCGCCTATAGTTATAACGTTATTTTCAATGTTAACTCGAATGCTATCAGCGATTATCTTTGCCGAGTCAGAGTTTTTTGACTCATAGATAATACAAAATTCTTCACCGCCAAGACGGTACAGGTTAGGTTTTGAAATGGTTTTTTCAACCATTCGGCATGTCGATTTTAGAACCTGATCTCCGGCACTGTGACCGTATGTATCATTGACCTGTTTAAAGTGATCAATGTCGAAGTGAAGGATGTAAAGGTTATTCATCATTGAAAGGGAACTCTCTACGTCATGCTTCAAACCTTGTCGATTTTTCACCTCGGTTAATGAATCTGTTTGAGCAATATCCTCAAGTTTTTGCTGTACTTTTTCTCTAGCTTGTTCATAGGAAAATGAAAGAAACCAAACAATGATATATGGAAGAATGAGGTTGAGTTGGGAGCTAATATTTTGGCTGTCGTCTTTTCCAGCAATAAGGAACAGCGTTATACATATGATAAAAAATGTAATGAGGGAGGCGGCAAACTTATTTAAAAACAGGTGGTATAACAAAGGCAAACAAAATATCCAAAGCATGAGCCCAGAAAAAAGTTTGGTCGTAGCAATACCATAAATGATGACAAAGGTGAGCATCAATAGAAATAAAAAATAGTGCCAAGGCAGCAACTGGCGTCTATACCGCTGAATAACAATATAAAAGCATGCAGTAGCAAAAATCAATTCACCAGAACCTAAGTAGTAATGTTTGAACTCTGTGAAATTGTGGTATGCCAATCCTGTAGAAATGATGCCCAATAATATACAGGCAATAGTCAGTACATGCTCCTTGAGTAAGGAGTCTGGCTTACTTGTTGCTACACTATATATCGCTTCTTTGTCCATTTAGTTAACCTATATCCGAGAAGGTTTTAACGAGAAATTCTTTTATACTAGCTAACTAGAGTCGCTCTTGCTATAATTTCCGCCTATTATGGTATGATATGCCTTAATTTGATCAAAAAAAACCCTAGATAAAAATCTAGGGTTTTTGTTTTCTATAAAAGAAAATTAGTTAACTACTTTTTCTTCAGCTTGAGCAGCTTGGTCTGCTTGGATAGCCGTTAGAGCTACAGTGTAAACGATGTCGTCTACTAGAGCGCCACGAGACAAGTCATTGACTGGCTTGCGCATACCTTGAAGCATTGGACCGATAGACACTAGGTCTGCTGAACGCTGTACCGCTTTGTAAGTCGTGTTACCCGTGTTTAGGTCAGGGAATACGAATACTGTCGCTTTACCTGCAACTGGAGAGTTAGGCGCTTTAGAAGCGGCTACGTTTTCCATGATTGCTGCGTCGTACTGTAAAGGACCGTCGATCACGAGATCAGGACGTTTCTCTTGAGCAAGTTTGGTTGCTTCACGTACTTTATCTACGTCGGCACCTTTACCAGATTCACCAGTAGAGTAAGAGATCATAGCAACGCGTGGGTCGATACCGAATGCCGCAGCAGAATCTGCAGATTGGATAGCGATTTCAGCAAGCTGTTCAGCTGTTGGATCTGGGTTGATCGCACAGTCACCGTATACAAGAACTTGATCAGGCAGAAGCATAAAGAAGATTGAAGATACGATAGAAGCATCAGGAGCAGTCTTGATGATCTGGAACGGAGGAACAATTGTGTTCGCCGTTGTGTGAACAGCACCAGAAACTAGGCCGTCAACTTCGCCGGCTTCAAGCATCATAGTACCTAGGAATACTGAATCTTCTAGCTTCTCACGAGCTACAACTTCAGTCATACCTTTAGCGCCACGAAGTTCTACTAGGCGAGCTACGTAGTTTTCACGAACTGATGCAGAATCGATGATCTCAACGCCAGCACCTAGCTCAACACCTTGCTGTGCAGCAACGCGACGAATTTCTTCAGGGTTACCTAGAAGTACACAAGTTGCGATTCCGCGCTCAGCACAGATAGAAGCCGCTTTAACAGTACGTGGCTCATCACCTTCAGGAAGAACGATGCGCTTAGCCGCTTTACGAGCAAATTCTGTTAGTTGGTAACGGAATGCTGGTGGGCTTAGACGACGGATACCTTGAGTGCCTTCAGATAGAGAATCAATCCAAGGGCCATCAATGTGGCTTGCAACGTGATCGTTAACGAACTCGATACGCTCTTTATCGTCTGCAGGTACTTCTAGGTTGAAGCTCTGTAGGTTAAGAGACGTCTGCCAAGTGTTACCTTGCGCTTTGAAGATCGGAAGGCCTGTCGCAAATGCAGGTGCACAAAGGTTAGCAATGCTTTCTGGGATATCGTAACCGCCAGTTAGTAGAATTGCGCCAATTTCAACACCATTTTTCGCAGCAAGAGCTGCAGCAACGATAACGTCAGGGCGGTCTGCAGATGTTACTAGCAGTGAACCTGGTTTGAAGTGCTCGATCATGTGCGGTAGAGAACGTGCACAGAAAGTGATGCTCTTAATACGACGCGTTGCAATTTCACCTTCGTTGATGATTTCAGCGTTAAGGTGCTTAGCCATATCAACCGCACGAGTTGCGATTAGATCGATGCTCCATGGCACGCAGCCAAGAACACGGATAGGGCTAGAGTTGAAGATCTGCATCACTTCAAGGTTCGCTTGCTGAGCGCTATCTGCATCGTCAAAGATTTCAGATAGGTCAGGGCGAGTACGGCCAGCATCATCAACAGGAGCGTTTAGCTTGTTAATGATTACGCCTTTAATGTTTTTGTTCTTAGTACCGCCGAAGTTAGAACATGCTACTTCGATACGCTCTTTAAGTTGCGTAGGGTTGTCAGTACCAGGAGTCGCAACGAATACGATCTCCGCGCCAAGTGTTTTCGCGATTTCCGCGTTCACTTGGTTAGCAAATGGGTGCTTACGAGTAGGAACTAGACCTTCGATTAGCGTTACTTCTGCATCTTTGTTGATATTGTTGTATTGCGCAACAACAGACTCAAGAAGTACATCCATTTTTTCACTACCGATCAACGCTTCAGCTTTAGTCATCGCGATTGGTTCACCAATCTTGATGTCGCTGTTTGTGCTAATGATAGTTGATGTTAGATCTGGTTGATCGCCACCGCTACGAGGTTGAGCGATTGGCTTGTAAAACGAAACACTTACGCCTTTGCGCTCCATCGCGCGAAGAACACCCATGCTTACACTAGTAAGACCAACACCAGCGCTTGTAGGGATAAGCATAATAGTACGGGACATTGAGGAGTACCTTTAACTATTGGAATGAAAAAAGCTCAACTCCTGTTCCTACCAACATTTATATAGGGGTAGGAATAAAAGTTGAGCCCCATTTTTCTTAGATAAAAATCTGACTAGCTTCGAGTGAAGCTAGTCAGAAAATTCGATTAAAGACCTGCTAGTTCAGCTGTATCTTCTGCAATTACTAGCTCTTCATTAGTAGAGATAACCATTGCTGGTACACGGCTGTTTTCAGTCGTGATAGTACCTTCGCCGCCGAAACGAGCTTTAAGGTTAGCTGCGCTATCTACTTCGATACCGAAGAATGCAAGACGGTTAAGAACCATTTCACGGATTGGCGCTGAGTTTTCACCGATGCCACCAGTGAATACGATAGCGTCAAGACGACCTTCTAGAGTTGCAGTGTAGCTTGCAACGTATTTCGCTAGACGGTGACAGAATACGTCCATTGCACGAGTAGCTTCTTCTTTCTCGCCGTAGTTGTCTTCAACGAAACGACAGTCAGAAGTTACTTGAGTTAGACCTTGTAGGCCAGACTCTTTAGTGAACATTGTGTTGATTTCATCAACGCTCATGCCTAGTTTGTCATGTAGGTGGAACATAACAGCAGGGTCAAGGTCGCCACAGCGAGTACCCATTACAAGACCTTCAAGAGGAGTAAGGCCCATAGAAGTATCTACAGATTGGCCATTCTTGACTGCACAAACAGATGCGCCGTTACCTAGGTGACAGTTAATGATGTTAACTTCTTCAATAGGTTTGTCTAGAAGCGTGGCACACTCACGAGTAATAAATAGGTGAGATGTACCATGTGCACCGTAACGACGAATACCGTGATCTGTGTATAGGTTGTATGGAAGCGCGTATAGGTAAGCTTCTTCTGGCATTGTCGTGTGGAAAGCAGTATCAAATACAGCAACGTTTTTTAGTGCTGGGAATGATTTTTGAGCTGCTTTAATACCGATAAGGTGCGCAGGGTTGTGAAGAGGAGCGAAAGTCGCTGCATCTTCGATACCTTTAATTACTTCATCAGTGATTAGTGCTGATGAAGTAAAGTTTTCACCACCATGCACAACACGGTGACCGATTGCTGCAAGGTTTTCAGAAAGTTCTGGCTTAGAAGCAAGAATAGTTTCTACCATGAAGGCTAGTGCTTCTTCGTGTGCTGCGCCATTACCTAGTTGAGCTTCGTGTTTACCATCAAGTTTCCACTTGATACGAGCTTCAGGAAGATGCAGACATTCTGCAAGACCTGTTAGATGCTCGTCACCAGATACTGCGTCAACTACAGCAAATTTAAGAGAAGAACTACCACAGTTTAAAACTAAAACCAGCTTAGACATGAGTGCTACCTGTTATTCGTCTGATAAAAATCAGTTTGGATTAAAATTACTCACAAGAATAGACGAACTGGCAGGCAGTGCGTACTAGTCTTGGTCAAAAAAACTTTAATATCCATATAATGAGAAGCGATTTCTTACAAAAAAATCACCAGTGCATTCCTTGCAGATGTCGTCTCATGGTTGCCTTAATCGAAAATAACAGCAACAATGAGATGAGGGCCTGCAAAGGATAGCGATAATCGTCAAATATAACAAAAAAAATTTGAAAGAATATTAACTTTTATCAATTTTTTGCGCTTTTAGTTGAACTATTCAATTATTTTTTAGTGAGAGAGCCGTATGAACAACAAAGTCGGATTAGCGCATAGCTTAAAAGATGGCCAAGCTTACATGGATATTTGGCCTGTTCGTAAAGAACTGAACCCTATTTTTCCAGAGCAACGTATTATTAAAGCGACAAAATTTGGCATCAAAGTGATGCCTGCGATTGCTGCGATCAGTGTTTTAACTCAAATGGTTTTTCAAAATGGCCAAGCGATGCCACAAGCTATTGTAGTGGCGCTGTTTGCGATCAGTTTACCGCTGCAAGGTATGTGGTGGTTGGGCAATCGTTCAAAAACACAATTACCCCCAGCACTGGCTGGTTGGTATAGAGAGCTTCATCAAAAAATTATCGAAACAGGGTGTGCCTTAGAGCCAATGAAACCTAAGCCTCGCTATAAAGAGTTGGCGATCATACTTAACCGTGCCTTTAGACAGCTAGATAAATCATCTCTAGAGCGTTGGTTTTAAGACATTCATATTGTTGAGCGGCTTTATTCGAGCTCTGTATATGTATATGTATATGTTGGCAAAGCGCTAATTGCTGGGCTAGTAGATAGATAACACTGAGTCTTGTGTTATCCATTCGAGAGCAGGACTGTGCCTTACATTTATGCGGGAACGCATTAAGAAAAAATATAAGCCTCATTTCACCCAGATTATTTTTCTGGAGGGAGTGAGGTTTTTTATTTTCCGCCATTCGGATAGGGAACATCTTTTGGTTAATGCGAGGTTTCGATAAGTCATAATTGATTGCGAGCTGTGATCCGTAATTTGACTTCTGAGCTTTTGGCCGCGTCGAGCGGTTTACGGTTTTGAATCAGGGCCGGCTTTGAAACGCTAGCCATTTCAAATCATCATCACCTATCACCAGATGATAGATACAAAAAAACCAGCTCAATGAGCTGGTTTAGTGTTCTTTTTAAAAAGAATATGGTGGAGGGGGACGGATTCGAACCATCGAAGGCAGTGCCGTCAGATTTACAGTCTGATCCCTTTGGCCACTCGGGAACCCCTCCAGGGTGTTTTCTT
>NZ_VTYA01000014.1:0-96293 GCF_013114135.1 Vibrio sp. 03-59-1
TGGTTGCGGGAGCAGGATTTGAACCTACGACCTTCGGGTTATGAGCCCGACGAGCTACCAAGCTGCTCCATCCCGCGTCCGGATGCATTGTTTAAGACAATGACTCTTTTCTATTCTTTCTGAGCAAAACTCAAAGAGAAAAATTGGAGCGATACATCGGGTTCGAACCGATGACCTCAACCTTGGCAAGGTTGCGCTCTACCAACTGAGCTAGTATCGCAAACTGAAACGTCTTTCGTCGTTCAGGGCTGCGAATTATAAGAGCATTTTTTTGTGATGCAAGTCCTTCCTTCAAAAAAAATTAATTTTCTACTATTTTGATGGAAAAGCATGCAAAAAACGCATTTTTTAACCAAGTGTAACCATGACGCGTACCATAAAACCCGCTTTTACAATCAACTAGATACTAATAATTGTTTTACGGTAGTACTGCAATTCCGCAATCGACTCACGAATATCGTCCAGTGCTAAATGGCTACCTGTTTTTGAAAAGCCATCAAGAACCTCTGGTTTCCAACGACGAGTCAGCTCTTTCAAAGTGCTCACATCGATATAACGGTAATGGAAGTATTGCTCTAATTCAGGCATATGTTTGTAAAGGAAGCGACGATCTTGCCCAATACTATTCCCACAAATTGGCGATTTTCCTTTTGAGACCCATTTTTCTAAGAACGCGATCGTTTGATCAATTGCATCTTGCTCGGTGACTTGGCTCTCTTGAACTCGCTTAACTAAGCCGCTACCAGTATGCGTTGTCGTACACCACTCATCCATTTTCGCTAATTCATCATCAGATTGGTGAATAGCCAAAACAGGCCCTTCTGCTAGAATATTTAATTCGCTATCGGTAACAATGGATGCAATTTCAATGATTTTATGAGTTTCAGGATCTAAGCCTGTCATCTCCAGATCGACCCAAATTAAGTTCTGATCGCTAAAGGACATAAGGGAGCTGCCTATTTGTTTAGGTGTAAAAGAGGTACTATACCCAAATATGTATACTCAAACTAGGTTTAGCACGACCGAAATATCGTAGTGTCAATAACATAGCGTTGAGTACTCAATCATCAATTTAGATGTGTTAAGTGGAAAATTGTGGCTAAAAAGAAAAAGTTAACCAAAGGTCAAGTACGACGCGTACGCAGCAACCAGAATAAGCGACTTAAAAAAGAAGACTCTGTTCAGTGGGACGAAAACATGCTGGGCGGCACTAAACGTGGTTTAGTGATTACTCGCTTTGGGCAACATGCTGACATTGAAGATCTAGAAACCAATGAAGTTCACCGCTGTAACTTACGCCGTAGTATTGAAACTTTAGTGTCTGGCGACAAGGTCATTTGGCGCGCAGGTCTGGAATCAATGGCTGGTATTTCTGGTGTTGTTGAAGCCGTTGAGCCAAGAACATCAATGCTAACTCGCCCCGACTACTATGATGGCCTAAAGCCTGTTGCAGCAAACGTTGACCAAATGATCATTGTATCAGCCGTGTTACCAGAGCTATCCCTTAACATTATTGACCGCTACTTAATTGCATCAGAAACAGTAAATATAGCCCCACTTGTCGTACTTAATAAAGTCGACCTCCTCACAGAGAAGCAGATCGCTGAATACCAAGAAACATTAAAAGCTTATGAAAAAATTGGCTATAAAGTGCTTCTTGTCAGTAAAGAGTCTGGCTACGGCATTCCTGAGCTTGAAGCTGAACTTAAAGGCAGAATTAATATTTTCGTAGGTCAATCAGGCGTAGGTAAATCCAGTCTGGTTAACGCATTAATGCCAACTCTCGATATTGAAGAGGGCGTGGTTTCTGAAAACTCAGGGCTTGGTCAACATACTACGACGGCTGCTCGTTTATACCATTTTCCATCTGGTGGTGATTTAATTGACTCCCCTGGAGTTCGAGAGTTCGGTTTATGGCACCTTGAACCCGAAGAGATCACAGAAGCTTTCATCGAGTTCCGCCCATATTTAGGGGGATGCAAATTTAGAGATTGTACGCACATGGACGATCCTGGTTGCCTCCTAAGAGAAGCCGTAGAAAGCGGGAAAATAAGCAAGCTACGATTTGATAATTATCACCGCATCATCGAAAGCATGGGTGAAAACAAAGCGAATCGTCAGTATTCTCGTGGAAAAAAAGCTGACCTCTAAGACTAGAATATCGGTAAATAAGCACCATATTATGAACAACTGATACCACGCCTACTCATTGTAGGCTGGGCATCCTCTTTTAAAACCTAAACATAGAGCACTGGAAACTCGCACCATGGATAAAATCAAAGTTGGATTGCAATACTGTATTCCACAGCACGGGCTAACTCGCCTAGTCGGTAAAATTGCATCTGCAAAAGCAGGCGCTTTAACCACCGCGATTATTAATTGGTTTATTAAGCAATACAAAGTCAACATGGATGAAGCTCTGCACAGCGATCCTAAACATTTCAAAACGTTCAACGAATTTTTTGTCCGTGAGCTTAAAGAAGGCATGCGCCCAATCGCTGAAGGTGAAACGGTAATTTCTCACCCAGCAGATGCTCGCGTTAGTCAATTCGGACCAATTACTGACGGTCAGTTAATTCAAGCGAAAGGCCACAATTACTCAGCACAGGAGCTACTTGGCGGCGACGCTAACCTTGCTGAAGAGTTTAAAGATGGTGAATTTGCGACACTTTACTTATCGCCAAGCGATTACCACCGTGTTCACATGCCATGTGACGGTACGCTTCGCCAGATGATTTATGTTCCTGGCGACCTTTTCTCAGTCAATCCATTAACTGCAGAAAATGTTCCGAATCTATTTGCTCGTAACGAACGTGTTGTCTGTATCTTCGATACTGAATTCGGTCCTCTTGCTCAAGTTCTTGTCGGCGCAACCATTGTAGGAAGCATCGAACAAGTATGGGCGGGAACCATCACCCCTCCACGCGGTAATTCCGTTTACAAATGGGACTATCCATCAGAAGGCAATACCGCTGTGAGCTTGAAGAAAGGTGAAGAAATGGGCCGCTTTAAACTTGGCTCTACTGTTATCAACCTTTTTGCTAAGGATTCGATTCAATTTGATGAATCAATGAAAAATGGTGAAGCGACCGTAATGGGTACCGCTTACGCACACATTAAGAGTGCTGAAAATAAGACACAAGCGTAACCAACCATCCTTAACTCTCTTTAAAAAGTTGGTACTTCGGTATCAACTTTTTTATATCTATCGACAAAAGCATCAGTTCATTTTCTTGACCAAAGACAAACCTCTCACCGAAATATGCTACGAGTTTGTAAAAGTCATACTCCCGTCTAGGTACCTAAATCGTTGATAATTTATTCTATTTTGAGTTCATTTATTTATGAGGTTGGTCATCTATGCCGAAATTACGTTCAGGAGTGCTGTTGAAGCTGCTAGTCTGCTTTTCAATCCCCTTAGCTGTGCTCTTTATGCCAATAGATGCTATCCCTATCGACGACCTCACTTTAATTCAGCATCGACTACTCGCTATTTTCCTACTTGCTGCTCTTTTGTGGGTGCTTGAGCCTGTTCCCGTATTTGCCACCTCAATTCTCATTATCGCTTTAGAGCTAGTGATGATCTCAGACAAAGGACTTCATCTTTTTAGATCGCCCCCTGCGGGACATGATCTTGGAGAGTTAATGAAATACACCGACATATTCAGTGCATTTTCGTCTCCTATTATTATTCTATTTATGGGGGGATTTGCTCTTGCGATTGCAGCCTCCAAATATGAACTCGACAACAACTTAGCCCGAGTGTTACTCAAACCTTTTGGTACCCAGCCTCGCTTTATTATGCTTGGGCTCATGTTGATCACTGCTGTCTTCTCTATGTTTATGTCCAATACCGCGACCACGGTTATGATGCTGGCGCTACTCGGCCCCATCGTCGCGTCTGCACCAAGAGGTGATTTAGGTATAAAAGCATTGGTTTTATGTATTCCGATTGCCGCGAATACAGGTGGCATAGCCACACCAATAGGAACCCCTCCAAACGCCATCGCTCTTCAATATTTAACCGGTGAAAACAGTATCGATTTCCTTTCATGGATGATGATGGGGCTACCTTTTGTCATTATCCAACTCACCATCGCTTGGTTTTTATTGCAGAAATTCTTTCCATCGTCAGAGAAAGAGATGATTTTAAAACTCGACGGAAAATTCAAGAAAAGTTGGCGCGCGATCGTCGTCTATGTCACCTTTGCGGCCACCATTATTCTATGGATGACGACTAAACTACATGGGATGAATACCTATGTGGTTTCTATTATCCCGCTAGCCGTATTTACGCTGACTGGGATCATGGGCAAAGAGGAGCTTAAGCAAATTAACTGGGATGTATTGTGGTTAGTTGCAGGCGGTATTGCTATCGGGATCGGTTTAGATAAAACAGGGCTAGCCGCAGCGCTTGCTCACGCTATTGATTATGAATCTCTTTCTCCAATGTCGGTGGTTTTCACCTTATCGATAATCTGCTGGTTAATGGCGAACTTCATGTCGAATACCGCCACCGCCAACTTATTAATGCCCATTGCAGCGGCGATTGGCGCATCGATGGAAAGCTTAGTTAGCATTGGTGGATTGCAAGGTTTACTGGTTGTTGTCGCCTTCTCTGCGTCATTAGGGATGATCCTTCCAGTCTCCACACCACCAAACTCTTTGGCTTATTCAACAGGACTTATCGAAAGTAAGGACATGGCAAAAACAGGTTTAATCATGGGCGTAATTGGCTTACTCATTGTTTATATTGCCGCCCTCATTATTACCTAAATTATCAATAGTGGGATATACGTAGGCTTGAATGAGCATGTAACATTTATAAGCCTACATAACCGCGATTTTAATTTAATAGACAACTGTGATTTCGCTTCACACTTTATCTAATAAACAGCTTATAGGTTTGGATTTATTTGATTCTAAACACATTTTTTACACATCAATACAACGACACTACACGCGCGTCAATCACGCATCCACCAGCACCATGCATCATTTTGACTATCGATTTTCTAAGAGGGAGGAATAGACCTTGAGGCATACCATCAAATTTAAAATTCAAATCGCAATAGCGGTTATTATCGCCGTAGTTAGTGGCGCTCAAGCTTGGATTTCCGTCAATCAGCTCACCCAAGAGACTGAAGTTGCGATTAGCCAAGAAATGAAGAATGTAAGTGTAAGTACAACCAACTATATTGCCGATTGGCTCTCTATTCGTAGCGATATGATGGTTGCAAATGAACCAACCGTGTCTAGCAATGAAAATTCAGATCGCGAACTCCTCATCACCAAGCAAGCGGGGCAATTCTTATCTGTCTACGCCGGGTTTAGTGATGGCACTATCGCATACGGTGATAAGGGTGAAGATTGGCCAGCAGGCTACGACCCACGAACTCGCCCTTGGTATAAAGATGCAAGTGCAGCGTCAGGGCTCATTATTACTGAACCTTATCAAGACTTTGATGGCAGCATTGTCATCAGTTTCGCCAAAGCATTTAACGGTGAACAAAAAGGTGTTCTCGCCGCTGACTTAACCGTGACGAGCATTATTGATGCCGTTCTTAACGTAAAACTTGATAACGATGGTTTTGCATTCTTGGTCGATGGTAACAACAACATCGTGGCTTACAGTGATGAAGAGTTAAGCCAAAAACCACTAACAAGTCTGAACCCTGAACTTACGGCAAGCAAAGTTTCACAACTGATTCAAAACCAAACGATCACGACTCTCGCTTGGCCTAAACAGAATGAGAAGATGATCTACATCGCCAATGTACCGAATACCGATTGGTCACTTGGTATTGTTATCGATAAAGAGATGGCGTTTTCTGCGGTATCCGATGCGATTCAATTCATCGCACTCACTTCATTTATTTTGTACATCGTCATTTCAATCGCAAGTACCATGGTTATCAACCGCTTGCTTTATCCATTACAAACGCTGTCTGAAGCACTCACTCAACTCGCACAGGGTCGAGGCGATCTGACTCAGCGTATTGATATTACTCGCATGGATGAGATTGGAAAACTTGCCGAGCTTGTGAACCAGTTCTTAAGCCAGATGCAGAGCATGCTGAAAGGAGTCATTGAGCACAGCCATGACTTAAACAATCATGCCGAGCAAGCGAATCAACTGGCCACTCAATCTTCAATTCGAGTTGAAAACCAGCAAAACGATATCAACCAAATAGCAACGGCTATCCATGAGATGTCAGCAACAGCGGCAGAAGTAGCAAGCCACGCAGAATTAACCGCATCAGCGTCTCAAGCATCAGCAACCGCATGTAATGAAGGCCAAGAGGTGATTCAACAAAACCGTGATGCGATTACTGGTCTTGCAACTCAGGTAGAAGATGCCGCTAACGTTATTCGAGAACTAGAGAGTAACGCGCAAAGCATCAACCAGATCCTATCAACCATCCAAGGTATTGCTGAGCAGACCAACTTACTTGCGTTAAATGCGGCAATCGAAGCGGCTCGCGCTGGTGAGCAAGGTCGAGGCTTTGCTGTAGTTGCTGATGAGGTACGAGTACTCAGCCAAAGAACGCACGGCTCAACAGAAGAGATCCGCGTCATGATTGATACTCTGCAGAAGAATACTGAACATGCCGTTGAAAGCATGACAACCAGTACTCAACTGGCAGAGAACAGCGTAGGCTTTGCTGAGCAAGCGCATGGCAGCCTAAGCAAAATCACTCAAGCAATCACTGAAATCAATGATATGGCTCTACAAATCGCAAGTGCTGCCGAAGAGCAACGCGCGGTAAGTGAAGATATCAGCCGTAACACCCAAGGTATTAAAGATGCTTCTGACGATCTTGCCCATCAAGCAGAGAGTAGCCGTAATAGCTCGAACGATATGAGCAAAGCCGCTGAATCTATGCGTCAAGATGTGGAACGTTTTAAGGTATAACGCCCAAACGTACATCTTTTAATATCCGTAATACCGCTACCGAGACTGAAACAAAGCGATCCTTTTCATAAGAATCGCTTTGTTCTCAGCTCGGTTTCATGCATATTTATGAGCTAATTTATCCCAATCACAAGGATGTTGTTCACATGGGATTTGAATGGTTAGCGCTTGCAGCGGCTTTTCTATGGGCGATCTCAAGCCTATTATCTGTCTCTCCTGCTCGTCATCTTGGAACATTTGCCTATAGCCGTTGGCGTATGGGTTGCACCGCTTTAATTCTTTCATCCATGGCTTTTGCGACTGGAGGGTGGTCAAGCGTTGAACCTCACCTTATCACTCCAATGATGCTGTCAGGTTTAATTGGCATTTTTATCGGTGACACCGCTCTTTTCGCTTGTTTAAATCGAATGGGTCCAAGGCAAGCTGGGCTTCTATTCTCTTGCCATGCGGTCTTCTCTGCCATTTTAGGATACTTCCTATTTAGCGAAACCATGCAAGGCACTGAGCTTGTTGGGGCCGTATTGGTTTTCTTAGGAGTCATCACCGCCATTTTCTTCGGAAAAAAAGCGAATACCCATGAACTGGAATCAATCAAAGGGAAGATTTGGGTGGGCGTCGGATTAGGTCTTACCGCTGCGATATGCCAAGCTTTAGGGGGAATTATTGCTAAACCCGTCATGCAGACAAGTATCGATCCCGTTGCAGCATCTGCCATTCGTATGATCACCGCTTTTCTTGCCCATAGTCTATTCCGTCTCAGTGGCGCGAAGTTGGCTCGTCCAACAAACCCAATGACAGGAAAGATGCTAGGGATCACCGCTCTCAATGGCTTTTTAGCAATGGCCGTGGGTATGACTCTGATTTTGTATGCGCTACAAGAAGGAAACGTAGGAATGGTCGCCCTGCTCTCTTCTACCACACCTATCATGCTGTTGCCTCTTCTCTGGGTATATACAAAAAAAAGACCCAATCGATATGCGTGGTGCGGGGCGATTTTAGCCGTCGTCGGAACGGGAATATTGGTGAGCTAGAAATCGAATACTGAAAACAAAAAAAGCCATAACACGCTAAGTGCAATGGCTTTAATCAGTCACTCTATATTGACCGATGACTAGGCTTTTGGGAACGGAAATGCCGTGACATCGTCAATGTGATCACAATTCAACGCGAGCATAATTAAGCGATCGATCCCCAGAGCAACGCCCGCACATGCTGGTAATCCAGCCTCCAGCGCAGTAATCAAATGATGATCTATCGGCTGCGGTTGTAATCCCATTTCCACTCGTTTTTGATTATCCGCTTCAAACCGAGCCAATTGCTCTTTTGCATCATCAAGCTCATGAAAACCATTCGCAAGCTCAATACCTTTGAAATAGACTTCAAAACGATCGGCAACTCTCGGATCTTGCTTATTAATTCGAGCCAATGCCGCTTGTGACGCAGGGAAATCATACACAATGGCAGGAACTTGCAATCCAATTTTACTTTCAACCCCAACGCTGAACAGAAGTTGCAGTAGTGTATCTCTATCCTCTTCTGGCTCCGCAATATCACTCAAGCCTAATTCATTCCCCACAACTTTAAGTTGCTGCATCGACGCTTCAAGTGGGCAAACCCCTAGAACCTGTAAAAATGCGTTCTGATACGTCATTTTCTCGGCAGCTTCACATTGAAGAACTTGCTGCAATAGCGCGTCCATTTCAGCCATTAGATCATGATGATCAAATCCAACGCGATACCACTCCAGCATCGTGAATTCAGGGTTGTGATAGCGACCATTCTCCTCATTGCGGAATGCTTTTCCAATCTGGTAAATGCAACCACTTCCAGCCGCCAGTAAGCGTTTCATATGAAATTCAGGACTGGTCATCAGATAAAGATGGCTACCGTCAGCATAGCCAGGGCCAATAAAATCAGTTTGAAAAGTATGTAGGTGTACATCCGTTACGGTTGCATGACTAATCGCAGGTGTCTCAACTTCAAGAACCTGACGTTCTGCAAAAAACTGTCGAATTGAAGCCAGCAATAATGCACGTTGTTGTAATTTAGCTATTGAAGCGGAGGGTTGCCAATCTGAACCAATCATATCGAGTTACACATAAACAAAAGTTATGCGAATTCTAACGCTACCATCCAATAAATCCACAATTGAATGTGATTCAAATCACACAAAAAACAAATAGTATGCTTACGATTTCACTACCGAAGAAAAAACCTAGCAGCATCAATTTTTTGTTCACATGGCTCTTTTAGAATACCCACTACCACTTAAGGCTTATTATTAAAAAACTCGATAAGCAAGCCTTTTACTATAACAAGTGAGTTAATTTAAAACTCACATACACTGGAGGATAACTGTGAAGACTATCACCACAGATATCGCAGTCATCGGCGCTGGCGGCGCTGGTTTACGTACTGCAATCGCAGCCGCAGAAGCAAACCCTGACTTAGAGGTCGCTCTGATTTCTAAAGTTTACCCAATGCGCTCTCACACGGTGGCTGCAGAAGGTGGTTCAGCAGCAGTTATCAAGGAAGAAGACAGCCTAGACAATCACTTCAACGATACCGTTGGCGGTGGTGACTGGCTATGTGAACAGGATGTTGTTGAATACTTTGTAAAAAGTGCAACTCGTGAAATGGTTCAAATGGAACAATGGGGTTGCCCATGGAGTCGTAAAGAGAACGGCGACGTCAATGTACGCCGATTTGGAGGCATGAAAGTCGAAAGAACGTGGTTCGCGGCTGATAAAACTGGCTTCCACATGCTTCACACTCTATTCCAAACATCGATGAAATACGATCAAATCAACCGATTTGATGAATACTTCGTGGTTGACCTATTGGTTGAAGGCGGCGAAGTTCAAGGCCTTATCGCTATCCATATGTCGGAAGGTGAACTGGTTACGATCAAAGCAAAATCTGTTGTATTAGCAACAGGTGGCGCAGGTCGAGTTTACCACTGTAATACAAATGGTGGCATCGTAACGGGCGACGGCATGGCGATGGCTTATCGTCACGGCGTTCCACTGCGTGATATGGAATTTGTTCAATACCACCCAACTGGCTTACCAGGTACAGGCATCTTGATGACTGAAGGTTGTCGTGGTGAAGGCGGTATTATCGTCAACAAAAATGGTTACCGTTACCTACAAGATTACGGCATGGGACCAGAAACACCCGTTGGCGAGCCAAAGAACAAGTACATGGAACTTGGCCCACGAGACAAAGTATCTCAAGCATTCTGGCATGAGCAGCAAAAAGGCAACACAATCAAGCATGCACTAGGTGATGTTGTACACCTAGATCTTCGTCACCTAGGTGAAGATTACCTGCAAGAACGTCTACCGTTCATTTGTGAATTGGCAAAAGCGTACGTTAACGTTGATCCAGCAAAAGAACCGATTCCAATTCGTCCTACCGTTCACTACACCATGGGTGGTATTGAAACTGACGGCCTATGTGAAACTCGCATTAAAGGTCTGTTTGCCGTAGGTGAATGTGCTTCAGTTGGTCTTCACGGTGCAAACCGTCTTGGCTCTAACTCTCTAGCAGAATTCGTTGTATTCGGTCGCGTTGCCGGTGAAAACGCCGTGAAACGTGCCGCTGAATTCAAAGGCTGGAACGATGAGTCTATCGCTAAGCAAGTAAAAGCGGTTGAAGATCGTATTGCAGGTTTGATGAATCAAGAAGGCGACGAAAACTGGGCAACAATCCGTACTGAAATGGGACACACCATGGAAGCGGGTTGTGGTATCTACCGTCAAGAAGATTTAATGCAAGCGACGATCGATAAGATCAGCGAGCTAAAAGAACGTTACAAACGCATCAGCATTAAAGATAAAGGCAAAGTATTCAATACTGACCTTCTTTATGCAATTGAAGTGGGATACGGCCTTGAAGTGGCAGAAGCAATGGCATGTTCAGCAATCCTTCGTAAAGAGTCTCGTGGTGCACACCAACGTCTAGATGAAGGTTGCACAGAACGTGATGATGTTAACTTCCTCAAGCACTCTTTAGCATTCTACCAAGAAGACGCTGCACCAACGATCGATTACAGCGGTGTAACTATTACTAAATCGCAACCAAAAGCACGTCTGTATGGTGAAGCTGCCGAGAAAGCCGCAGCTGAAGAAGCGAAAGCAAACCAAGAACAGTCTGCCGAGGAGCAAAAATAATGTCAGCAAATCGTATCCAAAAAGTAGACATTCTACGCTACGACCCTGAAAAAGATAACGAACCGTACATGCAATCTTTTGATGTACCGTTTGATGAAACCATGTCAGTGCTTGATGCAATTGGCTATATCAAAGACAACCTAGACAAAGACCTATCTTACCGTTGGTCTTGTCGTATGGCGATTTGTGGCTCTTGCGGCATCATGGTGAACAACGTTCCTAAATTAGCATGTAAGAGCTTCCTACGTGATTACCCAGATGGCGTAACCATTGAGCCTCTAGCAAACTTTGCTATTGAGAAAGATTTAATCGTTGATATGACGCCATTCATTGAGCGTTTAGAAGCAATTAAGCCTTACATCATTGGTAATGACCGCACTGTAGAAGATGGTCCAAATAACCAAACGCCTGCGCAAATGGCGAAATACAAACAGTTCGCTGGCTGTATTAACTGTGGTCTGTGCTATGCAGCATGTCCGCAATTTGGTTTAAACCCTGAATTCATCGGCCCTGCGGCATTAACGATGGCTCACCGTTACAACCTTGATAGCCGTGATAACGGTAAAGCTGAACGTATGAAGCTTATCAATGGTGAAAACGGTGCTTGGGGTTGTACTTTCGTCGGTTACTGTTCTGAAGTTTGTCCGAAGAGCGTTGATCCTGCGGCAGCGGTAAACCAAGGCAAAATCGAATCTTCAATGGATTTCGTGATCGCAATGCTTAAACCTGATGGCCAACCAACATCAGTAGAAACAAGCAAAGAGGACGCATAAGATGACTAATCGTAAGCCTTATGTTCGTGAAATGAAGCGCACGTGGTGGAAATCTAGCTCTTTCTACCGTTTTTACATGATGCGTGAAGCCACTGTATTACCTTTGATCCTATTTACTCTGTTCCTGACCTTTGGTTTGGGTAGCTTAGTAAAAGGCCCTGAAGCATGGGATACGTGGTTAGGTTTTATGGCAAACCCAATTGTTGTGGCGATTAACATCGTCGCTCTATTAGGTAGCCTATTACACGCGCAAACCTTCTTCAGCATGATGCCTCAAGTAATGCCTATTCGCATAAAAGGCAAACTTGTCGATAAGAAGATTATCGTTCTAACTCAGTGGGCCGCTGTTGCGTTCATTTCACTGATTGTTCTCATTGTGGTTTAAGGAGCTGAGTGTGTCTAACAATTATCAGGTAAATAAAAACCCAAAACGTTCAGATGAACCAGTATGGTGGGGCTTGTTTGGCGCTGGCGGTTCATGGTTTGCAATGATCACACCAGTGACTATTTTGGTTCTTGGTATCCTTGCTCCTCTGGGTATTATTGATGCTGAAGCGATGAGCTACGAACGTGTATCTGAATTTGCAACGAGCATCATCGGCGCTCTATTCATTATCGGTACTCTAGCGTTGCCAATGTGGCATGCAATGCACCGCGTACATCACGGTATGCACGATCTTAAGATTCATGCAGGTGTTGCAGGCAAAATTGCTTGTTACTTCTTTGCTGGCTTAATCTCAGCATTAGCGGTTATTTTCATCTTCATGATCTAATTCATAGATAGAAAATCAAAGAGCTCAGTCATTCGTTACTGGGCTCTTTTTTTATCCATGTTCCGGATAACTATAGGTTTCAGATAAAAAGGTACAGATAACAAAAATGTTTCA
This sequence comes from Vibrio sp. 03-59-1, assembly GCF_013114135.1. Taxonomy (NCBI): domain Bacteria; kingdom Pseudomonadati; phylum Pseudomonadota; class Gammaproteobacteria; order Vibrionales; family Vibrionaceae; genus Vibrio; species Vibrio sp. 03-59-1. The sequence continues at coordinate 12,752 of NZ_VTYA01000014.1, forward strand.
GGTAACAAAAAAGGCCACCGAAGTGACCTTTATGCTTAGCAACCTTTCTTAAAGAAGATTACTTCACACGACCAACGTATTCACCGCTACGAGTGTCAACTTTAACTACTTCGCCAATCGCAATGAATAGAGGAACACGAACAACAGCACCTGTTGCAAGCGTCGCTGGTTTACCACCAGTACCTTGAGTGTCGCCCTTTAGGCCAGGATCAGTTTCTGTTACTTCGATTTCAACAAAGTTTGGTGGAGTAACCGTGATAGGGTTATCATTCCACAATGTTAGAGTACAAACATCGTTTTCAACCAACCATTTAGTCATATCACCCACAGCTTTTACATCAGCGGCGATTTGTTCAAATGTGTCATTGTCCATAAAGTGGTAGAATTCGCCATCGTTGTATAGGTAAGCTAATTCGATATCAACAACATCAGCAAGCTCGAAGCTTTCACCTGATTTGAATGTTTTCTCTAACACTTTGCCTGACAGCAGTTTACGAAGTTTTACACGGTTAAACGCTTGGCCTTTACCTGGCTTAACGTATTCATTGTCGATAATTGAGCAAGGCTCGTTATCTAACATGAACTTTAAACCGCCTTTGAATTCATTGGTGCTTACTGTCGCCATGATTATATCTTCCACATCTTTGAGTTAATTTCAATGCCGCATATAATAACCCGAAAAGCCGAATCTGTTGAGCAAAACTGGCTCAAACAGCTATCGAATGCGATCTCAGACCCCGCAAAACTCCTAGAACAGCTAGAAATTGACCCTCTGCATTGGAAAAAAGGCTTCGAAGCGAAACATTTATTTGCTCAACGTGTGCCACAAAGCTTCATTGAGCGTATGGAAACAGGCAACCCTCACGATCCATTGCTACGCCAAGTGCTTCCTCTAAGCGAAGAGTTTGAAGTTCACCCTGGCTACTCCACAGATCCACTGGAAGAGCAAGGCAACGAAACACCAGGGTTACTGCATAAATATAAGAATCGAGCATTAATGATAGTGAAAGGCGGCTGCGCCGTTAATTGTCGCTACTGCTTCCGTCGCCATTTTCCCTATCAAGATAACAAAGGCAGCAAACAAGTTTGGCAGCAGAGCCTTAGCTATATTGCTCAGCAACCTGAGATCAATGAAATCATATTGTCAGGTGGCGATCCTCTCATGGCGAAAGATCACGAAATTGAATGGTTAGTGGCCGAAATAGAAAAGATTCCTCACGTCAAACGTCTGCGTATTCATAGTCGATTACCAGTGGTGATTCCCGCTAGAATTACTGATGAGCTATGCTCCATACTCAAACAGACATCGCTACAGACGATCCTAGTTACGCATATCAACCACGCCAACGAGATCAACGCAGAGCTAAAAGAAAGGCTCGCGAAACTCAAAGCAGCCAATGTCACTCTTCTCAACCAAGGAGTCATGCTAAAAGGTGTCAACGACTCAGCATCAGCACAAGTCAACTTAAGCAATACCCTATTTGATGCTGGTATATTGCCATACTACCTGCATGTATTAGACAAAGTTCAAGGCGCTGCTCATTTTTATATCTCAGATAATGAGGCGAAAAAAATAATGGCAGAAGTGATGGAGCAAGTGTCTGGCTACCTAGTGCCAAAGCTCACACGGGAGATAGGAGGAAGAAAAAGCAAAACACCACTCGATCTGCATTTAGAGTAAGTCGATATTTTTATCGTCACTACTAATTTTCTGATTCGATTAGCTATACTTTTCCATGCATACTCCGCAATTTAGGAGCTGACCATGCAACCCATCGTTTCAGTTTTAGATCTTGGCCCGTTTAGTTGGTCAGCTTTAATGTGTTGTGCGATAAACGGAGTACTCATTGGGGTTGAAAGACAAACTCGTGGTAAACCCGTAGGAATAAGAACATCGATACTCATTATAGCTGGCACCTACTTCTTCATGTCGATGGCGATATCTTTATCACCGAACACACTTGATCAAGCGAGAGTACTAGGCCAAATTATTACTGGCGTCGGTTTCTTAGGCGCGGGAGTAATGATGACACTCGATGGGAAAATACATGGCGTGACATCTGCCGCTATCATTTGGATGCTGGCCGCGCTTGGCATGATGATAGGTCTAGGTTACTTACAGCAATCTGTCGTGATCACTCTATTAGCGCTTTCCGTTCTTTTAGGTGTTGATAAAGCCGAGAACTCCTTTAAAAGCTTACGCCGAGGCGTACACCAAAAGTTTCGCCAAAGACCAGTACCGCCCAATAAAAAATAAACCCAACAAGCCGTAATCAAAAAAGCCCAGACACACAACGCGCGTCTGGGCTTATCTATTCGTATCAAGAAACATTTCGTATCAAGAGGCATCTGAAATTTGACTTCAAACGCCCTAATATTTCAATTACTTCGCAAAGTTAATGATAGGGAAGCACTTAAAGAAGCCATTGTCAGCACAGTTGATCAAGCCAACTTGAACGCCTTCTATTTTCGCCGTTTTATTGAAGAAGCCAAGTTGGACAGTTGATGCATCAGAGAAGTTTGCCGCACCAAAATCAACCAAAGTGTTACCTTCTGAATAGTTCACAAAACTCACGTTAGCGCCTTTCACATTATTAGTAATGTTCACAGCACCAATGTTCGCTCCCGTCATATCACCGCCCATCCAGTTAAAGAAACCCAACGACGCACCCGTCATCTCTTGGTTAACTTTAGCCGCACCAAAGAAACCTAAGTTAACACCCGTAGTTTTCTGAGTTTCCGACATACCAATTATTGCGATATCAAGGCCTTTTACTTCATCAACTTGACCATGAAGCGCTGCAACACGAACACCTTTTACACTGGTGTTTGATGGTGCATTAAAGTCATTGATTGATGAGAACATGACAGGCGCACTATCAGCAAGAGCAATAGGAGAAGCGACTGCTGCCGATACAGCAAGAACTGAAAGTAGTTTATTCATGATAAAAATCTCCACTGGCTATAGTTAGCCCTATTTATTTAAGGCTTTATTTTATATGTATTATCAATCACTAATGTTAATACCAAGTCATGATTGATCGTTGAGGTAAGTACTCAAAAACAACACTAGATGTGCAACTTACCACTTATATAACTATAGCCCTTATCATTGTAAGTGCAGACTTTTTAAACGCGCACAACAAAACCGCAAGCAATAAAAAAGCCGAAGGCATGAACCTTCGGCTTTCGAATCAAGACAGGAAGTCTGTCGGCTTACATCATGCCGCCCATTCCACCCATACCGCCCATGCCACCCATATCAGGCATTGCAGCAGCAGAATCTTGAGGCTTATCTGTTACCATCGCTTCTGTTGTGATCATAAGACCCGCAACTGATGCTGCGAACTGAAGTGCAGAGCGCGTTACTTTAGTTGGGTCAAGAATACCCATTGCGATCATATCACCGTATTCGCCCGTTGCCGCGTTGTAACCGTAGTTACCTTCGCCAGCGCGAACGTTGTTAGCAACAACAGAGTCTTCTTCGCCTGCATTCTTAGTGATTTGGCGGATAGGAGATTCCATCGCACGAAGTGCTACGCGGATACCCACATTTTGCTCTTCGTTATCACCAACAAGGTCAGCAACTTTAGATGCAGCGCGGATAAGTGCAACACCACCACCTGCAACCACACCTTCTTCAACCGCTGCGCGAGTTGCGTGAAGTGCATCTTCTACGCGGTCTTTCTTCTCTTTCATCTCAACTTCAGTTGCTGCGCCAACTTTGATTACTGCAACACCGCCAGCTAGTTTCGCTACGCGCTCTTGAAGTTTCTCTTTGTCGTAGTCTGACGTTGCATCTTCAACTTGTTGACGAATTTGAGCAACGCGACCTTGGATCATCACTTCTTCACCAGCGCCATCAATGATCGTTGATGTCTCTTTAGTGATAGAGATACGTTTTGCTTGACCAAGATCTTCTAGCGTTACTTTTTCAAGATCTAGACCGATCTCTTCAGAAATAACCGTACCACCAGTAAGAATAGCGATATCTTGAAGCATTGCTTTACGACGGTCACCGAAACCAGGCGCTTTAACAGCAGCCACTTTCACGATGCCACGCATGTTGTTCACAACAAGAGTTGCAAGCGCTTCGCCTTCTACATCTTCAGCAAGAATAAGAAGTGGACGAGACGCTTTTGCTACTGCTTCTAGTGTTGGAAGTAGTTCACGGATGTTCGATACTTTCTTATCAATAAGAAGAACGAATGGACTTTCTAGATCAACACTGCCCGCTTCTTGGTTATTGATGAAGTAAGGAGATAGGTAACCACGGTCGAACTGCATACCTTCAACAACGTCTAGCTCATCTTGTAGAGCTTGACCTTCTTCAACAGTGATAACGCCATCACGGCCTACTTTTTCCATTGCTTCAGCAATCAGGTTGCCCACAGTAGAATCAGAGTTAGCAGAGATAGTACCTACTTGTGCGATAGCTTTAGTATCTTCACATGGCACAGATAGCTCTTTTAGTGCTTCAACAGCAGCAACAACTGCTTTATCGATACCGCGCTTAAGATCCATTGGGTTCATGCCAGCAGCAACCGCTTTTAGGCCTTCAGCAATGATTGATTGTGCAAGTACTGTTGCAGTTGTTGTTCCGTCACCCGCCGCGTCATTCGCTTGCGAAGCCACTTCTTTAACCATTTGTGCGCCCATGTTTTGGAACTTATCTTCAAGTTCAATTTCACGAGCAACAGAAACACCATCTTTAGTAATGGTTGGAGCACCAAATGATTTGTCTAGTACAACGTTACGGCCTTTAGGACCTAATGTTACTTTTACCGCGTCAGCCAGAACGTTTACACCTTCTAGCATTTTGATTCGTGCGTCGTTACCAAATTTAACGTCTTTAGCAGCCATCTTTATTTTCCTTTTTAAATCTGTTTTTATCTAATTAGTAGAATTCGAAAAACGAATTACTCAACGAGTGCTGGTTATTCAACAATAGCCATGATGTCGTTTTCAGACATGATCAACACTTCTTTGCCGTCGATTTTTTCAGATTTAGTGCTGTAGCCTTCTGCAAAAATAACGCTATCACCAACTTTAACATCCAGTGGTTGAACTGAGCCATTTTCTAAAATGCGGCCTTTGCCTACCGCTAGAATAATACCGCGAGTTGATTTCTCAACAGCAGCACCAGTTAGCACGATGCCACCAGCAGATTTTGATTCAACTTCTTGGCGTTCAACGATTACGCGATCGTGTAAAGGACGAATGTTCATTGGTCGTCTCTCCTGATTGAGGTTAATTTGATGAATGTCGATTTGTCGACTAGTGAATATTAAGTGGGGTGCGATCCCTGATAACCCAAGGGGTCAGCAATTAAAAAGTGTGATTAATATAACGAAATAGATCAAAGTTTTAATCGTATTGAATAAGGAATCCACGCAAGAGAGATTTTCAACTCTTCCTGCCGACTTCGAGGGGGAATAGATAAGAGCTTGATGAGTGTTTAAATAAGCGCGGTGCATTCTATAATCTCCACTTTGTATCCTGTATCCTACTCAGTTCCCAGAGACACGTTTTCATAACGCTCATTTTTTCACAACGCTAGTTGTCATAAAGCTAATTGTCATAAAGCTAATTGTCATAAAACTAATAGCCATAGAGCTAATTGTCTTAAAACTTATAGCTACGAGCTAACTGGCTACAGAGCGGATTTCCATAGAGTAAAGGTTATTCATGCAAGATAAGCACGGCTTACTGACCGCCCCTATCACCAATGTGCTGCGCCAAATGACCATCCCGATGATTTTCGGCTTGGTGGCGATCTTGATGTTTAACTTAGTGGATACTTTCTTTATCTCATTACTCGGTACTCAAGCGCTCGCGGCAATCAGTTTTACTTTTCCCGTCACGTTTGGTGTGAACTGCATCACCATGGGTATCGGGATTGGGTTATCGACAAGCATTGGTCGTCTACTTGGACAGGGCGATGCACACTCTGCGGCTCGATTTACTAGCCACGGTTTATTACTTGCGGTGTTACTTGTCGCGCTAACGTCTACGCTCGGTTTTTTCACCATTGAACCTCTGTTCTTAATGCTTGGTGCAGAGCAAGAGCTGATCCCTTTGATTGAGCAATATATGCAGGTTTGGTATCTCACCATCCCATTGCTAGTGATCCCGATGGCGGGCAATAGCGCCATTCGTGCCACTGGAGATACTAAAACCCCTGCCAAAATCATGATGCTCGCTGGACTTATCAACGGAATTCTCGACCCATTGCTTATTTTTGGTTATGGCCCATTCCCTGAACTTGGGATTCAAGGTGCAGCGATTGCAAGTGCTTTCAGTTGGTTTGGAGCGTTAGGGGGATCATTCTATGTTCTGATTCTGCGTGAAAAACTACTGGCTCCCCCTCGCTTATCAACTATGTTCAATGATTGGAAGTTAATCCTAAAAGTCGGCACGCCTGCGGCTCTATCGAGTGCAATGAATCCTCTTTGTGGTGCTATCTTGATGATGCTGCTTGCGAGTCATGGTACGGCTGCTGTCGCGGCTTATGGCGCAGCACAACGAATTGAATCTATCTTAATTATCGTATTAATGGCGCTCACTTCCGCCCTCACCCCTTTTATGGCTCAAAATCTAGGGGCCAAGAAACCACAACGTAGTTTCAATGCTCTTTTCCTGAGTATGCGTTTTTCAATTGTTTTCCAACTGATCATTTTTGTCATGATGGTGCCGCTTAGCATTCCACTTTCCGCTCTGTTTTCTCAAGAGCAAAGCGTGAGAGATTTACTGTGGCACTACCTTTTAGTCGTGCCTTTTAGCTACGGTTTTCAGGGGATTTTGATGATGTTAGTGAGCGGGTTAAATGCGATGCATCAACCGATGAAAGCATTTCGTTGGAGCTTCATGCGTCTGTTTGTATTCACTCTACCAACCGCATGGGTCGGGAGTTTACTCTACGGTATTGAAGGCTTATTTATAGGTATCGCTCTGGGGAATGTACTTGGTGGCGTTTGCGGTTATCTCTATGCATTGAAGCTAAGAAGAGAGGAGCATGGTATCGAGACTCATCACGCTTAATGTCACTGTAGGGTGTCGAGATAGAGTTTCAGTATCGGGTTTTGATATAGAGTCATAGGCAGCCGTATTGATGTTAGTGGCGACTCTTTAATAAAAGATAAACAACGCTACCACTAACATCAAACAAGAAGAGGCTCGAAACAGACCGTCTAGATACCATCCCCACCCGTAAAGCTTTGTGATTTACCGTTAAACTGCTGGTCCATATCGAGCGAAGGCTTACTGCTCTTAGGTTTACCCACAATCTTAGCCGGAACACCCGCAACCGTTGTATGTGCAGGAACCGCTTGAAGTACAACCGAGCATGAGCCAATTTTCGCCCCTTCTCCCACTTCGATGTTACCTAGAATTTTAGCCCCAGCACCAATCATGACGCCTTCGCGAATTTTAGGATGACGATCACCGCACTCTTTACCCGTACCACCTAGCGTCACGTCTTGCAGGATAGACACATCATTTTCAACCACTGCAGTTTCGCCTATCACAATGCCTGTCGCGTGATCGAGCATGATCCCACGGCCAATACGCGCAGCAGGGTGAATATCAACTTGGCACGCGACCGAGATCTGATTTTGCAGATAAGTTGCAAGAGCAATTCGACCCTGTTTCCATAACCAATTCGCAACGCGATAGCCTTGTAGCGCGTGATAACCCTTCAAGTACAACAGTGGCATTGAATACATTGCTACAGCAGGATCTCGCGTAACAGTCGCACAAATATCACAAGCTGCGGACTCCATGATCTTCGGGTCTTGCTCAAAAGCTTGTTCAACCACTTCACGAACCGCCATTGCAGGCATAGACGCGGTTTTTAGCTTATTCGCCAAAATATAGCTCAATGCAGAGGCAAGGCTATCGTGATTAATAATCGTTGCATGGTAGAAGCTTGCTAACATCGGCTCTTGTTCCGACTGTTCACGCGCTTCGCGTACGATTGATTTCCATACTTTCTGTTTTTCGCAATGTTTCATGAATCGGTTCCAGTCGTCCGTGTTTTAAGCTCTAGCTCACTCATTTCACCATAGGGAGCTTTTCGCTCCCTTTAGCTATTCTTTTCTGTTTTTATGCTTCTGATTTTTTATCTCGCGCTAACAGATCTTGAGCAGCAAGATGTGCATCTTTACCTTGATACAATACTTGATAAATTTGGTCAACAATTGGCATCTCAACACCCATGCGATTTGCCAACATCCACACCTCTTTGGTATTGCGATAGCCTTCCACCACCTGACCAATTTCTTGTTGTGCGGTATCGACATCTTTACCCGAACCTAGCGCTAGCCCAAAGCGGCGGTTACGCGATTGGTTATCGGTACAAGTGAGCACCAAGTCGCCTAATCCAGCCATACCCATAAAGGTTTCAGGTTGCGCTCCTAATGCAGCGCCTAAACGACACATTTCAGCCAGACCACGCGTGATCAGCGCTGTACGAGCATTAGCACCAAAACCAATACCATCGGACATGCCAGCACCAATAGCGATTACGTTTTTCACGGCTCCGCCTAACTGCATTCCCGTAAAGTCGCTGTTCGCGTATACACGGAAGGTTTTACTACAGTGGATTTTCTCTTGGAGGTCAGCGACAAATTGTTCATCTGGAGAGGCCACTGAAATCGCCGTTGGCATTCCCATCGCCAACTCTTTCGCAAACGTTGGGCCAGACAGTACCGCTAATGAGTAGCCATCACCGACCGCATCATGCGCCACTTCTTTAAGCAAGCGACCCGTTTCAGGTTCAAGCCCTTTGGTTGCCCAACAGATACGAGTATCGCTGCGCAAGTGAGGCTTCAAGCTGTTAAGTACAATGCCAAAAACGTGGCTCGGCACGACAATCAAAAGATCTCGGCTAGCTTGTACCGCTTTTTCTAAATCCGATTCAACAATCAGTGTTTCAGGGAAATCGATTCCTGGTAAGAATTCATGGTTGGCACGATCCGCTTCAAGTTGCGCCATGTGGCTCTCTTCATGTCCCCAAATGACAACATTTGCCCCATTACGCGCCAAAGAGATCGCCAGCGATGTTCCATAAGAACCAGCACCAATCACGGTCATCGCAATCTCTTTACCATAAACGTCATGACCAGATGCTTTTGCGTTTTGCTGGTCTAGCGTATTTTGAGCATTCTGTTTTTGAGAATTCGGTTTTTGAGAATTAGAGTCTTGAGAGTCTGTCATTGTTTCACCTGATTATTGGTCGCTACGTTCAGCGTTATTTATTGGCTAGTATAAATAAAAAATGCACATCGCTCTAATGATCTCAATAAATCATTGTTGCTCTGTGCATTTAAAAAGCTTTCAAGAGAAGATTATTGCAACATTACATCGCGACTCTAACCTTCTCTGATGTCTGGTCTCAATTATGCTTCAGGTTGAGCTTCAGCTTGTTGAGCTTGGTTTTGTAGGTAGTTCATGAACAATGCATCGAAGTTAACTGGAGCAAGGTTCAATTGTGGGAACGTACCTTTAACCACTAGGCTAGAGATTGTTTCACGAGCATATGGGAATAGGATGTTCGGGCAGAAAGCGCCTAGGCAATGTGCAAGTTGTCCAGCTTCCATTTCACCAGCAGTGAAGATACCACCTTGTTGAACTTCACATAAGAATGCTGTTTCTTCTTCATTCTTAACCGTTACCGTTAAACGTAGAATGACTTCGTAAACGCCTTCACCTAGCTCACGGCTTTGAGTGTCAAGATCTAGCTTAACATCTGGGTTCCACTCTTTTTGGAACATGTTTGGTGAGTTAGGCGCTTCAAATGAAACGTCTTTTAGGAAGATACGTTGGATTGCAAATTGTTGTTGTGCTTCTTGAGGTGCTGCTTCAGCCATTTTCTTAATCCTTAAAATACTTACTCAAAATAGAGAATCTGTTGGTGTGTCTGCCTTTAAGCGAATAAAAAGAGACTACCCGAGCTCCATTACAATGACTAGATTAAGCCTCCATTACGTGGAAAGCATCACAACTCTTAGGGATAAGTGCCGAGATTTTGCCCAGTCATTGCATAAATAAAACCAATTAATAGAGCGAACTATTTTTTACCACGTATTAGTGGCATGTTTGCTTCGCTCCAACCTGCTAAACCATTTTGCAGCAAGTTAACATTTTCAAAACCTGCTTTTGCCATAAGGTTTGCACTTTCGACAGCCGTTTGGCCTGTCTTGCATACAACAATGATTGGGTCAGCTTTATGGTTTTCAAGGCTACCAAAGTTACCCGCTTTGATATCAGACGGTAAAATGTGAACTGCGTCCGTAATATGCCCTTTCTTGAACTCATCTTTAGTACGGATATCCACAACCACACCATTTTCACGGTTCATCAGTTGTGTGGTTTCCGCTGAGTTGATCTCTTTGTATGCTGCTGTCGTTGATTTCACAATATTCATGATCACTGCAACAACCAAACCAATCCACGCAATTGCTAGGATCATATTCTCTTGAAAAAATGCTACGTATTCTTGCATATCTGCACTCTACAATATCGGGCTAAAAAGTTAGACAGGGAGTATAGCGAGGTTATAAGCGCGAAGCGAGAGAGGAAAATATTTCTAAGCAATAATTGAGATCTGTTGTAAATGATTATTCGTATCGGCAGAACTCATCGAAAAGAACAACATCGCCTTTAAACCTTCTTGATATCTATCTTGCATCCATCCAGTTGAATTGTGGTACTTATCTCTGAGTTCAAAAGAAAAAATGACAATATATGAAAGCGAGTAACGATAAACTGCGAACATTATTTGATCTTAGCCTACAGTTTCCACTACAAACTGTAGTAAAATTACGCTAATTTATTTCTTAAAATTACTTTGAATTGAACGAGGTCAGTCCTATGTCAGCTAAGAAGCCAATGGCTCTAGTGATCCTTGACGGTTACGGTTACCGTGAAGACAACCAAGACAACGCAATCGCAAATGCAAAAACACCTGTACTTGACGGTCTAATGGCAAGCCAGCCTAACACTCTCATCTCAGCTTCTGGCTTAGATGTAGGTCTACCTGATGGTCAAATGGGTAACTCTGAAGTTGGTCACACTAACATCGGTGCTGGTCGCGTTGTTTATCAAGATCTTACTCGTATCACTAAATCTATCTCAGATGGCGAGTTCCAACAAAACGAAACGCTAGTTAACGCTATCGACAAAGCCGTTAAAGCAGACAAAGCGGTTCACATCATGGGTCTTATGTCTCCTGGTGGCGTTCACTCTCATGAAGATCACATCTATGCAGCAGTAGAAGCAGCAGCAGAGCGTGGCGCAGAGAAAATCTACCTACACTGCTTCCTAGACGGACGTGATACTCCACCGCGCAGCGCAGAAAACTCACTGCAACGCTTCCAAGATCTATTCGCTAAATTAGGTAAAGGCCGTGTGGCTTCTCTAATTGGCCGTTACTACGCAATGGATCGTGATAACAACTGGGATCGCGTACAAAAATCTTACGAGCTACTTACTGAAGCAAAAGCAGAATTCACTTTTAATTCAGCGGTTGCAGGCCTTGAAGCCGCATACGCTCGTGAAGAGAACGATGAGTTCGTACAAGCAACTGAAATCAAAGCAGAAGGCGAAGCATCAGCAGCAATCGTTGAAGGCGATGCGGTTATCTTCATGAACTACCGTGCTGACCGTGCGCGTGAAATCACTCGTGCATTCGTTCCTGATTTCGATGGTTTCGCTCGTAACGTATTCCCAGCAATCGACTTTGTTATGCTGACTCAATACGCTGCAAACATCCCTCTACTTTGCGCATTCCCACCAGCATCACTAGAAAACACTTACGGTGAGTGGTTGTCTAAAGAAGGTAAAACTCAGCTACGTATTTCTGAAACTGAAAAATACGCACACGTAACTTTCTTCTTCAACGGCGGTAAAGAAGACGAATTTGAAGGCGAAGAGCGTCAACTTGTGGCTTCTCCAAAAGTCGCGACTTACGACCTACAACCTGAGATGAGTGCTCCTGAGCTAACAGAAAAATTGGTTGCAGCAATTAAGGGCGGCAAATACGACGCTATCGTTTGTAACTTCCCTAACTGTGACATGGTTGGCCACACTGGCGTATACGATGCAGCAGTTCAAGCGATGGAAGCTCTGGATGAGTGCATCGGTAAAGTGGTTGCTGCAATTAATGAAGTGGATGGCCAAATGCTAATCACGGCTGACCACGGTAATGCTGAAATGATGGTTAACCCAGAAACAGGCGGCGTTCACACTGCGCACACTAACTTGCCAGTTCCGCTAATCTACGTGGGTAACAAAGATCTAGAATTTAAAGAAGGCGGTAAGCTTTCTGACCTAGCTCCAACGATGCTTGCACTATCTGGTTTAGAAATCCCTGCTGAAATGTCTGGTGACGTTCTAACTAAATAATCGTTCAAACTAAAATAATTAAAGAGACTTATTCTTTTAAGGCTTTTTAATCGCAAAACAGAGCGTCCGTATTTCTACGGGCGCTTTTTTTTGCGCCATTTTTCCACCAGTGCGTCGTTCGGTGTTTACATCCTCAGCAAGTACGATGAGTGATAAAACACAGGCTGAGATTCGCTCTTAGTGAGTTCTGTGGGTATACTTGCGATATACATGGATAGGGGCATTTAACGAAAATGAAGACACGCGATAAAATTGTGTTCGCAGCACTAGATCTTTTTAATGAAAATGGTGAACGTAATATCACGACCAACCACATTGCGGCGCACATCGAGATCAGCCCTGGGAACCTTTACTACCACTTTAATAACAAACAAGAGATAGTGCGTGAGATTTTTGCTCTCTACTCCGCTGAGTTATTGGAGCGTTTTACCCCAATCGAAGGCCAAAAAGAGACGCTAGTGTTGCTGCGTAGCTACCTCGATTCAATTTTCACCTTAATGTGGAAATACCGCTTCTTCTACGCAAACCTGCCTGAAATTCTCTCTCGTGATGAAAAACTGCATGAAGAGTACATCGAAGTACAGGACAAGTTACAAGCGAACCTTGTCAGCATCACAAGAGCATTTGTTGAAATCGAACTGCTTTCCGTCAGTGAAGAAGAGATAAAACCATTAGTGACAACGCTGCATTTAATTGCCTCAAGTTGGCTTGGTTATCAATCTGCGATGTCGCCAAAAATTCAAATTACAGAATCCGTTGTACATCAAGGCATGCTACAAATGATTACCGTGATGAAGCCTAAAGCAACCGCGAAAGGGTTTGAGCAATTACAGCTATTAGAAGATGGCGTAAAAGTCATGAATGCTTAATTGATCCTTTAAATGATGAGTGATTGTGAGTAACAATCACTTTTCTCACCGCTTCTGACTCCTTCTACCTTATAACACATCCGTATTTTCCTCTTACCGCCTATCTTGCATAAGATAGAGGCTGATAAATTCAATCAGAAATGGAGCTTCATGAACTACGATATCTTCAATGGTGATGCCGACGGTATTATTGCTCTGCTACAGTTACGCCTCGCTACCCCTCAAACCGCAACCTTGATCACAGGTGTAAAGCGCGACATTAATTTACTCGCTCAGTTACCCACGACGAGTGGCGAAGATAGCGTGACGGTCTTAGATATTTCGATGGTAAAAAACAGCAAAGCACTGCATCAATTAATCGATTCAGGCGCTGATGTTTTTTATGCTGATCACCACCAATCTGGGGAGATTCCTCAAGCAGACAACCTAGATGCACACATCGATCTGGCTCCGAACACATGCACAGGTTTGATTGTCGATAAGCTGTTAAATGGAAAATACCATGCATGGGCCATTACGGCGGCGTATGGGGATAACTTACTTTCTATTGCCGACGCATTAGCCGATACCGCTGGGTTTGATGCATTAAAAAAATCACAATTGAAAGAGCTTGGCACTTTAATTAACTACAACGGTTATGGTGAGCAGTTAGAAGATCTACACTTTCATCCCGCCGATTTATATCAATCTCTGCTCCAGTATTCATCACCATTTGCAGTCATAGACGATCATCACTCCCCTTTTTATGTTTTACAACATGCGTATCAAGAGGATATAAAAACGATTTGTTCTTTAGACCCCTTCTACCAGTCTTCTATTTTATCGGTATTTTCACTGCCAAACACGGCAACCTCTAGACGCATCAGTGGCGTATTTGGAAACCAGCTCGCCAATGAAAGCCCGAACTCCGCTCATGCGGTACTAACAGAAAACAGTGATGGCAGTTTTAAAGTTTCATTACGAGCACCGTTAAATAATAAGCGGAAGGCTGGCGAGATTTGTAGTCAATTCCCAACGGGGGGAGGAAGAGAAGCGGCGGCAGGCATAAACGCTTTACCCGCGAAAGATGTCACACGTTTTATTGAAGCGGTCACCGCTTGTTATCAATAGATACCGCGCAATAAATAGTGAAATGAACCGCTAATATCGAAGATCAATTAGCGGTTACTATGTAAAGGGTGCTATTTCACCAACCAACGCTTAGGGTTTTGTGCTTGGCTATTACGACGAATTTCAAAGTAAAGCGAAGATCGAGATTGTCCACCAGTATCCCCTGCAAGGGCGATCGTTTCTCCAGCGGCGACTTTATCTCCCTCTTTTTTTAGTAACGCTTTATTGTAACCATAGAGCGTCATATCACCTTTGCCATGATCCAGCAGCACCACCAGTCCGTACCCACGTAAATACTCAGCAAAAACGACAGTACCAGAATAGACCGACTTAACCGCCTGACCCGATTTGGCACTGATCACAATCCCTTTCCAGTTAATTTGCCCTGTCTGCTTCGTCCCAAAATTGTGTAGAACTCTACCTTTCAATGGCCAAGGTAAGCGCCCTTTTTTCTTTGCCAGCCCGTCCATCGGGATTGAGTTTCGTTTGGCTGCTGCGGCGATTTCAGCTTTCAAGCGCGTCTCATTACGCTGCAACTCCGCTAAGTAGTTCTTATCTCCCGAAATACTTCTTTTGATACTTCCAACAGTACTTTTACGCTTGGACTGCGTTTTCGTGAGTTGATCGCGTTTTTTCGTTTGCTGCTTAAGCAGTGTCGCTATCTGATCTTTTTCTAAATTGAGCTGATGTTGACTTTTAATCAGTTGCTCACTGGTGTGATTTAGCGCGGTGATGGTTTCAGAACGAGCACGAGCAAGATGTTGGAAGTATTGGCTGATCCTATCCTCTTCCACTCCATTATTCAGAATGCTCGTCGATGCTTTTGCTCTTTCAGTGACATAATAAGCTTGAATTAACTGCTCCAATTTAGCGGTTTGTTGTTTCTTCTGAGTTTCTAGAGTTTGAATCTTCTTCTTCAAATTCTTGATGTTCGCATCAGACGTTG
Source organism: Vibrio sp. 03-59-1 (assembly GCF_013114135.1). Lineage (NCBI taxonomy): Bacteria > Pseudomonadati > Pseudomonadota > Gammaproteobacteria > Vibrionales > Vibrionaceae > Vibrio > Vibrio sp. 03-59-1. The sequence goes on from NZ_VTYA01000014.1 coordinate 28,082, forward strand.
CCAGGTGCTTGCGAGTCTGCTTAATCTCTTTCTCTAAATTAACAATACTCAGCTCTTGGTTCTTTAGCGATTTTTGCAGTTTATCTAATTGATTTTGCTGAGAGGTGAGTGTTTTTTTCTGACGAGATATTTCACTTTTCACACCGCTTAATTGATTCGAGTCGGCGGCAAATGCAAGCGAACTCAACGTCGTTGCAAGTACGAGAAGTAGTGGCAATAGTGCTGCATAAATACGGTTCATCAAAGATAGAGAAGGCATGCAGCCATTTGATTGAGAAAGCATCATCCGTTTGGTATATCCAAATACAACAAAAGAGTAGCCAACGAGTATACGTTAAGTTCTGAAAGACGAGAAATCACAAGGTAATGCTTTGAGATATTTAGCAAAACAAATAGAAAAAGAGAGAACAAAAGACCAAGCAGCAGGAACTCCAATCAACAGATACAAAAAAACCGCTGACTGTGCAGCGGCTTATATTGCATTAAATTGAACTAAACCTTAGAACAACTCTTCAGCAACTTTGAACAGGTCATTACGCACTGGACGCTTCATATTCTCAATAGCGTCGATGATATCGTGGTGAACCAATTCTTCTTTTTGGATACCAACACAACGACCACCTTCACCTTCCATAAGAAGATGTACCGCAAAATTACCCATGCGAGAAGCAAGAACACGGTCAAATGCCGTTGGACGACCACCACGTTGAATGTGACCAAGAACCGTTGCACGAGTTTCACGACCTGTTGCCGCTTCAATCTCTTTTGCTAGTTCGTTTGCGTCCATCATCAATTCAGTAAGGGCAATAATAGCGTGCTTCTTACCTTTTTCGATTCCCGCAAGAATGCTTTTGATCAACGCTTCTTTGTCTAAACCATTTTCTGGTGTGATGATGTATTCACAACCACCAGCAATCGCTGAAGTCAGAGTCAAATCACCACAGTGGCGACCCATGATTTCAACAATAGAGATACGTTGGTGAGATGAAGATGTATCACGTAGACGGTCAATCGCATCGATAACAGTGTTCAACGCCGTTAGGTAGCCGATAGTGTAATCCGTACCAGCGATATCATTATCGATAGTGCCAGGAAGACCGATACAAGGATAACCCATTTCAGTTAGTTTCTTCGCTCCCATGTAAGAGCCGTCACCACCAATAACCACAAGTGCTTCGATACCGTGTTTTTTAAGGTTTTCGATGCCTTTTTCACGTACTTCTACATTTTTGAATTCAGGGAAGCGAGCAGAACCTAAGAAAGTACCACCACGGTTAATCACATCAGAAACACTTGAACGGTCAAGTTTCTCAATGCGGTCTTCAACAAGACCTAAATAGCCATCATAAATACCGTAAACTTCAATGCCAACGGATAGTGCAGTACGAACTACGCCACGAACTGCAGCATTCATACCTGGTGCGTCGCCGCCACTTGTTAAAACACCGATCTTCTTAATCATGCTCACCCTCGATTATTGGGAATCTATTATTAATTTTAGTGTGAGCCGCATGTAATTTGCCACTCACTAAATCTGTTATTTTGTGCGCTATGTTACATTTACCAAACAGGAATACCACTCAAATCGCACTAAATTATGTAATTTATCTACTTATGTAAGAGTATTACAGTTTTACTCATTTACTTTGTTGATTCATATCAGAATCACTTTGTTTTCTTTATATTGCAGAAAAGATAGTCAATGGCTACAAATTTGTCTTCTTTTCTTATATAAAAATCATCACCAATCTTGAGTCTTCTGCTCTTTTTCACTGCCAAACACCACGGAATATGGATCTTGATGAATTAATACATCAGCTTCTGGGAAAAGGTGTATTAGCTTTGCTTCAACGAGATCAGAAATGCGATGCGCTTCAATAAGCACGATCTCATCTCCAAGCTCTAAGTGCAGTTGAATAAAACGAACTGGACCAGACATACGTGTGCGAACTTGGTGTACACCTAAAACCCCATCAATCGAAATAGAAGCCTGCTTTATCTGTTCGATCTCCTCTTCTGGTAATTGGCGATCCAGTAGAGATTGCACCGCTTCATTGGCCATTTGAAATGCACTATAGAGAATATAAAACCCAATACCGACAGCAAATACCGAGTCCGCTTGACCAATACCAAACCAACTTAACCCTAGCGCAATCATAATCGCCGCATTCATATAGAGGTCAGTTTGATAATGTAAAGAATCCGCAGCAATGGCTTGGCTACCGGTTTTCTGCACCACGTGTTTTTGAAAACGAACCAGTCCAAACGTCATGATAATGGCAAAGAAACTGACATAAATACCGTACTCGGGTGAGTTCAGTTCGTGCGGCCTAAAGAAACGCTCCACACCATTGAGGATCAAGAAACAAGCCGAACCAGAAATAAACATCGCTTGAGCCAGCGCCGCTAATGATTCGGCTTTACCATGACCAAAAGTATGCTCTTTATCTGCTGGCTGAAGGGAGTATCGAACCACAATTAAGTTGACGACCGAGGCTGCAATATCAAGCAGCGAATCGATCACTGAAGCCAATAAGCTTACCGATCCTGTCATCCACCACGCCACCATTTTTACAATCAATAATAGCGAAGCAATTGTCGTTGCAGCCCAAGCTGCCATAGTAACCAAACGTGCGTATTCTTGTTTCATAATGCCAATAATGAGTGTGAAGTGAACAAAGTATAACCTGCAAATCGATGCTTGAATATATATCCAAAAAAGCGAACGCTGAAAAAACTAAGTTGTGTAGCTGTAAAGTTGTATAGCAGTAAAGTTGTATGGCAATAACAGCATCACTGACAGAAAATCAGAGCGTTAGAGTGGCACCCATTCGCGAGCCCAAACAGCAGACACAAAAAAAGCGACGCTAAGCCGCTTTTTTATCATGAATGTATGACGCTATTAATACGAAATACCGTATTAATTATTTTTCATGCGCTTTTCCATTTTAGCTGAACACTCTTGCATTCTCTCTTGCTGAAGCTCCTGCACTTTTGCTTTTTGCTCAGCCGTTAATACGCTGAACATCTCATGCTTTTTCTTCATCATTTGTACACGACGCTCAGATTGTTGCTCAACCATCTCTTTCGCAAGATCGTTAGCCGCCGCTTCATCAAAGTTATCCGCCAGCACAAGAGCTTGAACCTTCGCATGATGCGCTTGCATTTCAGCACGTTTCTCTGCGTACTTACCTTTCATTTCTTTACGCCCAGCTTCACGCATCTCTTTTAGTTGATCGCGCTGCTCATCCGTTAAATCCAATTGGCGCATCATGCCTTTATCGAATCCACCACATTTACCGTCAGGACCTTTATGGTGACCTTTACCACCACCGAATGCGAATGCACTTGCGGTACCAAGAGTAAGTGGAAGAACAACAGCGGCTAAAATTATTTTCTTTGCATTTTTCATAATAGATACCTTCATCAATGATTCGTTGGCGTGCTGTCTTCACAGCGGTTGAGTATAGAATAGAACCTTCGATGTAAAGTGGCGTATAGAGAGCGTAAAGAATCGTAAAGACTGTTAATCGGCTAAGGTTTAACAGTAATATAAATAGGTAATCACCTGGATAAAGGCAAAGCAATGGCACATATTCTTCTCATCGACGACGATACTGAACTCACCAGTCTACTAAAAGACATTTTGAGCTTTGAAGGTTTTACGGTCTCAGAAGCAAACGATGGTGAAGCAGGGCTTGACGCTATCACAGATGACATCGATTTAATTCTTCTTGATGTGATGATGCCAAAGCTTAATGGAATGGAGACTCTTAAGCGCCTGCGCACTCAGTGGGAAACTCCTGTACTCATGCTAACCGCTAAAGGGGAAGAGATCGACCGCGTGATAGGCTTAGAGCTTGGGGCGGATGATTACCTACCAAAACCATTTAGTGACCGCGAATTACTGGCGCGTATTAAAGCTATTTTACGCCGCACACAAACAGCACCAAATACCAAAAACAGTGATGGTATTGAATATCAAGATATCCACGTTTACCCAGGAAAACAGGAAGCTTACTGTAAAGGTGAATTGATCGATTTAACCACCACCGAATTCTCATTATTGGCTCACTTCATTCAAAACCCGGGAACGACGTTAACCAAAGAGGCCTTAAGCTTAGATGTGCTAGGCAAACGTCTGGCCGCTTTTGATCGCGCTATTGATATGCATGTCTCTAATTTGCGCAAGAAACTCCCAGAGCGAGCGGATGGAAAACCTCGAATCAAAACATTGCGTGGACGCGGCTACTTGTTGGTGGAGGAAGGGTAATGCGCGTACCTAAAATCACCAGCTTATACGGGCGTATCTTTGCCATTTTCTGGCTCACGATGTTACTCGTTCTTCTGGCCGTGTTAACCCTGCCCCATTTAGATCCTCGTGTGGCTCGCGATGTTCCCCCTGATCATTTAAGTCGCTTATTCTCCATCCAAAAGAATACCGAGGCTCGCTTTCAAAATAACGATAATCTCACCTCTATTATATACAGCTTAGAGAAGAGCGATCATCGCAGCGGTAAAGCACGCTTTTTCATTACAGATTTAGAAGGCAACATTCTCACGATCAGAAAGCATAAGGATTTTAAATTCAAGGCAGTGCAGAACTTTATCTCCAGTATTGATGACAATAGCCAACCGAAACAGAAACTGTATGGCCGATATATGCTGGCAGGCCCAATTCCTATTACTTTAGCGAATCAAGAACTGCAGATGTTTGTCGGGGTCAAGTGGGATCGGCCTCCACCGTTTCTATTGCGACTGTTTGATAAACCCTTTCAATTGCTGTTTGCCGTCATGATCGTCAGTACCCCACTCTTATTATGGTTAGCATGGGCATTAAGCCAGCCTGCTCGTAAATTAGAAAAAGCCGCCCAGCGAGTCGCCAAAGGTGAATTTGTGGCTGATCCTGAATTAGAAAAAGGGACGTCAGAATTTAGGCAAGCGGGCGCAAGCTTCAACCAGATGGTACTGGCGGTGAATCAAATGATGTCAGGGCAACAACGACTGCTGTCTGATATCTCCCACGAATTGCGTTCCCCACTTACGCGTTTGAGAATGGCTAACGCATTGGCGACACGTAAACAGGGGGAAAGCTCAGAACTAGAACGAATCGATACGGAAGCGCAGCGACTTGAGCAGATGATCGGTGAGCTATTAGCACTATCTCGAATGCAAGTCGACAGCCACCTTGCTAGGGAGATCCAGCCACTTTCAAGCTTATGGGAAGCGATCCTTGTCGATGCTCAATTTGAAGCTGAACAGATGGATAAAACGTTAACTTACAGCGCCATTCCTGAAAGACACATCTCAGGTAGCCCTAAGCTATTAATGAGTGCGGTAGAGAACATTATCCGTAATGCCATTTGCTATGGGAAAACCACGGTTAATGTGGCGATGAGTGTCGATAAAGAGTGTTTGACCATATGTGTTGAAGATGATGGAAACGGTGTGCCCGAAGGTGAACTCAAAGAGATTTTCCGACCGTTCTACCGCGTGTCAACCGCCAGAGATCGTCATTCAGGAGGAACCGGATTAGGTTTAGCAATTACTGAGAACGCGATCAGGCAACATAGTGGGACGATTCAAGCGAGCAAAAGCGCTCTCGGTGGATTAAAAGTCCAAATTGAACTTCCACTGCAAGAATAAATCGGCTGTATTTCCGACTATAGCCGTCTTATACTCCTTGCCTATCTTATTTATATCGTGGACTCATATGTTTGATATCGCTCTTTACGAACCTGAAATCGCGCCAAATACTGGCAATATAATTCGTCTTTGTGCCAACTGCGGAGCAAACTTGCATTTAATCGAGCCGCTAGGATTTGATTTAGAAGAGAAGAAAGTTCGCCGTGCAGGGTTGGATTATCATGATCTCGCACGAGTGAAGCGTCATAAAAACTTAGAAGCCTTTCTAGAGTATTTACAGAATGAGCGTGAAGGTGATTTCCGAATCTTTGCCTGTACAACGAAGACAACGGGTCATCACGTGGATGCCTCTTTCCAAGCGGGAGATGTATTGATGTTTGGGCCAGAGACTCGCGGCCTACCTGCTGAATATATTGAAAGCTTACCAATAGAACAGCGAATTCGTATTCCAATGATGCCAGATAGCCGCAGTTTAAACCTGTCTAACGCCGTGGCTATTATTGCGTTTGAAGCTTGGCGACAAATGGGCTTTAACGGCGCGGTTTAATCGAACCTAATTCATTCTCATGCAGATCGCGTCAAAGACGTCATCCATTTTTCGTGAATGATCAGACAAATCGCTGAAAGCAAAAAGCAAAAAAGGATTGAGCATCACGCATCAATCCTTTTTTATTATCGGTAATCTTAGTAGAGACGACTATTTCAAGCGTTTGCCTTCATCGTCTTCTCTTTTTTCAAACTCACCTTCGAAGGTATTACCATCATCTCTTTGTTGTGAATTGAACGGATCGCGATGAAAAGGGTCTTGCTCAAATGGGTTATGCCCACTTTGATTTGCATCTCCTCCCATCGGGCCTGAGCCAAATGAACCGGCGTTAAATCCACCCGACATGTTATTCACCAACATTTTGCTCATTAGCTGTTTTGCAATCATAGCTCGTGGCGCAGGCAGTAATACCAACATACCAAATGCATCCGTCATAAAGCCTGGCGTTAAGAGCAACACACCTGCTACGGCAAGCATAACACCTTCAAGAATCTGTTGAGCTGGCATTTCACCTTGCTGCAAACGGCCTTGAACCGACATCAGGGTTTGAATACCTTGGCTACGAACCAGAGAAGCGCCCGCAAATGCAGTGATCAAAACCAAGGCGATAGTTGGCCATAAACCAAGGAAGCCACCCACTTGGATAAATAAGCCAATTTCAATGATTGGCACAAATATAAATAGTAAAAGTAAAATCGGAAACACAAGTCCTCCTTTGGTTTTCTTCAGTGTATGCCGAAACCCCTTACAAGCTCAAATTTATCCTGTAAAAAAGCTTATCAAAACGAAGTCAACGAACTTTGCAAAAGAATGACAAAACAAAAGCAGAAAAGGTGATCTAGTTACTATTTTTATGCGCACAGTACAGTATTATGTGCCACATAAGTCAGGACGGATTTTACAGCCAAAAACTCTAGCGAATGGATTCTTTACGCACAGAATTGGCTAATAAACTACTATATTGTCAGAATAAATCTCTAAGGATCCTGTTATGGCTACCCTATCTGAAAAAAATTGCACTGCAAATCAAGCAACTCGTCTAGAAGAAGACCTTCTTGGTCAACGTCATGTTCCTGCTGATGCTTACTACGGCATCCATACTCTACGTGCAGTGGAAAACTTCAATATCTCTAATGTGACTATTTCAGATGTACCTGAATTTGTTCGTGGCATGGTCATGACAAAGAAAGCCGCTACATTAGCAAACAAAGAGTTAGGTGTTATCCCAAGTGACGTAGCAAAATTCATCATCCAAGCTTGTGACCTGATTCTTGAAACAGGCAAATGTATGGATCAATTCCCATCGGATGTTTTCCAAGGTGGTGCTGGTACTTCTGTAAACATGAATACCAACGAAGTTATCGCTAACGTTGCTCTAGAGCTTATGGGTAAAGAGAAAGGCGAATACGATTTCGTTAACCCTAACGATCATGTGAACAAGAGCCAATCGACTAACTGTGCTTACCCAACGGGCTTCCGTATTGCGGTATACAACAGCGTAACTAAGCTAACTGAAGCGATTGGCTACCTAAAAGGTGCTTTCGAACTTAAGAGCCAAGAATTTGATACCATTCTAAAAATGGGTCGTACACAGCTGCAAGACGCCGTTCCAATGACAGTTGGCCAAGAGTTCCATGCTTGGGCTGTAACGTTAAATGAAGAAATTAAAAACCTAGATTACACATCTAAACTGATTCTAGAAGTGAACTTAGGTGCGACAGCGATTGGTACTGGTCTTAACGCCGCTCCTGGTTACCAAGAGTTAGCAGTAAAACACTTAGCAGCAGTGACTGGTCTTGAGTGCGTACCAGCAGAAGACTTGATCGAAGCAACGTCTGACTGTGGTGCTTACGTGATGATCCACGGTGCACTAAAACGCCTAGCCGTTAAACTGTCTAAAATCTGTAACGACTTACGTCTTCTTTCTTCTGGCCCTCGCGCTGGTCTGAATGAGCTGAATCTTCCTGAACTTCAAGCGGGCTCTTCTATCATGCCTGCAAAAGTTAACCCTGTAGTACCTGAAGTAGTAAACCAAGTTTGCTTTAAAGTTCTAGGTAATGACAACACGGTTTCTTTTGCTGCTGAAGGCGGTCAACTTCAATTGAACGTAATGGAGCCAGTTATCGCGCAAAGTATGTTTGAATCTTTAGACATTCTAACTAACGCTTGTGTGAACCTACGTGACAAGTGTGTAGACGGCATTACGGTAAACAAAGAAATTTGTGAAGCGCACGTGTTCAACTCTATCGGTATCGTGACTTACCTAAACCCATACATTGGCCACCATGAAGGTGACATTGTTGGTAAGATTTGTGCTGAAACAGGTAAGAGCGTTCGTGATGTTGTTCTAGAGCGTGGCTTACTGACTGAAGAAGAGTTAGATGACATCTTCTCTGTCGAGAACCTTATGCGTCCGCAGTACAAAGGCAAACGCTACGAATAATAGATTAAAGAATAAAGGCTCTGGAGACAGAGCCTTTTTTTGTTTCTGACCAAATTATCAATAACTATATATTTAGGAGTCACTCATGTTTTTACTTGAGCTAATCGTCGTATTGGGATGTATCCTGATCGGTGCTCGTATCGGGGGGATCGGCCTCGGCGTTATGGGCGGTGTCGGTCTTGCGGTATTAAGTTTTATTTTCGGCATCCAACCAACAAGCCCACCAATTAACGTAATGTTAATGATCATGGCGGTGGTTGCAGCGGCAGCAGCAATGCAAGCGTCTGGTGGTTTGGATTACATGATCAAGATTGCATCTGGCATTCTGCGTAAAAACCCTCGTCACATCACTTTCATCGCACCTTTAGTGACTTACTTTTTCACAATGATGGCAGGTACTGGCCACGTTGCTTACTCTGTTCTACCTGTTATTGCAGAAGTGAGCCGTCGTAGTGGTATTCGCCCTGCACGCCCACTGGGTATGGCAGTTATCGCATCACAATTTGCGATTGTTGCAAGCCCAATTGCAGCCGCTGTTGTCGCTTTGGTTGCCTTCCTAGAACCACAAGGCATCACGCTAGGTAACGTGCTTTCTGTGACGATCCCAAGTACTTTCCTTGGCCTTGCTTGTGCTTGTGTCATTGTTAACAAGCTTGGTAAAGAGTTAAAAGACGATCCTGAATTCCAACGCCGCATGCAAGATCCTGAGTTCCGTAAAGAGATGGAACAAGAGGAAGCGGTTGAAGATATCATCATCACACCGCAAGCGAAAAAATCAGTAGGCATGTTCCTATTTGGTGCGCTAACGGTAGTTATCATGGGTGCTTTCCCATCACTTCGCCCTCAATTTGATGGCTCTCCTATGGGTATGGCGCACACCATTGAAATCGTAATGCTAACGGTTGCTGCTCTTATCATCTTGATCTGTAAACCAGACGGCAATGCGATTAGCCAAGGCTCCGTGTTCCATGCTGGTATGCGTGCGATTGTGGCTATCTTCGGTATTGCTTGGTTAGGCGATACTTTCATTGGCGGCCATGCTGCAATGGTAAAAGAAGCAGTATCTGGTTTAGTTGAAGTGGCACCATGGACATTTGCATTCGCACTATTTGCTTTATCGGTAATGGTAAACAGCCAAGGTGCAACAACTGCGGTTCTTGTCCCTGTCGCGATAGCTCTAGGTCTTCCACCAACAATCATCATTGCAACCTTCGTTGCGGTTAACGGTTACTTCTTTATTCCAAACTACGGTCCTATCATCGCATCGATTGACTTTGACCGAACTGGTACCACGAATATTGGTAAGTACATCTTCAACCACAGCTTTATGATCCCAGGCTTACTCAGCATGGTATTTAGCATCATATTTGGTCTGATCCTATCGAACATCATGATCTAATCGACTAGATTTTGTATTGAATAATGAGGAGCGAATATCGCTCCTCTTTTTATTTCTTCTACGTAGTTCCACGCTTTTCTTCAACGAATCATACGCTTAATTACCACCCACTTTTATTCAGCCATAATTTGCGTAACTTAGTGTAAATTCTTATATTTTTAGTTACTCAAAGCACAAAACAAATCTAGATCACGCTTCAGATTTGACATGCATCAAACATTGTCGAAATAACACCAAAAACATAGCCGAATTTTCTTTTGCATAAAATTCCAGACATTTATGCACACCAGCCCCTAGAGACCCGAAAATAAAAGAACACGCCTCAACCAGCAGCATAGATAACCACTTTAAGCACACTAATACCCTGATAATTCCAAGAACAGCTATTGAGTATAAAGTTAGCACAATAAAAGTGTGAACAACGCCTAGGATAGATTTCACAATGGGATTTAAAATAGCCGCCAGATAAATGAAACTTTAAATTTAATATCGGATTTAATTTAATAATCACAAATATAAATTATTGGTTTAATGCATTATTTAATTAACTAATCATTTCGCATTTTGATTAAAATTCTTTATTTACCCAATTTTGGATCAGCTATTTATTTTTGACTCGCGAATTCACACTGAACTGCCTTTAGAGCAATGACGTGAAAGGAGATTGCTATGACTACCGAAACTGTTCAAAAGGAAGAAAAAGGCGGCTTTTTTGCTAACTTTAAATTCCCTTCTGCTTACACTATTTTATTCCTACTGATTGCAACTGTTGCACTTCTAACTTGGATCGTTCCAGCAGGTCAATACGACCGTGCTATGAACGAAGACCTAGGCCGTGAAGTGCCAATTACTGGTACCTATAAAGCGACTGACGGTAACCCGCAAGGCGTTGTTGATGTACTAATGGCTCCAATCGATGGTTTCTACGATCACAACAGCTATGAAGCGGCTGCGATTGATGTATCCCTTTTCATTCTAGTTATCGGTGGCTTCCTTGGCCTAGTAACTAAAACAGGTGCTATCGATGCAGGTATCGAACGTGTAACCGCTCGTCTTGAGGGGCGAGAAGAGTTAATGATTCCGATACTCATGGCGCTCTTTGCTGCTGGTGGTACGGTTTATGGTATGGCGGAAGAGTCTCTACCATTCTACACGCTACTTGTTCCAGTAATGATGGCCGCTCGCTTTGACCCATTAGTGGCAGCAGCAACGGTTCTACTAGGTGCTGGTATCGGTACTCTAGGTTCAACGATTAACCCGTTCGCTACTGTTATCGCAGCAAACGCAGCAGGTATCCCGTTCACTGACGGTATCGTGCTACGTGTTCTTATGCTTGTTATCGGTTGGGTTATCTGTGTTGGTTACGTTATGCGCTATGCAAAAATGGTGCGTGCAGACCAAACTAAATCAATCGTTTACGACAAATACGAAGAAAACAAAGCGCACTTCCTTGGAAACCAAACTGGTGAGCTTCTTGATTTCACAACCACTCGTAAAATCATTCTAACTATCTTCGCAGCTTCATTCGGTGTAATGATTTACGGTGTATCGGTTGCTGGCTGGTGGATGGCAGAAATCTCTGCAATGTTCCTAGGTTCAACTATCCTTATCGGCCTTATCGCTCGCATGAGTGAAGAAGAGTTCACCACTAGCTTCATTGATGGTGCTCGTGACCTATTAGGTGTTGCGCTAATCATCGGTATCGCACGTGGTATCGTGGTAGTAATGGACCGCGGTATGATCACTGATACTATCCTGTTCGCTGCAGAAAACGCAGTAACTGGCTTGTCATCTATCGTGTTCATCAACGTGATGTTCCTACTAGAAATTCTACTATCATTCCTAGTTCCTTCATCTTCAGGTCTAGCGGTACTAACAATGCCTATCATGGCACCTCTAGCTGACTTTGCTGGCGTAGGACGTGAACTCGTTGTAACGGCTTACCAATCTGCATCTGGTCTAGTGAACTTAATGACACCAACGTCTGCAGTGGTTATGGGTGGTCTTGCTATCGCTCGTGTACCATACGTTCGCTGGGTTAAATGGGTCGCTCCGCTACTTGCAATCCTATTGGTTGTAATCATGGTTACGCTAAGTATCGGCGCTATCATGTAATCACAGTCTTGACTGTAAAAACCGCCTACGGGCGGTTTTTTTTCGCTCTGTATTTGTCTTGCTCAACGTCCTTTCCTATCGTCCATCACATGCCCCAGCTCTTACTCATGGGCATTACCTCTTCTACCGCATGCTGACCCATGAGTCGTCATGCTGACCCTTTTCTCTTTTCTTATCGCCAGTGATGCCTGGCCATCAATCTACAGGTATCGACATGCGAGCCGCTAGATCGGCGTGGGCCATTAAACTGCCCAGCCTATTCAGCCCATAGGCCTCACCTTCAAATCTTCAAATCTTCAAATCTTCAAATCTTCAAATCTTCAAATCAAGCATCAAGCATCAAGCATCAAGCATACACACGGAGACGTACCATCAAGCCATGGTCGTATCAACATCGACAGTAGAAGTAGAAGTAGAAGTAGAAGTAGAAGTAGACCAACAGTGTAAGTAAACCCCTATTACTTATACGTGTTTATTAATTGATTTTGATAGATTTATATATATCACGGCCATTCATCCATAACATTTATGGCTAATTAAATGGTTGGAACATAATTAATGAGTATTTTTGAATAACTATAAAAAAAGAAAAATTACAATATTATCGCCGACTCATTTTGAATAATAAAAACGACTCTAATTCGCTAAAAAAAACACAACTAACCCAAAATATAAAATGTGACCTACAAGCACTTTACGTAAAAAAGTTTTGTTAAAAAAACACACAATCCAATCTAAATGCATATAGATACACAGTTATAGTGAATAAGAAAATTGCATATCCGCATTGCCACAGAAATTATTATTGAATAAATTTCCCATAAAAATCCAGCATTCAACCAACAACGGCATAAATAGCGAATAATTACGCGAAAAAACCACTAAAAACCCATGTCAATTTAAAGTAAATTGCTGCATAAAATTTGTTACAAGCCCCGCCACACAAGGGTTTCACGTGAATAATCTATTTGTGACTAACCTCTAAGAATCCTATTCACTCTGGAGTAATATGGGCTCCAGAAAGAAAAACTGGATATTTAAATTAATCCTTTATTCCCTACGAAATAATAATGTGCTTTTAAATATGAAAGCATTCAAATAGAGAGATAAGATTATGAGTAAGTTCTATGTAGGTTCTGAAGTTGGCCAACTACGTCGCGTTCTAGTTCACCGTCCAAGACGTTCACTTAGCCACCTAACACCATCTAACTGCCACGACTTATTATTTGATGATGTGTTAGCAGTAGAACGTGCAGGTAAAGAGCATGATGCATTTACTAAAACGTTACGTGACCAAGGCGTTGAAGTTTTACTTCTAACAGACCTTCTTGCTGACACTCTAGCAGTAGCTGAAGCGAAAGAATGGTTGCTGACTCGTCAAGTTTCTGATTACCGTTTAGGTAAAACATTTGCAAATGACGTACGTTGCTACCTAGCTGACCTACCAAATGTTGAACTTGCTAAAATCCTAACGGGTGGTTTGTCTTACGCTGAAATGCCAATGAAATCATCTTCTATGATGCAAAGCATGCACGCTCCGACAGACTTCATCATCGAGCCTCTACCAAACCACCTATTTACTCGCGATACTTCTTGCTGGGTATACGGCGGTGTTTCTATCAACCCAATGGCTAAAGAAGCTCGTCAACGTGAAACTAACCACGTTCGTGCAATTTACCGCTGGCACCCAACGTTCGCTGGTGCAGACTTTGTTAAGTACTACGGCGACGAAGAAAAAATGTACGACCACTCTACAATTGAAGGCGGCGACGTTCTTGTAATTGGTAAAGGTTCTGTACTTATCGGTATGTCTGAGCGTACAACGCCACAAGGTGTTGAGCAGCTAGCTTCTAGCCTATTCAAACATGGCCAAGCGAAACAAGTTATTGCAATGGAACTTCCTAAACACCGTTCTTGCATGCACTTAGATACAGTAATGACGCACATGAACGAAGATACATTCTCTGTTTACCCAGAAGTGGTTCGTAAAGACGTTCAATGCTGGAGCTTAACTGGCGACGAAACTGGCGCTGTTAACGTTAAAGAAGAAGGTTACTTCGTTACTGCTATCGAAAAAGCACTAGGCGTAGACAAGCTAAACCTAATCACAACTGGTGGTGACAACTTCACTGCAGAACGTGAGCAATGGAACGATGCTAACAACGTACTAACTGTTAAACCAGGTGTTGTAATTGGTTACGAAGGTAACACTTACACTAACGAAAAATACGACAAAGCGGGCATCACAGTTCTACCTATCCCAGGTGACGAACTTGGTCGTGGCCGTGGCGGCGCACGCTGCATGAGCTGCCCAATCGAACGTGACGGTATCTAATCGCCACCTTCAACTAAGCAATTCGTGTTAAAGCAACAAAAACTAAGCTAAATACTAAGGTCGGAATAACGATTTCGACCTTAGTCAGAATTCAAAGAGAATCGATTATGACTAAGCAAACTGTTGTCGTAGCGTTGGGTGGTAATGCACTACTACGCCGTGGTCAGCCACTTGAAGCTGATATCCAACGTGAAAATATTGAAACCGCAGTTAAAACTATCTCTAAGATCGCCGAAGAGTACAACGTAGTTCTAGTGCACGGAAACGGCCCACAAGTTGGTCTATTAGCACTACAAGGTTTGGAATACAAAAAAGTAAGTCCATACCCATTAGACGTTCTGGGAGCAGAAACTCAAGGCATGATCGGCTACATGTTGATGCAGGAATTTAGAAACTACCTTCCTCAAACGCATATCTCTTGCATGTTGACTCAAATGACTGTTGATCCAAAAGATCCAGCGTTTGCAGACCCAACAAAACCAATCGGTCCAATTTACGAAGAAGCGGAAGCGAAAGAATTGGCTGAGAAATACCGCTGGTCAATTAAGCCAGACGGCAAACATTTCCGTCGTGTTGTGCCTAGCCCACAACCGACAGGCATCATCGAAAGCGACGCTATCACTACGCTTATCGATCAAGGCCACTTAGTAATCTGTACTGGCGGTGGCGGCATCCCAGTAAAAGAAGAGAACGGTAAATTAGTCGGTGTTGAAGCAGTTATCGACAAAGACATGTCAGCAGCTTTCCTTGCGAAACAGCTAGACGCAGATGCACTACTTATTTTAACTGACGCTGACGCGGTATACCTAGACTGGGGCAAACCAACGCAACATGCTCTAAGCGCAACCACACCAAGCGAATTATCTCAGTACGAATTCGATGCAGGATCAATGGGGCCTAAGATTGAAGCTTCATGTGAATTCATCAACCAAGGCGGCAAGTTAGTTGGTATCGGCGCACTTGAAGATGGCCTACGCATCTTGAAGGGCGAAGCGGGAACTAACATCAAACGCGACGCTTAATAGTTTAGAAAGATAAAAAATACTTAAACCCATACTTAATTTAGACATGCTCCCTACACCTATTGTCGTAGGGAGTCATAATACAAGAAGGAATACATCATGGCTTTTAACCTACGCAACCGTAACTTCCTAAAACTTCTAGACTTCACTCCACGTGAAATCCAACACATGCTAGAACTAGCAGCTGAGTTGAAAAAAGCGAAGTACAACGGTTACGAGCAGCCTCGCCTAACGGGTAAAAACATCGCGCTTATCTTTGAAAAAGCATCTACTCGTACTCGTTGTGCATTTGAAGTTGCTGCATATGACCAAGGCGCTAACGTAACTTACTTAGGCCCTTCTGGTTCTCAAATCGGTTACAAAGAGTCAATGAAAGATACAGCACGCGTTCTTGGCCGCATGTACGATGGCATTGAATACCGTGGCTTCGGTCAAGAAATCGTTGAAGATCTTGGCGCATACGCTGGTGTTCCAGTATGGAATGGTCTAACAGATGAGTTCCACCCAACTCAAATTCTTGCTGACTTCCTAACTATGCAAGAGCACGGCCGTGGCAAACAGCTACACGAAATGACTTTCGCTTACCTAGGTGATGCTCGCAACAACATGGGTAACTCTCTAATGGTTGGTGCTGCGAAAATGGGTATGGACATTCGTCTAGTTGCTCCTAAAGCATTCTGGCCTGAAGAAGAGCTAGTAGCTCAATGTCGTGAAATCGCTGAAGAAACTGGTGCGAAAATCACTGTTACTGAAAACGTTCAAGAAGGTGTTGAAGGTTGTGACTTCCTTTACACTGACGTTTGGGTATCAATGGGCGAAGCGAAAGAAGCTTGGGCTGCACGTATCGACCTAATGATGCCTTACCAAGTAAACATGGAAATGCTAAAAGCAACTGGCAACCCACATGTTAAATTCATGCACTGCCTACCTGCATTCCACGGTGAAGATACAGTAGTTGGTAAAGAACTTGCTCAAGAATACCCAATGCTTAAAGACGGCGTTGAAGTAACAGATGAAGTGGTTGAATCTAAGCACTCTATCGTATTCGATGAAGCTGAAAACCGCATGCACACAATCAAAGCAATCATGGTTGCGACACTAGGTCAGTAATTGATTATAGTTTGATGCATGAACCACAGTTAAGCGCATATTATTAGGCTCTCCTATTGTTCTTAACTGTCATATTGCGAGTAATATCTTGGATATTACTCGCATATTTTTTTGCACCGATAAAAGTTAAAGCCCCACAAAATCAATAAAATTCAAAACCTTAATATTGACCTTCCTGATAAGCAATTCGCATACTTCCCGCATAAACTTTCACCTGAAAATTAGTTTACGAAAACGTTTGCACTGTATAGAATTCTACGTATAATCCTTCGCAATTTGCCAAAATAGAGAAAGAAATGAAGACGACCAATCTACAATATTTGATTGCACAGAGCCTGAAAATGGCGTCGTTATCTATTTCATATTTTTTCGAATTTTGGTTGTTATTGAAAAGATCCTATTAAAAGCCTCCTATTATTGGAGGCTTTTTTTTGTCTTAAATTTGGTGCGGCCCGCTATAGGGCAGCTTTGATTCATCAGTTTGTTTCGTTGTTAAAGGAAAAACGTTATGGCGCATTCGTTATTTAATAAACATATCATTTCAATTCCAGAGCTATCTCGTAGTGAGCTAGAGTTGATCGTAGAGACCGCTGGGCAACTTAAAGCAGAACCAAACCCTGAGTTATTAAAAAACAAAGTGGTAGCAAGTTGCTTCTTCGAACCTTCAACTCGTACTCGCCTCTCTTTTGAAACCGCCGTTCAACGCTTAGGTGGAACTGTCATTGGTTTTGATAACGGTGGCAATACATCACTAGCGAAGAAAGGCGAAACTCTTGCCGATTCAGTGCAAGTTATCTCATCTTATGTGGATGCCTTTGTTATGCGTCACCCACAAGAAGGGGCTGCACGTTTAGCGTCTGAATTCTCAAATGGCGTGCCAATTGTGAATGGCGGCGACGGTGCGAACCAACATCCAACTCAAACACTGTTAGATTTGTTCTCAATCTATGAGACTCAAGGAACACTGGATAACTTGAATGTAGCTTTTGTTGGTGACTTGAAATACGGACGTACGGTTCACTCACTGACCCAAGCGCTTGCAAAATTCAACAACGTTCGCTTCTTCTTTATTGCTCCTGAAGTTCTATCTATGCCTGATTACATCTGTGAAGAATTAGATGATGCTGGCATTAAATACAGCATGCACAAAAACATCGAAGAAGTAGTACCTGAATTGGATGTTCTGTACATGACTCGCGTACAGAAAGAACGCTTTGATGAATCTGAATACGCGCACATGAAAGCGGCTTATATCTTAACGGCATCAATGCTAGAGCCCGCAAAAGATAATCTGAAAATTCTTCACCCGCTACCTCGTGTGGATGAAATCACAACAGATGTCGATAAGACCAAACACGCATACTATTTTGAGCAAGCCGAAAATGGCGTTTATGCTCGTGAAGCATTGTTAGCACTAGTCCTAAACAAAGAACTTTAAGCAGGGGGAATTTATCATGGTAAAAGAGACTCAACTACAAGTAGAAGCAATCTGTAATGGTTCAGTAATTGACCACATCCCTGCTCACGTTGGCATAA
This sequence comes from Vibrio sp. 03-59-1, assembly GCF_013114135.1. Taxonomy (NCBI): domain Bacteria; kingdom Pseudomonadati; phylum Pseudomonadota; class Gammaproteobacteria; order Vibrionales; family Vibrionaceae; genus Vibrio; species Vibrio sp. 03-59-1. The sequence continues at coordinate 46,235 of NZ_VTYA01000014.1, forward strand.
AAGTTCTGAAGCTTTTTAATATGCATAAAACCAACGAGCGCGTTACGATTGGCTTAAACCTACCGTCATCAGCACTAGGTCATAAAGATTTAATCAAAATTGAGAATGTGTTCATTACTAATGAACAAGCGAACCAATTGGCGCTTTACGCCCCAGCAGCAACAGTAAACCAAATCGAAAATTACAAAGTTGTCGATAAGCTCACACTATCGTTACCAGAGCAAATCAACGCGATTTTTGAGTGCCCAAACAGCAACTGTATTTCTCATGGCGAACCAGTGGAAAGTGGCTTCAAAGTTCTACTGAAAAAAGAGCGTGTACAGCTTAAATGTAAATACTGTGAGAAAGTATTCTCACGTGGAATCATGACAGAAAAACGCTAATTTAAGTCGATTTAAAGACAAATATGCTAACTCGGCCCATACTGATATTATAGTCAGTATGGGCCGTTTTTTATATTTAACACCTTTGCAATAACTTCAACTATTTTAGCGCACTTTAGATGTTAAAATTCAGAACAAAGAACCCATCAAAAAGCTTAATTATAGTTTTTTATTTGGTGATTAAGCTCAATAAACCAATATAAAGATACTGATAACATCGGCATACTAGTTAATAATATTTGTCTCTCTCATCGCCTTTAGCCTTTTCGTTCAACACTGAACCTAAGCTTGTGACTAAAAGCAGACTAATAAGGAGTTGTCCGTGAATACTGAAAACATACAGGCTACGGCGCTAACTGCCGACGATAAAACATTAACCGCTGCATGTAAGCGTTTACTTCAACAACAAAGTTTTGCGACGCAAAATGACCTACGTTTGCGTTTAATTGAACTTGGGTATGAAGGGATAAGTCAATCAACAGTATCACGCTTATTATCCCAATTGGGTGTCGTTAAAGTGCAAAACGCTTGCGGTAAGAAAGTGTACTGCATGACAGTGGAAAGTGCGCCAGTTCGTGTTGGCTCGTCGATCTCTTCTCAAATTGAATTTATTACACATAACCAATTAATGGTTGTGATTAAAACTCACCCTGGCAGTGCACAGCTTGTTGCGCGCTTAATTGATATCGATCCACACGGAGAGATCTTAGGGACTGTCGGTGGTAATGACACCGTGATCGTCGCACCAAAAGATGTCAGCAATATTGAAGCATGTGAGCGCGTCGTAAAAGAGCGTCTTGGCGTACTATAAGCTTTCATTCTATACAATGGCCTAATCATTAGGCCATTGCTCTTCTGCAACTCGCATCTCTGTGTTCCTCCCCACCACATAAATCATATTTATTTTTTAATAATGAAACTTATCCCCATAAAATCGGGTCTCATTGAGTTAATATACTTTTAACTTAATTCTAGTAAATTTCATTATGCGCGCACTCGTCACTCTGTTTTTCATTGGGTTAATGACAATATCTAGCCCTGCCCTTGCTCTATTTGGTAACAGCGATAAATCCGCTGCTTTTGCTCCAACAGACAATAGTTTTGTGCCTGTTGATCAAGCCTTCCCATTGAACTTTTATCAACAAGGCAACCAAATATCTTTGGATTGGCAAGTCAAAGAAGATTACTACCTCTACCAAGATCGTATTTCAATCAGTGCAGAAAACGTCACTTTAGGCGATATTCAAATGCGCGATGGGAAACCTTACCAAGATGAATTTTTTGGCAAGGTAAACATCTACACTCAGCCACTGTTTGTTGACGTTCCGCTGAGCGAATACCAAACTGGTGCACGCTTGATTGTGCAATATCAAGGCTGTGCAAAAGCGGGATTTTGTTACCCACCAGAAACCCGAGTGATAGACCTCAGCCCATTCAATACTAATGGCGATAAAACGGCGGCTGATCCACGCCCACCTCAAAAGGCAACCTCAGCAATAACTCAGTCCGAGACTCCTGTTGCCGTAGTGCCATCGACTACTTTGAATCCTAATTCTGCGAATGTCACTCCGGCTTCAAACGATTCAAGCTTAGCCGATAAACTTGGCAATAATTGGTGGACACCTTTCCTATTTCTCGCGCTAGGTGTTGGCCTTGCTTTCACTCCGTGCGTTTTACCTATGTACCCTATTTTAACGGGTATCGTATTAGGGAGCGGCAAGCTCAATCATCGACGAGCATTAGGGCTATCTTTTATTTATGTGCAAGGAATGGCTCTCACTTATACCTTACTCGGGCTAGTGGTTGCTTCCGCTGGAATGCAATTTCAAGCCGCAATGCAACATCCTTACGTATTAATAGGTTTGAGCGTGCTATTTGTTGGGTTAGCGATGTCGATGTTTGGCGTTTATAACTTACAACTCCCAAGCAGCGTGCAGACATGGTTGAACACTCAAAGTAATAAGCAGCAAGGCGGCAATAGTTTCGGTGTATTTGTCATGGGGGCAATTTCAGGGCTAGTCTGCTCTCCGTGTACGACAGCTCCCTTATCTGGCGCACTGCTCTATGTCGCGCAAAGTGGTGATCTACTTACGGGTGGTATCGCCCTTTATGCGCTCGCGATGGGGATGGGGATACCTCTCATATTAGTTGCCGTATTCGGAAATAAGTTACTTCCTAAAGCCGGTGGTTGGATGGATAAAGTGAAAACTGTTTTCGGTTTTATCTTACTCGCGGCTCCAATATTTTTGCTTGAACGTATTCTTCCTGAGTTTTGGTCAACCGTGCTTTGGTCAACACTAGGTTTTGCTGCATTTGGTTGGCTGTATCACACCAAAAACGCCTTACCATTTGGAGGATGGAAACAGAGCTTGATCGGTATTATTGCGGTTTTAGGTCTGTTTGCCTCGGCGCAGCCAGCACTCAACTATTGGTTCTCAGACAGTAGCTCACCACAAACTAGAACAGAAACGACGATCAGTTTTATCCGCGTGAACAATGTTACTGAGCTAGAACACCAACTAGTGGAAGCGAAAAAGTCAGGCAAGCCAGTCATGCTCGATTTCTATGCAGATTGGTGTGTCGCTTGTAAAGAGTTTGAGAAATACACCTTCCACCAGCAAGAGGTTGAACAGAAGCTAAAAGAGTTCGTATTACTCCAAGCCGATGTGACTAAGAACCAGCCACAAGACATTGAATTATTAAAGCAATTGAATGTTCTTGGCTTACCAACTATCGAGTTCTGGGACGGTAAGGGGAACCATGTTCCAAATGCTCGAATTACCGGTTTTATGCAAGCAAAACCTTTTCTTCACCACATTCAAGCTCATAACTTATAAAACAGAATCGACTTTTCAGAGTTAATTGATGCCCGTAATTAAGCCGTTTACCTCTGCGTGAACGGCTTTTTTTTGAATCCAATGCAAGATCATGGGTGCATATGAATAAAAGTCGATATGCTTCAGACTTTTAGTGCATAAATATTGTTCAAAACAGGTTTAGCGATAATAATAAATTTAACTAAATTATAAAAAGTGTATAACGTCATGGATTCGACCTACACCATTATCATTGCCGATGATCACCCCTTATTCCGTAACGCCCTATTCCAGTCTGTACATATGGCGATCAGTGGCGCAAATCTCTTAGAAGCAGATTCACTCAGTGCGCTGCTGGATCTTCTTGCTAAAGGTGAAGAACCTGATCTGCTACTGCTGGATTTAAAAATGCCAGGAGCAAACGGGATGTCAGGGTTAATTCAATTACGTGCAGAACATCCCGATCTACCCATTGTGGTTATCTCTGCAAGTGAAGATGCAAGTGTTGTCGCACAAGTGAAAAGTCATGGCGCATTTGGCTTCATCCCTAAATCGAGCGATATGCGATCACTGATTAGCGCGCTCAATCAAGTCCTCGCAGGCGCCCCTTTCTTCCCCGAAGGATTAATTACCAACAATGCGGCCTGCAATGACCTTGCAGAGAAGATCGCCACTCTTACCCCTCAGCAATACAAAGTGCTCGGCATGCTGTCTGATGGCCTGCTCAACAAGCAAATCGCTTATGAGTTACATGTCTCCGAAGCCACCATCAAAGCGCATATGACCGCAATATTTAGAAAACTCGATGTTAAGAACCGAACTCAAGCGGTCATTGTTTTACAACAAATGGAAAGTGAGCTCTAGACGATCGTCTTAAGATAAATCTTCTCTGATTCCTATTGAACGTTAGACCTTAGGCTAATTTAACAACAAATTAACATCACATTTTACCCCTCCTATCTGATTAAGCGCCCATTTTTCGGGCGTTTTTTGTTTTATTCCTCCCGACTAAAGTTGCACAGATCTCTTGATTTTAGGCTGCTATCTTCTAAATCGTAACATTACGTTAACACGGTAATTATCTACAAAAACAGTTTCTACGAAATGGAATCAAGGAGAAGGTCATGTCGTTCGAATCAACAGAACATGCTCAAGCCTACTGGAAGGAAAACTTGGGGATAATGGGGTCACTACTTGCCATATGGTTTGTCGTGTCATATGGGGCAGGCATCTTATTTGTCGATGCTTTGAATGTCATTCAGTTTGGTGGCTTTAAGCTAGGGTTTTGGTTCGCACAACAAGGTTCAATATATACCTTTGTCGCCTTAATCTTTATTTACGTTGTTCGCATGAATGCGCTCGACAAAAAATACAACGTACAGGAAGACTAGAGGCTAGAACATGGATATTCAAACTTGGACGTTTATATTGGTCGGTATTACCTTTGCGGTATATATCGGTATTGCTATCTGGGCTCGTGCTGGATCAACCAGTGAGTTCTACGTTGCAGGCGGTGGCGTACACCCTGTAGCAAACGGCATGGCAACCGCAGCCGACTGGATGTCAGCAGCATCCTTTATCTCTATGGCAGGTATCATCTCGTTCGTTGGTTACGACGGTGCGGTTTACCTTATGGGGTGGACAGGTGGTTACGTACTACTTGCGCTATGTTTAGCCCCTTACCTACGTAAATTCGGCCAGTTTACGGTGCCTGATTTCATTGGTGAGCGTTACTACTCGAAAACAGCTCGTATGGTAGCGGTATTCTGTGCAATCTTCGTATCGTTTACGTACGTTGCAGGTCAGATGCGTGGTGTGGGCGTTGTATTCTCCCGTTTCCTCGAAGTTGATATTAACCTCGGCATCATCATCGGTATGGGTATTGTGTTCTTCTACGCAGTGCTTGGTGGCATGAAAGGCATCACTTATACGCAGGTTGCTCAATTCTGTGTTCTCATTTTCGCTTTCCTTGTCCCTGCGATCTTTACCTCAATTATGATGACGGGCAATCCACTACCACAAGTCGGTATGGGTTCTACAATTACGGGTAGCGATGTTTACCTACTCGATAAACTGGATGGCTTAACGGAAGAGCTCGGCTTTACCGCTTATACCGAAGGTAATAAGAGCATGGTCGATGTCTTCTTCATCTGTGCGGCTCTAATGGTTGGTACTGCGGGTCTGCCACACGTAATCATTCGTTTCTTCACCGTTCCTCGTGTACGTGATGCGCGTATCTCAGCAGGTTGGGCACTACTGTTCATCTCATTGCTTTACACAACCGCACCAGGTGTTGCTGCCTTTGCTCGTGTAAATATGATTGAAACAATTAATGGCCCGGACATGCAAGGTGTCTCTGGTGAAGAAGCACCAAGCTGGTATAAAAACTGGGAAAGCACAGGTCTTGTTGGCTGGGAAGATAAGAACGGCGATGGCAAGATGTTCTACTCGGGCGATGAGCGTAACGAGATGAAAATCAACCGTGACATTATCGTACTAGCGTCTCCAGAACTTGCAAAACTACCAAACTGGGTTGTTGGTTTACTGGCGGCAGGTGGCTTAGCGGCTGCACTATCAACCGCTGCGGGTCTATTACTGGTTATCTCAACGTCTATCTCACATGATTTACTGAAGAAAGGCTTTAGACCTAACATGACCGACAAACAAGAGTTGCTCGCCGCTCGATTGGCTGCAATGGTTGCGATTGTTGGTGCGGGTTACTTAGGTATTAACCCTCCAGGCTTTGTTGCACAGGTGGTAGCGTTCGCATTCGGTCTTGCTGCGGCGTCCTTCTTCCCTGCAATTATCCTAGGTATCTTCTATAAGAAGATGAACAAAGAAGGTGCGATTGCAGGTATGTTGGCAGGTATCGCCTTCACAGCAAGCTACATTATCTACTTCAAGTTCATCAACCCAGCAGCAAGCTCACCTGAAAACTGGTGGTTTGGTATCAGCCCAGAAGGCATCGGTACGCTAGGTATGTGTCTAAACTTTATTATCTCTATTGCGGTAAATAAAGTAACGGCTGAAGTTCCTGAAGATGTACAAGAGATGGTTGAGTCTATCCGTTTCCCTAAAGGTGCGGGTGAAGCTCACGACCATTAATCCAATAAGGACTGAGCTTGTAGGGAGCTCAGCCCCTCACGGAAACCAAAGCCGATGCCATTGCATCGGCTTTTTCATTCGATATTCAATGAACGATGCTCAGTATGCTTAAATACATAAGGGGCTAAAAATGCAGTAAATGGGATAGTGAGAACAATTCCAACACTTCCTGCTAATGCATTCACCACGGCCAATCCAACCAATGGTAAATTCATAAATTGATTGGCAGGCATATCTAACCCCCAAACCATCATTATGGTAGTAAGGGAGCCACCAGCAAAAGCCAAAATCAATGTGTTGGTCATCGTGCCCATAATATCACGGCCAATATTCATGGAAGCTTGAACTAATTGTTTAGGCGTTAAGCGGGGATCGGTTTGTTGCAATTCGCCATACGCTGAAGCAATCGAAATAGCCACATCCATAACCGCCCCCAAAGCCGCGATAACAATAGTGACAAACATTAACCAACGCACCCCCATCTTTATCGAGGTGAGATAAATAACATCTTCCCCTTTATCAAGATAGATCCCCGATAAATTGGCCATTTCACCAAACCACTGCGCCATAATACCAGCAGCGACGACACCGAGTAACGTGCCTCCCATCGCACATAAACTTTTCCGGTTGGCTCCTGATACAAGAATAAAGCTGACCACAATAATGACCACCATAAGAACTATGCTCATTATCATTGGGTTCCAACCAGCAAAAATACTTGGGACCAGCACCCCAACAATTAAGGCGGCGGTAAAATAAAGTGCCACCATTGAGTTAATGCCTTCTTTACGACCAAAACTGAGTAATAGAGCAAAAAAAACAGCAAGCATAAGATAAATTGAATCTGATCTCTTATGGTTATATGCCCAATATACCGTCCCATTATTGGTTTCTCTGATCATAAGAATGAATACATCATCCTCAGCAACAAAGACATTATGCTGCCGACTCAGTGGGTTATCGACCTCGACAACGCTGCCTTCTTCTACCCCTTCTAATATTTCAGCTGTAAATATTTGCTTCCCTGTCATAATTTCAGGGACTAATCGGTCAGGTGCAATGTTACTTGATACGATATCGATGACTTTAGCTTCAACAAACTCTTGTTTTTGAGAAGATTTTGGACGAAAACTATCGCTCCAATCTGGTGAGAATTGAAATATGATTGTTGAAATTATGATGATAGCGAGGGTGAATCCCCAATTTGTATAGATTCGTTTTAGCATGCTGAACTCTTCATATCGACTTACCAGTAAGTACTATAAAAATCATTACTGGTAAGTAGAAAGGTGCAATGTTTACCACTGCACCTATTACTATTTAGTTAACAGTGATGTTACGGATTACAGCCAGCAACAACTTCGTTAATGTCAGAGTTACCTGCATTTGGGTTCGCAAAGTATGTGCTTGGGTCATTAATATTCAATGACTCAACAATTGCTGGGTATTTCGGGTTTTCCAAATCAATCGACACACAAATTTCCATGTTAGTTAATTGGTCCCAAAGTGCTTTACCAGCGCCCTCACGCAGTTGTGTAATTTCACCACTCGCTTGATATTGAGTAAATTCCCAAGTCGGTTCTGCAGATGTGAAATCGGCTACATTGATACCATTATTTTTCTCAACGTATGCTGTTAGCATATCTCGGATCGCATACACTGGCTCATTGACTGAATCGTAGAATACGTCCGCATCTGTCGCCCAACCATATTTCTTAACTTGAGAGCCCCAACGGTAGCTGTTCATTGCTACTTTATAAGTGGCCGCAGGATCGAAGGCTTCACCTGCAATCTCTGTAATATTGATACGGCTACCTTCTGTAGTAATGGCATAATTTTCATCCATCTCAAGTGCAGGTTTGCTTAAATCAACGGTATACGTTAACTCACCATCAAATTGATCGTACAAGTAAGCTGGCGATCCTTTTTTGAAAGATACCGTCAAATCACCCGCTTTATATTCATTAAAGTATGTGTAAGACCATTCAATGAAATGCTTCAGATTTTCACCCGTCATCTCTACGCCAACTAATGTATTGTCGTATTTGTACAGGTTCGTCGATTTCCCTTTGGTGTAGACTTCATTGTCAACTAAGTTACTTTGATCTGAAAATAGAGAGGCAGCAGAAACAACCGCACCGTTACCAGCACCCACTGCTTTTTCAATTTGATCAATCTGAATTTGGTTAATAACATCCATCAAAGGAGTATCCATCACTTTCGCAGCATGGATAGTCGAGTACAGACGATCATGAGTGTAATTAAAATCAGTAGAAGTTGCTTCGTCAGCGAAACCAGTAGCAGTTGGTGTAAAGTTACCTGTCACTCGACCAAGTTCACGAGTTGCATCTTCAATAGCAATGTCATGAACATATTGGAAACGGCTCTGTAAATCCGTATCTTCAGCAATATTTTTCGTGCCGATATTGGTCATGGTTGTATCAACCATTGTCCATTTATCATCCACTTTTTTGAGTTGAATCTCTGCTTTTGCTAAGTATGAACCCCATTTACCTGGTTCCATAATCTTAACACTCTGTTGGCGTGTCTCTTCGTTGTAATCTGTAGAGATAGTTTTGTCTTCAACTAAGCTGTTATCACCACCAATCGTAGAGCTGTCAGTGCTAATTGAAGTCACTGTGCCATCAGCGTTCACTTGCTCAATATAGTTTGCATGCTCATGGCCTGCTAAAATCACATCAAACTTGTCAGCCATTGCGGCTGCAATATTATGAACACCTGCACCACCTTCACCTTTACGACCTAAGTGAAGCGCACCCACGATGACATCTGGGCTGTATTTCTGAACTAATGTATCTACTGCTTCTTTTGTTGCTTCTAGCTCACTCTCAAATTTTAAACCTTTAAAGTGGTCTGGAGCTGAAGCTTCCCAGTTAGGGACATTTGAAGGCGTTAAGCCAACAACGGCAACTTTTACACCTTCAACATCAAAAATTTGAAATCCGCGAATATAGTTAACGCCATTGCTTTCCCATTTGATATTTGAAGAAAGAACGGCACCATTAAAGTGATCGAGGTTACGGTCAATGAACGAACGTTCAAAGTTAAACTCATGGTTACCAGGTACCCATACATCGAATTCAAGTGCATTCATGCTTTCGACTACAGGGTGCGTTGGATCATCGTTAAATAACTGAGCAGAGTTACCTTGAACGGTATCGCCGATATCGATCAAGATCATATTTGGATTATCGTTTTTCTCTGCTTGTAAGAGCGTTGCCACACGTGTGATACCAGCATCGCTATCGGCGCTGTTTAAAGCGTAGTCATAACCAAATAAGCGACCATGAAGATCCGATGTTGCGCCTATCGTAATCGTAATTTCATCTTGATCTGTAGGGGAGCCTTTAACAATTACATCTGGGGTATTGGTAAGCGTTTTGCCTTCTGCTACTACAGGGCTGTAATCTGATGGAACATCGACATAAACTGTCTCATCATCATTACAACCGGCCATTACACCTACAACGGCCAAACAAAGTAAGCTACGTTTAAATTTTTTCACGACATTTTCCTATTATTATAATGTATAGAGTGGGTAAGGATTCGACTAAATTCATTAATAATAATATGGTTATTAGATGCTATTTTTTGAGGCGCAAACGGTTTACCGATTAAAAAAGGCCCTTATTGTTACACTGTTGCCTTAAAATAATACATTGATCACACCATGTTTTAATTTTTAGAGTATGACGAACTTAATATCAATTCACTCTGTTCAGTATCGTCCTTAACTTCAATGGCTTGACTGGCTTGGCAATGAAACTAAAGCCGTTACCTTTAATTCCATCCATCATGTCATCGGTACGATCTGCGCTAATGATCACGCCTTCAAAACTATCACCCAAACGCAGACGACACTGTTGCAATACCTCAAGCCCAGTTCTGCCATTGTCGAGTCGATAATCAGAGAAAATAACATCGGGCACCCAGCCATACTCTAACGTTTTAAGACTTTGCATTAAATCGGTCGCGGTTTTCACTTCACATCCCCAACGAGCCAATAAATCCTCCATCCCCAGTAAAATCTCCGTTTCATTATCGACACACAACACTCGAATATGATTAAGGTCTGAATTTGTTTCCTGTTTCAAGGCTTGCTGCTCGGGTTCCACATACTGTGACTTCTCTAGCGTCAGAGAGAAGACGCTGCCTTTATCTGGCCATGAACGCATTGATATTTGATGATCCAGAACATGAGCAATCCCTTTTGAAATCGCAAGACCAAGCCCTAACCCTTGATCGGAACGAACTTGGCTACCTCGGTTAAACTCTTCGAATATTTCTTGCTGTTTATCTTGCTCGATTCCAATGCCGTTATCCCACACATCAATGCGAACTTGACCTTTCACTCGCCTTACCCCAAGAACCACTTTGCCTTTAGGGTTGTATCGAAAGGCGTTGGTCAGAAAGTTTTGCACTACCCGTCTCAGTAATTTAGGGTCAGACATGACATACAACGAAGAGGGCATCATGTGGAAATCGATCCCTTGTTGCTTGGCGAGAGCACTGAAATCAGCATTTAAATTGGCTAAGACATCATTAATTGCAAAGCTGTGTACATTTACGTCCATCTTTCCAGATTCTAACCGTGAAATATCAAGCAAGTCGCCAATCAAATCTTCCCCTGCTTCCAATGCACTTTCAATGTAACTGGCCAAGCGCTTCACTTCTTTATCTTGCGCGACTTCGGTTAATGAAGATGCAAACAGACGAGCCGCATTCAACGGCTGCATAAGATCATGGCTCACCGCCGCCAAAAATCGTGATTTAGACTGCGACTCCAGTTCGGATTTTTGAGTCGCTGAGACTAATTTTCGGTTCAGGGTTTCTAGCTCTTGAGTCCTTTCATGCACACGAAACTCCAACGTCTCATTGGCATCTTTTAGTGCCTTTTCGGCCTCTCTAAATACGGTAATATCGGTAAAGCTCATCACAAACCCACCGCCCGGCATAGGGTTACCTTGCACTTCAATCACTCGTCCATCCGCTCGGGTTCGAGAAGAGGTGTGCCGAGAACCTTGCTCTAAATGATAAACCCGACGCTTAACATGCTCTTCTGGATCTCCGGGCCCACATAAACCTTGCTCTGCATTATGGCGAATGACATCTGAAATCGGTCGCCCAACTTGAATGAGCCCAGCCGGAAACTCAAACAACTCTAAATAACGCTGATTCCAAGCCACCAGCCGTAGCTGTTTATCCACCACGGCGATGCCTTGGCCTATGTGTTCAATCGCCCCTTGCAGTAACCCTCGGCTAAAGTCATACAGTTCAGACGCTTCATCGACAATGGTCGCCACTTCCTCTAGCTGCATGTTTTTACCCTGCAATGCCGAAGTAAGCACTAACTTTGCAGACGAGGCTCCAAACACACCAGCCAACACTCTTTCGGTATGCCGAATCAAACCGGAAGGGGCTTGCTGATTGGGCAATAGTACCTTGCTGTGCTGTGTCCAGTAGTGCTTGAAGGCAGTTTTCACTCGCTTTCGTCCAACAAAACGAGATGCCAACATTTCTAGTTCCGCGACCGTAACACGGCTTTGATACAAGCTGATGTTTTCGTTTTCTGGCATCGGTGTGCCAACAAAGGAAGCCGATTGTAAGCGCTCACTTAGGCTTGGACGAGTGACCATGGAGATCAACACGTAGCAGAGTGCATTTAACGTCACACTCAGAACGATGCCCCAATCCGAGGCTTGAAGGTTAAATTGAGCCAGAAACTCAGGCGGTGTGATCACCCACAGCAGCACATTACTTCCAGCGTCTCCAGCGAGCATGTCGGTCTGGCTCATTAAGGTCATCAACCAAATAATGAAACCCACAAGCAACCCGACATAAGCACCTTTTCGGTTCCCCTGTCGCCAATACAATCCGCCAATGAGTGCCGGTGAAAATTGTGCAATTGCGGCAAATGATAGGAAGCCGATAGCGGATAAAGAGTGAATGCTGTCGAGAACTTGATAGAAGCCCCAAGCACCAAGAAGCAGTAACAAAATGAGCGCCCGACGGATCATCAGTAACAGGCCAGAAAAGTGTTGGTGAGTACGCTGAGTTAAACGCATTCTTCTCAGCAAAAGAGGCATCACCAAGTCATTGGAAACCATGATTGCCAAGGCGATGGTCGATACAATCACCATACCGCTGGCCGCCGAAGTTCCACCTAAAAACGCCAAAAGAGCAATGTCACTGGCTCCGACCGCCATCGGAATACTGATTACGAAAGTATCAGCAGGACTTGAGCCGAGTAAACCTTGTCCGACCCAAGCGATAGGCAGCACAAACAGCCCCATCAAAATCAGATAAATCGGAAATAACCAACGCGCGGTGTGCAGATCTTGCGCGCGTTCATTTTCAACCACCATCGTATGAAATTGGCGTGGTAAGCAGACAATCGCCAGCATGGTTAAAATAGTATGGATGATCAGTGTCGGTATATTAGGGGATTGATAGGTCAGCGACGCAATCTCAAACAGATCAATACTGTCCCGATTCCACGCTAAATAGATGATAAAGCAGCCGACCGTCAGAAAAGCAACCAGCTTGATGATGGATTCAAATGCCACCGCCATCATCATGCCTCTATGATGCTCGGTATTATCAATATGGCGGGTGCCAAACAGCATGGTAAAGATGGCAAGTGCCCCGACAACAAACCAAGAGACATGATAATTACCATATCCGAACTGTTCGGCTAACTGAGGGGCAACAATATCCAACCCCATGGTAATTCCACGAAGTTGTAACGCGATATAAGGCAAAATGCCCACCACCGCAATTAACGTCACCGCCACCGCTAAGCCTTGAGATTTACCATAACGGGCAGCAATAAAATCCGCTATCGACGTAATATGTTCACGCTTGGCAATTAGAATCAACCGAGCGAGGAGTCGCCACCCTAAGGTGAAAACAAGAATTGGCGCGATATAGATGGGCAAGAATGACCACGGGTTATTACTGGCTTGGCCTACGGTGCCGTAAAAGGTCCATGAGGTACAATACACCGCAATCGACAGGCTATAAATCCAAGGTCGCCAACGTGCTAACCACTTGGTTTGCCGATCACCATACCAAGCGATCAAAAACAGCACACCCAAATAGGCGAGAGAAACAGGAACGACAATCCAACCTTGCATCCAGTATATCCTTGTTTTCACACCGCCCAATTAACCGCGCGTCAGCTGTTACATCAAGTGGCGTTACAGTCCATGTAACAAAAAAGCCAAAGCAATCATCATGCTCTGGCTTTTCATTTAACTAAGGATAGTTTTTGAACTCAATCAACTGACTCTAATTCTGTGGTTTAGGCTCAGATTTTGTGGCTAAAATTGCATCATCTTGTGTATCCGTTGCATCCACTCGCACAAATAGAGCCAATACCCCCATCAATGCCATCCCCCAGAATACATTGGCACCCCACTGTTCATACCCCCAACCACTTAATGTCGTCATCAGTGCAATTACCGCCCCTAATGGAAGTGCATTATACAGTGCCTGTAGTGCCACCATTTTATGCTGTGGTGCCGATTGGATATATTGAATGGCCGCGATATGAGCAAGCGCAAAAGTCACACCGTGCAGCAACTGGATAACAACCAGAGCCACCAGCATCGTCGTTGAAGCCGTTAACCCCCAACGAGCAATCACACCAAAAGAAGCAACCAAAAATAGCGTTCGTAATGACCAACCAGAAAATAAGCGTTTACTGAATGCGAAAACTGCAACTTCGGCTACCACCCCAAGACTCCATAGATAGCCGATGATGACTTCGGAATGCCCTGCTTCTTTCCAATAAATAGCACTAAAACTGTAGTAGGCGGCGTGGCTTCCTTGAATCAAAGCAATTAAAGTCAGAAAGCGGATAATCGGCCACTCTTTGAGTAACTCTGTCAGTTTCGGTCTTTCTGCATGCTCTTCATGTTCCGTCACAGGCATCACATTAGGGTTACGCATTGCGACTAGCATAGAGAACAACACCCCTGCCATTGCGGTATACAAAATCATATCCGAACCATACTGCGCGACTAAAAAACCAACCGCAGTTGAACCAGCAATAAACGCAATTGAGCCCCACAAACGAGTGCGCCCATAATCAAGCATCTTTAAGCGACTGTAATAGTTTGCCATGGCATCGGACAACGGAATAATGGGACCACAACATAGGTTGAATAAGATCGTCGCAGCCACCATGAGCAAGAAACTGCCACCAGTGAAAAAGTGAAAACCAACAAAAATTAACGCTGCGAAGCTTAACCACCGAAGGGCGGGCATCAAATGTTCCACTTTATGAATCCGTGGCGTTAACACTAAATTCGCCACACAACGGGTTGCAAAACCAATCCCCATTAAAATACCGATATCGGTCGGCGATACACCTTGCCCCTCAAACCATAGCGCCCAAAAAGGCAGATACACCCCATACGCAAAGAAGAAACCAAGAAAATACTGAGAAATCCAGCCATAAGGAGAAGGGTTAAACATTGGCGTGTCCTACAAAAAGTCACATGGGAAGAAAGATCCGCGCAATTATGCACTGTCAGACAACATGAAAAAAGGGAATAAAATCGTAAGCGTATTTCCGCATTCTATAAATCAAACAATAAGGGCGATATTTTTCTCTCAGAAGAGAAACAAATTTCGTTATTAGACCAAAGTCGTCTGGAGGTTAAACGGTATTTTGCCACACTAGAGTCAGCCTCTTAATGTAAGTGAACTCTGCTATGCCTGAAAAATTCAATATGCAAGCGCCTCCTTTTGACCGACTCACAGAAAAGCAGCAGCGAACGCTACGCGCTTCATTAGATGTCGCTTACTATCGAGATAAAGAGACCATCATCGCCGCCGAGCAGCCGTCCCATTACCTTTATATTTTAATTAAAGGGGCCGTAGAAGAGCGATCTGCAGATGGCAAAGAGGTTTTCGCTCACTACGCTAACGACGATATGTTTGATGTTCGTGCGCTATTTGATTCTCACACCAAACACCAATACATCACCCTAGAAGATACGCTGTGCTATTTACTGTCCAAAGAGGTATTCATTGATCTCTATAATCAAAACGGCCAGTTTGCCGCCTATTTTGATAACAACTTAGCCAAGCGACAAGCGTTAATTGAATCGGCTCAGCAACAGCAAAATCTTGCCGAATTCATTCTAACCAAAGTGGATGCCAGCATTTATCACCCCCCAATGATTTTGCAACCAGATCAGCCGATCAATGACGTCACCAAGCAGCTAAAAGAACACGCTTTAGATTCAGCACTTGTTCAACTGTCTGAAGACGACCCTCGACGCATAGAGAACCCAACCCTTCACCCTTATGCGATCGTGACTCGGACCAATATGCTGCATGCGGTCATGCTAGATCAACGTCCACTCGATACACCCGTCAGTCAAATCGCCACCTTCCCTGTCTTTCATGTCGATGATGGTGATTTCCTATTTAACGCCATGATCACCATGACTCGTAACCGCATGAAACGCGTGATGGTATGCGATGGAAATGAAGCGGTCGGCATGCTCGATATGACTCAAATATTGAGTTCATTCTCTACCCATTCGCACGTGCTAAGCCTGACGATTGCACGAGCATCCAGCGTTGAAGAGCTTGCACTGGCTTCCAATAAACAACGACAATTGGTTGAAAGTTTATTGGGCAATGGCATACGTACTCGCTTCATCATGCAACTCATCTCGGCGGTCAATGAGCAGATCATAGAGAAAGCATTCGAACTCGTGGTTCCACCAGCTCTGCATGATCAGTGCTGCCTTATCGTGCTTGGTTCCGAAGGTCGCGGCGAGCAGATCATCAAAACCGACCAAGACAATGCGCTCATCCTTAAAGATGGATTACAGTGGCAACAGTGTGAATCGGTCATGAATACTTTAACCCACACGCTGCAACAGCTTGGTTACCCACTCTGCCCCGGTAATGTCATGGTGAATAACGAAAAGTGGGTGAAGAGCCAAACAGAATGGAAGGCGACACTGTCAAAATGGGTAAAAAAGGCGCGTTCAGAGCAAGTGATGGATATTGCAATTGTCGCCGACGCTCATGCCGTGGCGGGAAATAGAGAGCTCTTAGCACCGATTAAAACGCATTTAAGTGAACTCATGGCGGATCAAGAGCTAATCCTCATGGAGTTTATTCGCCCTGCCTTAAATTTCTCCGTGCCACTCACCCTCTTTGGCAATGTGAAAAAATCAAAATCAGGCGTCGATATCAAGCAAGGGGGTATTTTTCCGATTGTTCATGGTGTTCGGGCTTTGAGTTTAGAGCACAAAATCAGGGTGAATAACACATTTGAACGTATCGACGCTTTAGTCCAACAAAAAGTATTGGAGCAAGAGACCGCGGACAATCTCAGTGAAGCTCTCAAACAGTTCTTTAAGCTACGTCTGGCTCAGCAACTTTCAGAACAACATAGCGGCAATAAAATCGACATTAAGCTATTAGAGCGAACCGAACGTGATTTGCTTCGCCACAGCTTGCATGTGGTCAAAAAGTTTAAGCAATGGCTTGGCTATCACTACCAAGTGAGAGATTAAACCAATGAACTGGCTCTCTCGAAAATGGTGGCACTATAAACTGCAAGGCTCCGCTTATCAGTCGCTATTCGCTGCGCCACAACAAGGCGAGTTTGTCTCTTTAGATTGTGAAACGACCAGCTTAGATCCCAAGCGAGCCGAACTCGTCACCATTGCCGCCACTAAAATTATCGATAACCGGATCATCACCAGTCAACCTTTTGAAGTTCGTTTAAGAGCCCCACAATCGCTAGATTCTGGCTCAGTAAAGATTCACAAAATACGCCATCAAGATCTTCTCGATGGCGTCAGTGAAAAACAAGCCTTAGAGAAACTACTCGCCTTTATCGGCAATCGACCGCTTGTCGGTTATCACATCCGCTACGATAAAACGATTCTCGATATCGCGTGTAAAAAACAACTCGGCTTCCCCCTCCCCAATCAGTTGATTGAAGTCAGTCAAATCTATCATGATCAGCTCGAAAAGCGGCTGCCAAATGCCTATATCGACTTAAGCTTAGATGCGATCTGTAATCACCTTCAGTTACCCATTCAAGACAAACATGACGCACTACAAGATGCGATATCTGCCGCACTGGTTTTTGTTCGCCTGACCAAAGGTGACTTACCCGAATTCACATCAGCTTACTTTAAACATTAACCCTATCTGCCAACTAAAACCCGCAGGAGCCGATCGACCTCTCATTTATAACCTAGTTAACCTCCCGATAATTAAGCATAAATCTCACACTCATCCTAAAGTCTAATTGTAGAAACTCGCCTACTGGCAGAGAGTTATAGGCATAGCGGTATTCAATATCAAACAATCACAACAACGCCTAAACGGAATTTGCCCAGAAGATAAAAGATCAAGGCACAAGGAGAGATGCAATGAGTGAAGCCCATATTTATCCAGTAAAAGAGAACATCAAAGCGCAAACCCACGCCGATGAAGATACCTACCTAGCGATGTACCAGCAATCCGTTTCAGATCCAGAAGGATTCTGGGGCGAACACGGGAAAATAGTAGACTGGATTAAACCCTTTACTCACGTAAAAAGTACGTCTTTCGATACGGGTCATGTTGATATTCGCTGGTTTGACGACGGTACACTCAATGTGTCAGCCAACTGTATTGATCGCCACCTAGCGGAACGCGGTGATGAAGTGGCGATTATTTGGGAAGGCGATGACCCAGCCGATGATAAAACCCTAACCTTTAATCAACTCCACAAAGAAGTGTGCCTGTTCTCAAACGCTCTCAAAGAGCAAGGAGTTCGTAAGGGTGACGTCGTCTGTCTTTACATGCCAATGGTGCCCGAAGCGGCTGTCGCCATGTTAGCTTGTACTCGTATTGGCGCAGTCCATACCGTCGTATTTGGCGGGTTCTCACCAGAAGCACTTTCAGGTCGTATCATTGACTCTAATTCAAAAATTGTTGTCACTGCGGATGAAGGTGTTCGTGGTGGGCGAGCAGTACCTCTGAAGAAAAACGTCGATGAAGCGCTGACTAACCCTGATGTAAAAACCATTGATAAGGTCATCGTATTCAAACGTACTGGCGGTGATGTGAAATGGCACGATCATCGTGATGTATGGTGGCATGAAGCAACATCAACGGTTTCTGAAATTTGCCCCCCAGAAGAGATGAAAGCGGAGGATCCACTATTCATCCTCTACACATCCGGCTCAACAGGCAAACCTAAAGGCGTGCTGCATACCACAGGTGGATACCTCGTCTATGCCACAATGACATTCAAATATGTCTTTGACTACCAGCCAGGCGAAGTGTTCTGGTGTACCGCCGATGTGGGTTGGATTACAGGGCATACTTATCTCATTTATGGCCCACTTGCCAACGGGGCGAAAACCATTCTGTTTGAAGGTGTTCCTAATTACCCGAACACCAATCGCATGAGTAAAGTGGTCGATAAACACCAAGTAAATATTCTTTATACTGCGCCGACTGCTATCCGAGCATTAATGGCGAAAGGTAACGAAGCGGTTGAAGATACCTCACGTAGTAGCTTACGCATCATGGGATCGGTTGGTGAACCGATTAACCCTGAAGCATGGGAGTGGTACTACAAAACCATAGGTAATGAAAATTCACCGATTGTTGATACTTGGTGGCAAACAGAAACAGGCGGGATCCTCATTGCCCCACTACCAGGAGCAACCGACCTAAAACCGGGGTCAGCCACTCGCCCATTCTTCGGTGTACAACCGGCGTTAGTCGATAATATGGGGAATATCATTGATGGCGCCGCTGAAGGTAACCTAGTTATTCTCGATTCATGGCCAGGCCAAATGCGTACCGTTTATGGCGATCACGAGCGTTTCGAACAGACCTACTTCTCAACGTTCAAGGGCATGTACTTCACCAGTGACGGTGCAAAACGAGACGAAGATGGCTATTACTGGATCACCGGTCGTGTGGATGATGTTCTCAACGTATCAGGTCACCGAATGGGGACCGCTGAAGTCGAATCCGCACTCGTCGCATTCGATAAAATTGCTGAAGCTGCAATTGTTGGTGTGCCACATGACATTAAAGGCCAAGCCATCTACGCTTACATCACTCTTAATGATGGTGAATTCCCAAGTGCAGAGCTGCATAAAGAAGTCAAAGATTGGGTTCGTAAGGAGATTGGCCCGATAGCTACGCCAGACGTACTGCATTGGACTGACTCCTTACCAAAAACACGTTCAGGTAAAATCATGCGTCGCATTCTGCGTAAAATCGCTACCGGAGACACCAGTAACCTCGGAGATACATCCACCCTTGCCGACCCGAGTGTTGTTGATAAGCTGATCGCTGAAAAAGCAGAACTTGCTTAAGACATATAATTAATCACAAGCCGCCAGTGTATTGGCGGCTTTTTTGATCCATTCCAGCTCACAAATATCCGTATTAAATGGCAGGATAACGACCATTTTTGTTAACTTGGTTACAAAAACCATGCCCCTAACAGAGAGATAAGACCAGTAAATTGCTGCCATTTGCGCTGAATTAGCTATAATCTGGTTCTAAATTTAAAAATCAGTGTTTTTTTCACTAGAAATTAACGCTGATTTGTAAATAATATGGGAATATTGGTATTCGTTTCACGATAAAGGAAGATAAGCCCAAGATGCCTGCAAAGTTAAGCATTCTACTTCTGAATGGCCCAAATCTTAATCTACTCGGTTTAAGAGAGCCCGCACATTACGGTTCTCAAACGTTAGATCAAATAGTGACGGCCCTGTCAGAACAAGCCAAGGAAGCCGAGGTGGAGTTAACCCACCTGCAATCAAATCGTGAATATGAACTGATCGAAGCAATCCATGCTGCATACCAAAAGGTTGATTTTATCATCATCAACCCTGCCGCTTTTACTCATACGAGCGTAGCACTACGTGATGCATTGCTCGGGGTTGCGATCCCATTTATTGAAGTGCACTTATCCAATGTTCATGCACGTGAACCATTCCGCCATCACTCATATCTATCCGATAAAGCAGAAGGCGTTATTTGTGGATTAGGCGCGCAAGGTTATCAATTCGCTTTGGCTGCGGCGCTGAACAAGCTCCAGTCAAAGTAATCTATTCATTACATATGAATAGATAGAACTAATACTTACCTACTCGGTCATAGAGTTTAGGTCACTTAACAAGACAAAGAGAAAGAAAAGATGGATATTCGTAAAATCAAAAAACTTATCGAACTAGTAGAAGAGTCTGGTATTGCTGAACTTGAAATCTCTGAAGGTGAAGAGTCGGTACGAATCAGTCGTAACCACACTGGTGCACCTGCTCCAATCCAATACGCAGCAGCACCGATGGCCGCTCCTGTAGCAGCACCAGTAGCCGCGGCACCAGTTGCAGCAACAGCAGAAGAATCAGCTCCAGCTGCACCAGCAGGACACCAAGTTCTTTCGCCAATGGTTGGTACTTTCTACGGTGCTTCAAGCCCTGATGCAAAACCATTCGTAAAAGTAGGCCAACAAGTTACTGCTGGCGAAACTCTTTGCATCGTTGAAGCGATGAAAATGATGAACCAAATCGAAGCCGATAAATCTGGTGTTGTGGTTGCAATTCTTGTTGAAGATGGCCAACCCGTTGAATTTGATCAACCACTTGTTGTGATCGAATAATAGAGGTCACTCGATATGTTAGATAAATTAGTTATCGCAAACCGTGGCGAAATTGCGCTACGTATTTTGCGTGCATGTAAAGAGCTTGGTATTAAAACCGTTGCGGTACACTCAACTGCTGACCGTGATTTAAAACACGTACTTCTTGCTGACGAAACCATCTGTATTGGTCCTGCTCGCGGTATCGACAGCTACCTGAACATTCCTCGCATTATTAGTGCAGCGGAAGTAACTGGTGCGGTTGCGGTTCACCCAGGCTACGGCTTCCTATCTGAAAACGCAGACTTTGCAGAGCAAGTAGAACGCTCTGGCTTTATCTTTGTTGGCCCTAAAGCGGAAACCATCCGCATGATGGGCGACAAAGTATCGGCTATCACATCAATGAAGAAAGCGGGCGTTCCTTGTGTACCAGGTTCAGACGGCCCTCTTAACGATGATGAAGCGAAAAACAAAGCTCACGCAAAACGCATCGGCTTCCCAGTTATCATTAAAGCATCTGGCGGCGGCGGCGGTCGTGGTATGCGTGTTGTTCGTTCTGAAGCAGAACTGACAGAAGCTATCGCGATGACGCGTGCTGAAGCAAAAGCATGTTTCAACAACGACATGGTTTACATGGAGAAATTCCTAGAAAACCCTCGTCACATTGAAGTTCAAATTCTTGCAGATGGCCAAGGTAATGCAATCCACCTAGGTGAACGTGACTGTTCTATGCAACGTCGCCACCAAAAAGTAGTGGAAGAAGCTCCGGCACCAGGCATCACTGAAGAGATGCGTAAATACATTGGTGAGCGTTGTACCCGTGCTTGTATCGAAATTGGTTACCGTGGTGCTGGCACATTTGAATTCCTATACGAAAATGGCGAATTCTACTTCATCGAAATGAATACTCGTATCCAAGTTGAGCACACTATCACTGAAATGGTGACTGGTATCGATTTGGTAAAAGAGCAACTACGCATTGCTGCTGGTCAACCGTTATCATTCACACAAGATGATATCAAACTGCGTGGTCACTCAATTGAGTGCCGTATTAACGCTGAAGATCCTGTACGATTCCTACCTTCTCCAGGCAAAATTCAACGCTTCCACGCTCCAGGTGGTATGGGCGTTCGTTGGGAATCTCATATCTACACAGGCTACACAGTACCGCCACATTACGATTCAATGATCGGTAAGCTTATCACTTACGGTGAGAACCGCGACGTTGCTATCGCTCGCATGAAGAACGCCCTTTCAGAAATGATTGTGGAAGGTATTCACGTGAACGTACCGCTACAGCAAGCTATTATGAATGACGAGAATTTCCAACACGGTGGTGCAAACATCCACTACCTTGAGAAAAAACTTGGTCTTCAATAATCACTTTTAGCTTGTACGCAAAAGCTTAAGTGTTCGATATTGACGTATCAAATACAGAAATATTGAAACACATAAAATGCCCACTTCGGTGGGCATTTTTTATTCTATTTTCTGAATTGTGTAGAACTCTGGTAGACTCTGCAGCAAATTTTCAATCATCGTGAAACGAAAGAGCAAATATCATGCCTTGGATTCAAATCAAACTTAATGCGACTAACGCCAACGCAGAGCAAATTGGCGACATGCTAATGGAAGAGACAGGCGCGTTATCTGTCACCTTTTTAGATGCACACGATACGCCTGTATTTGAACCTCTGCCGGGTGAGACTCGACTTTGGGGTGATACTGATATCGTCGCGTTATATGACGCAGAAGCCAATACAGACTTCATCATCACGCAAATCAAGAGTAGCGACATGCTTGAAGCAGGTTTCGCTTATAAAGTTGAGCAGCTCGAAGACAAAGATTGGGAACGTGAATGGATGGAAAACTTCCACCCAATGAAGTTTGGTGAGCGTTTATGGATCTGCCCTAGCTGGCGTGAAGTTCCAGAACCTGATGCGATTAACGTGATGCTTGATCCTGGCTTAGCGTTCGGTACAGGTACTCACCCAACAACATCACTTTGCTTAGAGTGGCTAGAGGGCCTAGACCTAAAAGGAAAAACGGTTCTTGATTTCGGTTGTGGTTCAGGGATCCTTGCGATCGCGGCGATCAAGCTTGGTGCGGCAAAAGTGGTTGGGATCGATATCGATCCTCAAGCATTAACGGCCTCTAAAGATAATGCACAACGCAATGGTGTTGCCGATCAACTTGAGCTATTCCTACCTCAAGACCAACCTGAAAATTTCACTGCTGATGTGGTCGTTGCCAACATTCTTGCTGGTCCACTGCGTGAACTTTCAGGCATCATCAAAGGCTTAATTAAGCCAAATGGTCAACTTGCCATGTCGGGTGTTTTAGATACACAAGCTGAAGATGTTGCCAATTATTATCGTGATGAGCTTCACATAGATCCGATAGTAGAGCAGCAAGAGTGGTGTCGTATATCTGGTTACAAGCAAGGCTAGATAAGACTTTACGCCCTAATTGACTGAAATTTATACAAATTACATAAACAAATTGTAAATGCTCAAATATTAGTCTTTTCACGGAGCGAAAAAATGCGTAAAATGCGCGCCCTTGCTGGTACAGAACTGTGATGATGTTTTGAAAATCGGAAATTATAAACTTAAGAACAATCTAATCGTGGCCCCTATGGCTGGAGTGACGGATAGACCGTTCCGTGAGTTATGTCTTCGCTATGGTGCGGGGATGGCTGTCAGTGAAATGATGTCCTCTAACCCCAAAGTATGGAAAACATCGAAGTCGCAACAACGCATGGTACATGAGGGCGAATCGGGCATTCGCTCTGTACAGATTGCAGGTGCTGACCCACAGCTTATGGCCGAGGCGGCTCAATTTAGTGTTGAAAACGGTGCGCAAATCATCGATATCAACATGGGTTGTCCAGCAAAAAAAGTAAATAAAAAGCTAGCCGGTTCTGCTTTGCTACAGTATCCAGAGATTATCGAAGATATTCTTAAGGCGGTAGTCAATGCAGTCGATGTTCCTGTGACGTTGAAAACCCGTACTGGCTGGGACACAGAAAACAGAAACTGTGTCCATATTGCGAAATTAGCCGAAGACTGCGGCATCCAAGCTTTAGCGCTACATGGGCGCACAAAAGCTTGTATGTACAAAGGAGAGGCCGAATACGACAACATTAAAGCGGTTAAACAAGCTATCTCGATTCCGGTTATCGCCAATGGTGATATCGACAGTCCTGAGAAAGCGAAGTATGTGCTGGAGTACACAGGTGCAGACGCTTTAATGATAGGACGTCCCGCCCAGGGCCGACCTTGGATTTTTCAGGAAATCCAACACTACTTGGTAAACGGTACCACGATGCCTGCACTTCCTCTTGAGGAAGTAAAAAGCATTTTACTTGGTCATGTTGACGCACTTCACCAATTTTATGGGGAGTACTTAGGCCCTCGCATTGCTCGCAAGCATGTGGGTTGGTATCTAAAAGAGCATGAGCAAGCCAGTGAGTTTCGCCGTACCTTCAATGCGATAGAAGCAGCACCGCTGCAACTTGAAGCGTTAGAAGGTTATTTTGATAACGTTGCATCATAATTACGAGAAGAGCTAGACCAAATATGTTCGAACAAAATCTGACTTCAGAAGCATTAACAGTGACTACAGTTACATCACAAGATCAAATCACTCAGAAGCCACTACGTGACTCTGTTAAAGCATCGTTGAAAAACTATCTTGCTCAATTAAATGGTCAGGAAGTCAGCGAATTATATGAGTTAGTTTTGGCAGAAGTTGAACAGCCACTACTAGACACTATCATGCAATACACTCGCGGCAACCAAACTCGCGCAGCAACTATGATGGGTATCAACCGTGGTACTCTTCGTAAGAAACTTAAAAAATACGGCATGAACTAATACAGTTCGTCTGTGATTTTACTTTGAAGCCAAGCTATTCGTAGTTTGGCTTTTTTTGTAAATGAAACAATGAAAGTGAACTAGACTAACTGCGACAAATAACCATCAACGGTATAACATTAGCCGCAGTTTTTATTTGCTATTCGGATCCGGTCATCGAGTTCTAAACCTAGTGTGTAATCCACGATATATTCAACATAGCAAGAGCCTGCTAATGGTGAAAAATCACTATAAGTACCTTCAGTGCTCGTCGTATCGGCATCTTTTTTAAGATATATTTTAAATACTTTTTGATCCCCACCACTCTGGTTAATATTCCAATCATCACCAAGTTCAGTTACCGATTTAATCGTGCCACGGCTTGAAGGGTAGCCATAAGCAAATGAACATTGAACCTCTGGTGCTATTGGCTTACACCAAGCATCTTCCGGATCTCGTGGGTCCAATAGTATTACGCGATTTGTCACATCATGCTCATCAACAATCAACTTTCCATAGGCGATCCCAAACGATGATGATAATGCACCTTTAAGACCTTTAACCACGGATACGTCGGCATCTTCATTAATAGATAAAAACCTTGGCGCAGCGACAACGGTTAAAATAGCCAAAACAACAATCACAACAACCAACTCGATTAATGTAAAACCTTTCGTTAATTTCATTTTCACGTCTACTAACTGAACAACAAATGGGCACGTATTCTATCTGAAGTATCAAAGACTAAATAGAATTCATTAAGGCCAAGCTCTTTTCTTACCACCAATACCACCCGCTTGTAGCATATCGATAATTTTCTTTGATTTATCTTCCAACACCTTTAAGCGTCGAGTAACTTCAACTTTACCCTCACCATCTAACTGTTGCATGGATTTATCAAGGTGTGTTTTTTCTTGAATCATCTTAACCAGCTGTATATTTTGCTTTTCAAGCTTATCGACTTTTCCAGCCAATTCAGACAAGGTGCGATTCTGAGCCGTCAACTGAGCTTCAATTTTGCTAAACGCCGTTAAAATTTGCGCTACATTTTGATCTGCCATTCTTTGCTCCAAATAAAACACACTATAGCAGTGTAGTTGATCTCGCCGTCAAATATTGAAAGAGCCTAGACAAAAACCTCATTATTCTAATGCAGCCAAGATAGAGCAGTGGCTCGCATCATCGTCAACATGCCCACAACAGGCGTCATTAATCTTTTTCAATGCACTTCTGATCTTCGTCAATTCTGCAATCTTCTCATCAATCATATCGAGCTTAGAAGACGTGATCGATTTTACTTCCGCACAACTATGCTGTGTTGCTTCCAACTTAATCTCTAATAGCTCTTTTATCTCGTCCAAACTTAACCCTAGAGATTTTGCTTTTAAGATGAAGGTAACTTGTTGCTGATTTTTTTCATTATATAGACGATACCCAGATTCACTTCGCCCAGCAGGATGAAGCAACTGGTTTTTCTCATAGAAACGTAGCGTATCAGTACTTACACCACAACGTTTTGCCAATTCTCCTATCTGAAACATAATGTCCTCTATTAACCATTTCGTTACTTTTAAGCGCCTAAATGCACTTTTTTATAATTATTTTTGAGATGCCAATCGATTGCGCGAGCTTTTATGTCATTAATTGGTTAGAATGTGCGCCATCAAATTTGAGTTACAGATACACTCCATTAACGCAAAAGGTCTTTACCAAAATAAACCCAGTTTTTAATGTATGACTTTAAAATGCAATAAGAACAGGTTCATTTTTTGGCAAATATCTTTAGTTTAACTTTAACTCCGTGAATTTGAGGAAGATGGAAGCATGAATAACGCTCGCCCTATTCGCCGCGCTCTTATCAGCGTATCAGACAAAACTGGTATCGTTGAGTTTGCACAAGCTCTAACTAACCGTGGTGTAGATATATTATCGACAGGCGGTACCGCTCGCCTGCTTGCTGAAAAAGGCATCTCTGTGACAGAAGTATCTGACTACACTGGTTTCCCTGAAATGATGGATGGCCGTGTTAAGACTCTGCACCCGAAAGTTCACGGTGGCGTACTTGGCCGTCGTGGCCAAGATGATGACGTGATGGCCACTCACGGTATCAACCCTATCGATATGGTTGTGGTAAACCTATACCCATTCGCAGAAACCGTTGCTAAAGAAGGTTGTACCCTCGCTGACGCTGTTGAAAACATCGACATCGGTGGCCCTACAATGGTTCGCTCTGCAGCGAAAAACCACAAAGATGTAACTATCGTGGTTAACGCACACGACTACGAGCGCGTTGTTGCTGAAATGGACGCGAACGAGAAATCTCTAACGCTAGAGACTCGCTTCGACCTCGCTATCGCAGCATTCGAGCACACAGCTTCTTACGACGGCATGATAGCTAACTACTTCGGTACTATGGTTCCTAGCTACGGCGCCTCTTTACTTGATGAAGAAGGTAAGAAGGCTGACGAAGAGTCGAAATTCCCTCGCACGTTCAACCAACAGTTCGAGAAGAAGCAAGATATGCGCTACGGTGAGAACAGCCACCAAGCAGCCGCATTCTACGTTGAAGCAAACCCTGAAGAGGCATCAGTTTCAACGGCTCGCCAAATCCAAGGCAAAGCCCTTTCTTACAACAACATCGCTGATACTGACGCAGCACTTGAATGTGTGAAAGAATTCGACCAGCCAGCATGTGTGATCGTTAAGCACGCTAACCCATGTGGTGTAGCACTAGGTGAAGACATCCTAGAAGCTTACGACCGTGCATTCAAAACAGACCCAACGTCTGCATTTGGCGGCATCATCGCATTCAACCGTGAACTAGACGCAGCTACGGCAACGGCTATCACTGAGCGTCAATTCGTTGAAGTTATCATTGCACCGTCTGTTTCTGCTGAAGCAGTAGCAATCGTCGCGGCTAAGAAAAACCTTCGCCTACTTGAGTGTGGAGAGTGGACAACGAAGACGACTGGCTTTGACGTGAAGCGCGTTAACGGCGGCCTGCTAGTTCAAGACCGCGACCAAGGCATGGTTTCTGAAGACGACCTAAAAGTCGTTTCTAAGCGCCAACCTACAGCTGAAGAGCTAAAAGACGCTCTATTCTGCTGGAAAGTAGCGAAGTACGTTAAATCTAACGCGATCGTTTACTCGAAAGGCGACATGACGATTGGTGTCGGCGCAGGCCAAATGAGCCGTGTTTACTCTGCTAAAATAGCAGGCATCAAAGCGGCTGACGAAGGTCTAGTTGTTGAAGGTTGTGCAATGGCATCTGATGCATTCTTCCCATTCCGTGACGGTATCGACGCGGCAGCAGAAGCAGGCATCAAGTGCGTTATCCAGCCAGGCGGCTCTATGCGTGATGATGAAGTTATCGCAGCAGCAGACGAACATGGCATGGCGATGATCTTTACTGGTATGCGTCACTTCCGCCACTAATTCTCTTGTCATCATTGGGGCGGTAACTGCGTTGACTACGCTCGCTTACCCTAATCACATAGCGGGCTATGCTCATAGGGATAAGCTCGCTTGTCGCCTTGTTAGCGCTCCCACTGATTTAAAGCGGCCTCGAATAGTTGAATGACGCAAGCGCCAACTACTTTGAGCAAAACTTATAATTTTGTTTTTTTAAATATTCCGATATTTAAAATACGTAGAGCAAGTCAGTGACTTGAGTTCAAGGAAAACACGCGGAGCTTATGACCATAAGTGAGCATGTTTGACACAGAAATAAAGGCTCTGAAGCAGCTATAAGGATTTTAAAACATGAATGTACTTATTATCGGTGCCGGCGGTCGTGAGCACGCACTAGGTTGGAAAGCAGCACAAAACCCAAACGTTGAAACGGTATTCATCGCTCCAGGTAACGCAGGCACTGCACTTGAGCCGAAACTTGAGAACGTAAACATCGGTGTTGAAGACATCGCTGGTTTAGTCGCTTTTGCTCAAGAGAAAAAAATCGAACTGACTATCGTTGGCCCTGAAGCACCACTGGTTATTGGAGTGGTAGATGCATTCCGCGAAGTCGGCCTACCAATCTTTGGCCCAACTCAAGCGGCGGCACAGCTTGAAGGCTCTAAAGCATTCACCAAAGACTTCCTAGCTCGTCATGACATCCCAACGGGTTATTACGCAAACTTCACTGAGATTGACCCAGCTATCGCTTACGTACGTGAGCAAGGCGCTCCAATCGTAGTAAAAGCTGACGGTCTTGCGGCGGGTAAAGGCGTTATCGTTGCGATGACACTGGAAGAAGCTGAAGACGCAATCAAAGATATGCTAGCAGGCAACGCATTTGGCGAAGCAGGCAGCCGCGTGGTTATCGAAGAGTTCCTTGAAGGCGAAGAAGCAAGCTTCATCGTAATGGTTGACGGTTCTAGCGTTCTGCCTATGGCCACCAGCCAAGACCACAAACGTGTTGGCGACAAAGACACTGGCCCTAACACAGGTGGCATGGGTGCTTATTCTCCAGCTCCAGTAGTAACTCCTGAAATCCACAACCGTATCCTTGAGGAAGTTATCTACCCAACGGTACGTGGCATGGATGCAGAAGGTGCACCTTACACCGGTTTCCTTTACGCAGGCCTAATGATCGATGCTGACGGCACACCTAAGGTTATCGAATACAACTGCCGCTTCGGCGATCCAGAAACGCAACCTATCATGATGCGTATGGAATCGGATCTTGTTGAGCTTTGCCTAATGGCTATCGACGAGAAACTCGATGAAGCAGAGTCTAAGTGGGATCCACGCGCTTCGATCGGTGTGGTTCTTGCGGCTGGCGGTTACCCTGCTGACTACGCAAAAGGTGATGTAATTTCACTACCAACAAGCGAAGTTGAAGGCCAAAAGGTTTTCCACGCTGGTACTGCGAATAACACTGCTGGTGACGTGATCACCGATGGGGGACGAGTACTATGTGCTACCGCTCTGGGAAATAGCGTATCTGAAGCTCAGGAACGTGCTTACGCGTTAACAAAGCAAGTAAGCTGGAATGGCATGTTCCACCGCAATGACATTGGTTACCGTGCGATTGAGCGCGAAAACGAGCTAAAATAATCCGGCCCGTTAATGTGACACAAAAAAGGCGCTCAATGAGCGCCTTTTTTTAATTCTTAATCATCTTCTTGCTAGTCAAGCAACGATGTTCTTTCAATACAGTCGTGATCGTCATCGGCAAGCATCAACAACTCTGTCACTTCAAGCTTACGATTTGATTGCCTACCTAAAAACGCCACATAGCTATCAATGGAGGCTAAACGGTTTATCACAAAGCTCGGTAACGTTTGATTAAATTCAAATTTATTAAACTCGCGTCCAGAGCACGTTTCAAACTCGCTGCCGTCCCAATAACCTTGAATGAGCTCTACACCATCTCTATTCTGCTGTTTTGTTGTATCAATAATAGCGAGCGACTCTTGTTGATAACGCTGCAATTGTTCACGTTGCAAAGGCAATACTTTTCCATTCAAACGGTATTGCTGATAAATCGCGTCACCTTCTTTATTAAAACGAACATGAATGCGATATGGCACCAAGCCGTTGTCAGAAAAGCTGAGCTGTTGACCTTCTCGGATGAATTCACGCAGTTGATTTTCATCCCATCGGTAATCAGATTTATACCAACCGTAATCCCCGGCACTCACATAATCAGCGGCGGTGTTTGGCTTGGTTAACTTTTCGGTGTACCAATAGAAGCTTGTTGCATCACCCATAGACAGGCCGCCAGAATACTCTGAAAACTGATCTAAATTAGGTCGTGGTGATGTCGTGGAACATCCAAGTAGGAAAGAAGTGAGTACAGAAGCTAAAAGAAGTTTTTTCATTAAGGAATCACGCCGAGATAAAAGTACCTCGGCGTAGTCTAAATTATTTCACTGAATCTTTCAGTGCTTTACCAGCAACAAACGCAGGAACATTTGCAGCAGCAATTTGGATCTCATCACCAGTCTTAGGATTACGGCCAGTACGTGCATTGCGATGGTTCACTTTGAATGTACCAAAACCAATTAGTTGGACTTGGTCACCTTCTTTAAGAGCGTCAGTTACGCCACCAAGAGTTGCTTCAAGTGCCGCTTTTGCTTGTGCTTTAGAAAGGTCTGCTTTTTCAGCAATAAAGTCGATTAATTGGGTCTTGTTCATTAGGTTTCCCTTCTCATAGGTTATCGAATTCAACTCACTCTAAAACATAAATGCCCCATCTGGCAAAGGTTTGTCATCGATCTTTAGTCCCAATGCCGTACTTTTAACCATAATATGAGTAATAACTCACAATTTGTTACCTATTAACCTTCTCCATGCCTTGTTTTTACTGCTTTGAGAACCAATTTATAGAGTCTCAGTTGCAGTAAAACCGTTGAAAACGTGTGCAATTGAGACCTTAATTATTTTTATATAGAGGCATTATGCTGCTGTTAATTATCTACATCTCCATCGCAATTGGAGTGTCATTCATCTGTTCAGTTCTCGAAGCGGTATTACTGAGTATCAGCCCTAGTTACATCGCACAACTGCGCCAACAAGAACACCCTGCGGCTGAAGCGTTATCTAAACTGAAATCAGACATTGACCGACCATTAGCGTCGATCTTAACTTTAAATACCATCGCACACACTATTGGAGCCGCGACAGCAGGAGCTCAGGCTTCTGTTGTTTTCGGCAGTCAATGGCTTGGTGTTTTTTCAGCTGTGTTAACTCTGGGGATTTTAGTTTTTTCTGAAATTGTTCCGAAAACAATCGGTGCCACTTATTGGCGTCAACTCTCTCCAATGACGGCAACCACACTGCGCTGGATGGTATGGGCATTGACTCCTTTTGTATGGTTCTCAGAACAAATCACCAAACGTTTGGCGCGAGGGCATGTAGCGCCCAAAATGCGTGATGAATTATCCGCAATGGCAATTCTTGCCAAAGAAAGCGGAGAATTTGCAGAAGGTGAATCTAAAATTCTAAGTAATTTACTGGGTATCCAAGAAGTACCTGTCACCCAAGTAATGACGCCAAGAACCGTTGTTTTTCGGGTCGATGCAGAGATAAGCATCAATGATTTTCTTAATCATCATAAAGACACACCATTCTCTCGCCCTTTGATATACAGCGAGCAGAAAGACAATATCATCGGGTTTGTACACAGACTTGAGTTATTCAGGCTCCAGCAGTTAGGCCAAGGTGAGAAGCGGCTCGGTGCGGTCATGCGCCCGATTCACGTCATGCTCAATAACCTAGCACTCCCGAAAGCATTCGACCAAATGATGGCTAATCGACTGCAACTCTCTCTCGTCGTGGATGAGTACGGAACAATTCAAGGCTTGATCACCTTAGAAGATATTTTTGAATACCTACTAGGGGAAGAGATTATCGATGAAGCGGATAAAAATACGGATATGCAGGAACTCGCGTTTCAGCGCTGGGAAGTATGGAAAACCAAGCATGGTGTGATTGAAAGTCGAGATGACGACGACAGCATCTCAAATGAGAACGAACAGACTAAAAACAATCACGAATAGCATCAATATAAAAAAAGCTCCTACGAGGAGCTTTTTTTTGTTTTAGACATGGTTTCCGTGATTAGTAATCGATCGTGATACCGATATTACTTAACGGTTCATCGCGCAATTCTTGACGCAAATCTTTGATCAACTCAATGTCACGAGCTTCCGCTTCACGTAATGGTCTGAAAATAGCCCATTGAACGTCCCACTCCTCACAAACCGCTTCATTATCTTTTTGATTGTCGTTTGTGATTTCATCTTCGCCTTGAGCTTGCTCTAAATGAGCAACCGTCAGTACTGACTGTTGGCTCAGCTTAATCATGCAGTCAAATAGCTGTTCACGATCCAGTAATCCATGCAATAACGTAGATAGCCCTTGGCACGCATCCATTGCAGGATAGACAGCGTAGATATCAAAATCATCAGCGCTTGGAAATAACTCTTCTAATTTTTCTAATTGACGTTCAAAATTAACTTTAGCCGTTTTGACCGTCAAAATTTCCCAGATACTATCAAGCACGTCACGATATACGCGAGCTTCTGCAAATTTCGTATTATCACAAAACATGGCATAGTTAGGGTACATACGCTCGCACAGGCAAGCCATAAAAGTAATTTGTTGCCAAGGTTCAAATTTTTCAAGACGAACCTGAAGTGGATTCTGTAGCATAGTGACTCAATAGTTGCAGAAAAGGACAGCAGAAGTGTACTTGATAAACCTTAGGGAAAAAAGACAAGCCTATGAACAATTTCTCGAATAAGCTGTATATTCTCACAGAACACGATGACACCTATAAACAACTCATTCAAAATCAGTCTCTACCCGATTTAGAGATCTGTGAGGATCCTGCTCAAGCTGAAATTGTACTCGCTTCTCCCCCACTTGCAGCGGCTAAACTCAATGAGTTCACGCAACTCGATTGGCTCCAATCCACTTATGCAGGAATTAATGCTTTAGTGTCGGGTGATTTGCGCCAAGACTATACGCTAACGAACATCAAAGGCATTTTTGGACCCGCGATAGCAGAATATGTATTGGGCTACTCAATGAGCCACTACCGCCATTTTGCTCTCTACCACCAGCAACAAGCCAAACAGCAATGGCAACCCCATTTCTATCAGTCACTGACCGGAAAAGTGATGGTTATTCTGGGCACAGGATCCATTGGTAGCCACCTTGCTCAAACTGCGTCAGCTCTCGGGTTGCATACTATTGGAATAAATCGAACAGGGATCCCAAGCAAAAGCCTAAGTGTGAATGAAAAGTTTGGCTTTAAAGACACTTTCCATATCAATGAAATAAAAGCCGCATTTCAGCAAGCGGATATTATTGTAAATACGTTACCTGCAACTGAAAATACCCGTTCACTCTTAAATGAAGAGACATTGAGTTACTGCAAACGAGCGTTGCTATTTAATGTTGGGCGAGGTGAGACTTTAGATAATAAATCTCTTTTATTGGCACTAAAAAACGGTTGGATTGAACATGCTTTTCTGGATGTGTTTGAAAATGAGCCGCTGTCTCCTACGCACCCTTTCTGGAAGCTTAATCAGATAACAGTGACTCCACATATCGCGGCCTTGAGTGAACCTCGTCAGGTGGTCAATATATTCGCGCACAATTACCAGCTTTGGCGAGATGGCTTCCAACTCAATAATATAATTGATTTTGATAAGGGCTATTAATGCTTGATACATTGCTCGAGGAAATTCGACGCTGCCAAGTTTGTGGTCCCAACTTAATTGATGGAGCGAACCCCATCATACAAGCCTCAGCTAAGGCAAAGATCTTAATTATAGGCCAAGCACCAGGGCTTAAGGTACATCGGAGCTCTATCCCTTGGGATGATGCGAGTGGGGACAGGCTTCGAGAGTGGCTATCGATGGATAAATCCGATTTCTACGATCCGAACCTCGTTGCGATTGTCCCAATGGGGCTTTGTTATCCCGGAAAAAGTAAAAGTGGCGACTTACCACCAAGAAAAGAGTGCGCGCCTCTATGGCACCAAAGAGTATTAGAACAACTTCCAAATGTAGAAATGACGCTACTCATCGGGCAATATGCACAAAAGTATTACCTTCCTAATAAGCCAACAACGCTCACCGAAACGGTTCAACAATGGCAACGTTGGGCGCCTACATTCATCCCATTGCCTCACCCATCACCACGAAATAATATTTGGCTCAAGAACAATGGCTGGTTCGAGCAGAGCGTTCTTCCTTATGTTCGCACTCATTTAGCCACCCTTGGAACTGATAAATAAAAACGCCGACTTGTGATAAGTCGGCGTTTTAAATCAATTAAATAACCAATTCGTTATTTATGGTATGGCTTAGACAAGTCATGCACCGCTTCAACAAACACACCTGCATTCTCAGGTGGAACATCTAAGTGGATACCGTGACCTAAGTTGAAAACATGTCCTGTTCCTGCATCACCAAACCCTTCAAGAATAGAGCTAACTTCTTGGCGAATACGTTCAGGCTGAGCGTAAAGAATCGATGGATCCATATTTCCTTGTAGAGCGACTTTGTCACCAATGCGAGCTTTTGCATCAGCAATGTTAATCGTCCAATCTAGGCCAACCGCATCACAACCTGTTGCCGCAATTGATTCTAACCACATGCCACCATTTTTGGTAAACAAAGTAACTGGAACACGGCGACCTTCGTTTTCACGAATCAGTCCATCAACAATTTTATGCATGTAACGAAGTGAGAACTCATTGTAATCACGAGGCGTTAATACTCCACCCCACGTATCAAATACCATCACCGACTGAGCGCCTGCTTTAATCTGTGCATTTAAGTATTCAATAACCGTGTCAGCCAGTTTATCTAGCAGCAGGTGCAAGGTTGCTGGCTCTGCATACATCATTTTTTTGATCTTTGTGAAGGCTTTAGAGCTGCTACCTTCAACCATGTATGTCGCTAGTGTCCAAGGGCTACCAGAAAAACCAATCAAAGGCACTTCGCCTTTTAGATCTTTACGAATTTGGCGTACTGCATTCATTACGTACTGAAGTTCACCTTCAGGATCTGGCACACCGATTTTTTCTACATCTGCTTTGCAAGTAATTGGTCGCTCGAATTTCGGACCTTCGCCAGTTTCAAAGTATAGGCCAAGTCCCATAGCGTCAGGGATGGTTAAAATGTCTGAGAATAAGATCGCAGCATCAAGAGGGAAACGACGCAAAGGCTGAAGCGTCACTTCTGATGCTAGCTCTGCGTTTTTACACAAAGACATGAAATCGCCTGCTTGTGCACGCGTAGCTTTATATTCTGGTAGGTAACGGCCTGCTTGGCGCATCATCCAAACCGGAGTGCAATCTACAGGTTGCTTAAGTAAGGCGCGTAGATAGCGATCATTTTTTAATTCTGTCATTCCGTTCTTCCAATTAAAGCTATATCTATTTATTTGCCATTATTCTAACACTGATTTAACTGTAAAAGCTGTGTGCTTTGCAACCTAGATCAAGTTATTAACTTTTAAATCAATGCTTAATTTGCACCTGTTTATAGAGCGTGATAAAAATTTGCTCGCTAGCGAAAATTAAAATAATAAATACTGAGTATGAGAGTACTCAGCATCTCATAACGACATCTTACTTACCCCCTCCTTGACCGGAGGGTTTTTTTTATCATTTGAAAGCTATTTTGTTGAATTACCATCGTTTTCACGTGGTCGGTTCATGTAGCAGATCGAGCGTATGTTCAATCAACGCACGAGCAATCGTCCCTTCAGGCGCAACAGCTGGCATCTCACTCGGCAAGAACCACTGCGCATCGGTCAGCTCGCTATAATCTGGTTTTAACTCCCCTGACTCATATTCTGCGATATAAGCCATCATAATACTGGATGGAAATGCCCATGGTTGGCTACCGAAATATTGAATATTTTTCACATCAATTCCAGTTTCTTCTTTTACTTCTCTCGCTACACATTGCTCTAACGTCTCACCCACTTCTAAGAAGCCTGCAATAACTGTGTACATACCATTACGGTGCCTTGGATGTTGCGCTAACAGTATCTGCTTACTATTTCTTACCCCAACAATAATGCATGGAAAAATACGCGGATAATGCAATGTCCGACAATCACCACACTGCATGGCTAACTGATTATGGTTTAGGTGATTGCGTCCTCCGCACTGAGCGCAGAAACGCATAGTTTGTGTCATGTGTCCATACTGCACAGCTTTGCTTGCGAGAAGAAAAAGTGCTTCAGGTAATAACAGTAACTCGCGCAAAGAGGTCAATGGATAGCGACAATCTACATCAGCATCGTTTAACCACATCACTGGAATCCCCTGATAGGTACCAATGTTTACGGCTTTTTCATAAGGTAAGCCGAGTTCACTTGCACTCCCTAAAGGAAGCGTGCCATCTACAACCCATAAGTCACTGCCAAGAACGATGCACCAATAAACGTCGCTGGTTCCTTTGTCACTTTTTTTTAACATCTCTGTTCCTCTCCACTTGCAGTTATTCCATTTTACTGGCAATCTAAATTCATACCAGAATTTAGATTGAAATATCAACGAAAACTCAGGTAGATAAGAATTTAAATTGTGTTATGGATACTTTGCTTTTCACGGATGACGATCACCACTCTTGTGGTCCGATCATGAGGACATGGTCATGCTAAATAAATTCAAACAAGTACAAGAACAGTGGGGTGGCTCAAGTGAGGTCATCGACCATTGGCTCGAGACCAGACAATCACTGATTGTTGAATACTGTAAACTCGCAACTTTACAGCCCTGTACAACAAACAGCGCTGTCTCAGAGCTCCCTTCACCAAAAGAGCTTCAGGTATTTTGCCAACATCTCGTTGATTATATTTCTGAAGGACATTTCAAAATTTACGATATGGTCATGGATAAGTGGCGTTCTACAGGTTTCGAAGTGACAGAAGAGATCAATCAAGCTTATGGCAAGATTGTGTTAACCACAGAGCCCCTACTGAATTTTACGGACAAATACGCAGCGATACAGAGCGAAGATTTACTTGAGAATCTAGATAGCGATCTCTCATTTATTGGCGAAGTAACGGAAGCTCGCTTTGAAGTTGAAGATCAGCTCATTCGACTCATCGCTGACAGCTTAGCCGTTCCACCAGGCGCTTGATAATACAATATCTAAGATAATATTAGAGACCGAAACCTTCTTACGATGTAAGAGGGTTTTGTGCATCGTAATGTCAGCCCAAACACTCTTATCAGTATAAGACTCGCCTTAAGTCGATTTATCCCTTCTCATCAGCAATTCCTTCTCTTTACTACTTACTACTTACTACTTACTACTTACTACTCGAATTATTCCTTTCAGATAGAAAGCCACCAGCATTAAATGGCTCATTTTCTAAAGATAAAAAAAATCCCCGAGCATGGCCCGAGGATTTATCTATCAAGGCAACATTACGCTGCCTTTATCTCTACACTAGCTTACTCGTTAGAAGAGAAACCTGCATTTAGAAGTGCAGCTAGGTTATCTGTTGCTTGTTCAGCAGATGGACCTTCTTGCTCTTCTTCACGCTGTTTTTGACGCTCTTGGTGGTAAGCGAAACCAGTACCAGCTGGAATCAATCGACCAACAATAACGTTCTCTTTCAGGCCGCGTAACTCATCACGTTTACCAGAAACCGCAGCTTCTGTTAGTACGCGAGTCGTTTCTTGGAACGACGCTGCTGAGATGAATGACTCAGTTGCAAGAGATGCTTTAGTGATACCTAGTAGTTCACGCTCGAAGCTCACTAGCTCCTTGCCTTCTGCTTCTAGTACACGGTTAGCGATCTTAACTTGTGAGTATTCAACTTGCTCACCAGGTAGGAACTCAGAGTCACCCGCTTTAGTGATAGTACACTTACGAAGCATTTGACGAACGATAGTTTCAATGTGCTTATCGTTAATCTTAACGCCTTGTAGACGGTATACTTCTTGTACTTCGTTTGCGATGTACTGAGTTACTGCGCGGATACCACGTAAACGTAGAATATCATGTGGAGTTTCAGGACCGTCGGCGATTACATCACCACGTTCAATCTTCTCACCTTCAAATACGTTTAGCTGACGGTGCTTAGGAATCATCTCTTCGTAAGCGTCACCGCCATCACGAGTAATAACTAAACGACGCTTACCTTTCGTTTCTTTACCGAACGACACAGTACCTGTGTGCTCAGCAAGGATCGCAGGCTCTTTCGGCTTACGAGCTTCGAATAGGTCGGCTACGCGTGGTAGACCACCGGTGATATCTTTGTTTCCGCCAGATTTCTGAGGGATACGAGATAATGTGTCACCGATGCCAACTTCTGCGCCATCTTCGATGTTAACAATCGCTTTACCAGGTAGGAAGTAGTGAGCTGGCATATCAGTACCAGGAATCATTACATCGTTGCCTGCTGCATCAACAAGTTTGATAGCTGGACGCATATCTTTACCTGCTGCTGGACGAGCGGCTGCGTCAGTCACTTCACTTGAAGATAGACCTGTTAGGTCATCTGTTTGGCGAGTAACGGTAACACCATCGATCATGTCAACAAATTGGATGCGACCTGCCACTTCAGTGATGATTGGCATGGTGTGCGCTTCCCAGTTAGCAACAACTTCACCAGATTCTACTGAATCGTTGTCTGCTTTGCTCAGAATCGAACCGTAAGGAAGTTTGTGCTTCTCTTTAGTACGACCGAACTCATCAACAATCGTCATCTCAGATGCACGAGAGGTGATAACCAGTTTCTTGTCTTTGTTGATTACAAACTTAGCGTTGTGAAGCTTCACAGTACCAGTTGTTTTCGCTTGGATGCTGTTCTCTGCTGCTGCAGTAGATGCCGCACCACCGATGTGGAACGTACGCATCGTTAGCTGTGTACCCGGTTCACCGATAGATTGAGCAGCAATAACACCAACTGCCTCACCTTGGTTCACTAGGTGACCACGTGCTAGGTCACGACCGTAACACTGTGCACAACAACCGAAGTCTGCATCACAGGTAACTACTGAGCGCACTTTCATGCTATCTACAGAGTTATCTTCCATGATCTGACACCACTTCTCATTAATTAGAGTATTACGTGGGATCAGTACATCTTCAGTACCAGGCTTAAGAACATCTTCAGCAACAACACGACCAAGAGCAAGCTCAGAAAGTGCAACTTTAACGTCACCACCTTCAATGTGAGGCATCATGTCGATACCTTCGTGAGTGCCACAATCGTGCTCATGTACTACAACATCTTGTGCAACGTCTACTAGACGACGAGTTAGGTAACCCGAGTTCGCCGTTTTCAGTGCTGTATCGGCAAGACCTTTACGCGCACCGTGCGTTGAGATGAAGTATTGCAGTACGTTTAGACCTTCTTTAAAGTTCGCTGTGATTGGCGTTTCGATGATTGAACCATCTGGACGCGCCATCAGACCACGCATACCCGCCAACTGACGAATCTGTGCAGCAGAACCACGAGCGCCCGAGTCAGCCATCATGTAGATGCTGTTAAACGACTCTTGCTGTTCTTCATCACCATCACGGTTAACTACTGTTTCGAACGATAGGTTATCCATCATCGCTTTCGCAACACGGTCGTTAGTAGACGCCCAGATATCGATAACTTTGTTGTAACGTTCACCAGCAGTAACTAGACCAGATTGGAACTGATCTTGGATTTCACGAACTTCTTCTTCAGCTGCGTCGATTTCGTCGTACTTCGCTTGAGGTACAACCATATCGTCGATACCAACAGAAACACCAGATAGTGCTGCGTATGCGAAACCTGCGTACATGATTTGGTCAGCAAAAACAACGGTATCTTTCAGACCAAGCTTACGATATGCCTCGTTAAGCAGGTTAGAGATCTGTTTTTTACCAAGCTTTTGGTTAACGATGCTGTATGGAAGACCTTTCGGTACGATTTGCCATAGCATTGCACGACCAACAGTTGTATCAACTAAGCCAGTGTTTGTTGTGCTGTTACCGTCTTCGTCTACTACTGTTTCAGTGATACGTACTTTAACGCGAGCATGTAGCTCAGCAGTCTTAGTACGGTATGCCTTCTCAGCCTCTTCAGGGCCAGCAAGGTACATACCTTCACCTTTCACGTTGATCTTGTCACGTGTCATGTAGTAAAGACCCAATACAACGTCCTGAGAAGGTACGATGATCGGATCACCTGATGCTGGCGACAGAATGTTATTCGTCGACATCATTAGGGTACGAGCTTCTAGTTGAGCTTCCAAAGTCAGTGGTACGTGTACCGCCATTTGGTCACCATCGAAGTCGGCGTTATATGCCGCACACACTAGTGGGTGAAGCTGAATCGCTTTACCTTCGATTAGTACTGGTTCGAACGCTTGAATACCAAGACGGTGAAGTGTTGGTGCACGGTTCAATAGTACTGGGTGTTCACGAATTACTTCGTCTAGGATATCCCAAACGATCGCTTCTTCGCGCTCAACCATTTTCTTAGCTGCTTTGATTGTCGTCGCCATGCCACGAGTTTCTAGCTTGCTGTAGATGAATGGTTTGAATAGCTCAAGTGCCATCTTCTTAGGAAGACCACATTGGTGCAAACGTAGAGTTGGACCTACTGTGATTACAGAACGACCAGAGTAATCTACACGTTTACCAAGCAAGTTCTGACGGAAACGACCCTGTTTACCCTTGATCATATCAGCAAGAGATTTCAGAGGACGCTTGTTAGAACCTGTAATCGCACGACCACGACGACCGTTATCAAGAAGTGCATCAACAGACTCTTGCAGCATACGCTTTTCGTTACGTACGATGATGTCCGGAGCAGCTAGCTCTAGAAGACGCTTCAAACGGTTGTTACGGTTGATCACACGACGGTATAGATCGTTCAGATCAGAAGTCGCAAAACGACCGCCATCTAGTGGTACTAGAGGACGTAGATCTGGCGGAAGTACTGGAAGAACCGTAAGGATCATCCATTGTGGATCATTGCCAGACTGAATAAATGCTTCAACTAACTTAAGACGCTTAGTCAGTTTCTTACGCTTAGTTTCAGAGTTAGTTGTTTCTAACTCTTCGCGCATTTGTTCAGCTTCTTGGTGCATATCCATAGTAGACAGCAGATCTTTGATCGCTTCTGCACCCATCTTAGCAGTGAACTCGTCACCCCACTCTTCTAGGCGATCTAGATACTCTTCTTCAGTAAGCATCTGAGATTTTTCTAGATCCGTCATACCCGGTTCTGTTACTACGTACATTTCGAAGTAAAGAACACGTTCGATATCACGTAATGGAATATCCATTAGTAAACCGATACGAGACGGTAGTGATTTTAAGAACCAGATGTGAGCAACTGGTGAAGCGAGTTCAATGTGGCCCATACGGTCACGACGAACTTTAGTTTGTGTAACTTCTACGCCACACTTCTCACAGATAACACCGCGGTGCTTCAGACGCTTATATTTGCCACAAAGACATTCGTAGTCTTTTACTGGACCAAAAATACGCGCACAGAACAGACCATCACGCTCAGGCTTGAACGTACGATAGTTAATTGTTTCTGGTTTTTTAACTTCACCAAAAGACCATGAACGAATCATGTCTGGTGAAGAAAGACCGATTTTGATTGCATCAAATTCTTCGGTCTTATGCTGTGCTTTTAGAAAGTTTAATAAGTCTTTCACGATCAGCCCCTGTAAGGAGTGAAAAGGCGCTCGGCGAGCGCCTTTCTAACAAATAATCCCTAAGGATTACTCTTTATCTTCTAACTCGATGTTGATACCTAGCGAGCGAATCTCTTTCAACAATACGTTGAACGATTCTGGCATGCCTGGTTCCATGCTGTGATCGCCATCTACGATGTTCTTATACATCTTAGTACGGCCATTCACATCATCCGACTTCACAGTCAACATTTCTTGTAGAGTATATGCAGCACCGTATGCTTCTAGTGCCCATACTTCCATCTCACCGAAACGCTGGCCACCGAACTGAGCTTTACCACCAAGTGGTTGCTGAGTTACTAGGCTGTAAGAGCCAGTCGAACGCGCGTGCATCTTGTCATCAACCAAGTGGTTCAGTTTTAGCATGTACATGTAACCAACAGTTACAGGACGCTCGAACTGATCACCTGTACGGCCATCAAATAATTTTAGTTGACCAGATTCAGGAAGGTCACCTAATTTCAATAGCTCTTTGATCAACGTTTCAGAAGCACCGTCGAACACAGGCGTAGCGATTGGTAGACCACCACGTAGGTTCTGAACCAAGGTACGCACTTGATCATCAGACAGTTCAGCAATATCAACTTTCTGACGAGTGTTACCGAGATCATAAACCGTCTGTAGGAAGTTACGGAACTTATGCAGTTCTTGTTGTTCCTTCAGCATTTGGTTGATCTTGTCACCGATACCTTTCGCAGCCAAACCTAAGTGTACTTCTAGGATCTGACCGATGTTCATACGTGATGGTACACCCAGTGGGTTCAACACGATGTCTACAGGTTGACCTTTCTCATCGTATGGCATGTCTTCAACAGGGTTAATCTTAGAGATTACACCTTTGTTACCATGACGACCCGCCATCTTATCACCAGGCTGGATACGACGTTTCACCGCTAGGTAAACTTTAACAATCTTAAGAACGCCAGGCGCTAGATCATCACCTTGAGTGATTTTACGACGTTTAGTCTCAAACTTCTTATCGAAGTCTGCTTTAAGCTCATCCCACTGCTCAGCAAGTTGCTCAAGCTGTGATTGTTGCGCTTCGTCATCTAACGTTAGTTCTAGCCACTTCTTACGATCAATCGCATCAAGCTTAGCTTCAGAGTAACCACCATTGAGTAGTGCAGTACGAACACGAGCTAGTAGACCACCTTCAAGAATCTGGAATTCTTCAGTTAAGTCTTTCTTAGCATCTTTCAGCTGCATTTGTTCAATTTCAAGCGCACGCTTGTCTTTCTCTACGCCATCGCGAGTGAAAACTTGAACATCAATGATCGTACCTGAGATAGAGTTAGGTACACGTAGTGATGTATCTTTAACATCTGATGCTTTCTCACCGAAGATAGCACGTAGTAGCTTCTCTTCAGGAGTCAGTTGTGTTTCACCTTTAGGGGTTACTTTACCAACTAGGATGTCGCCACCCTTAACTTCAGCACCAATGTAAACGATACCTGACTCGTCTAGTTTAGACAGAGCAGATTCACCTACGTTTGGAATATCAGCAGTGATCTCTTCAGAACCCAGCTTAGTATCACGAGCCACACAAGATAGTTCTTGAATGTGAATTGTCGTGAAACGGTCTTCTTGAACTACGCGCTCAGATACTAAGATCGAGTCTTCGAAGTTGTAACCATTCCAAGGCATAAATGCGATACGCATGTTTTGACCAAGCGCTAGCTCACCAAGGTCTGTTGAAGGACCATCAGCAATTACATCACCGCGAGATACTGGTTCACCAGGTAGCACGGTTGGGCGTTGGTTAATACATGTATTTTGGTTCGAACGTGTGTACTTAGTTAGATTGTAGATGTCGATACCCGCTTCGCCAGGTACTAACTCG
This sequence comes from Vibrio sp. 03-59-1, assembly GCF_013114135.1. NCBI lineage: Bacteria > Pseudomonadati > Pseudomonadota > Gammaproteobacteria > Vibrionales > Vibrionaceae > Vibrio > Vibrio sp. 03-59-1. The sequence continues at coordinate 90,074 of NZ_VTYA01000014.1, forward strand.
TCTTCATTAACCTTAACTACGATACGAGACGCGTCAACAGACTGAATCATACCGCCACGTTTAGCGACTGCAGTTACACCTGAGTCAACCGCTACGTTACGTTCGATACCTGTACCTACTAACGGCTTATCAGCTTTTAGTGTTGGTACAGCTTGACGTTGCATGTTCGCACCCATCAATGCACGGTTCGCATCATCGTGTTCTAGGAACGGGATAAGCGAAGCAGCGATAGATACTACTTGGTTTGTTGCAACGTCCATGTAGTTTACATGGTCGCGAGGGTGAAGACCTGATTCACCTTTTTGACGAGCAGTAATCAACTCATCAGCAAAAGATCCAGATTCAGTAAGAGCAGCGTTCGCCTGAGCGATAACAAACTGGCCTTCTTGAATAGCAGACAGGTAATCAACTTCGTCAGTAACTACACCATCAACAACACGACGATAAGGCGTTTCTAAGAAACCGAAATCGTTACAACGTGCAAATGCTGAAAGTGAGTTAATCAAACCGATGTTTGGACCTTCAGGCGTTTCGATCGGACATAGACGACCGTAGTGAGTTACGTGTACATCACGTACTTCAAAGCCTGCGCGTTCACGAGTAAGACCACCAGGACCTAAAGCAGAAATACGACGCTTATGCGTTACTTCTGACAATGGGTTGTTTTGGTCCATAAACTGTGAAAGCTGTGAAGAGCCAAAGAATTCTTTAACAGCGGCAGAAATAGGCTTAGCATTGATCAGGTCTTGAGGCATGATTGCATCAAGGTCACCAAGGCTCAAACGCTCTTTAACTGCACGTTCTACACGAACTAAACCAACACGGAATTGGTTTTCTGCCATCTCACCAACAGAACGGATACGACGGTTGCCAAGGTGGTCGATATCGTCCACTTCGCCTTTACCGTTACGAATGCCGATCAGTTTACGCATTACTGCGATGATGTCAGTTTCGTCTAGCGTACCTTGCTCACCAGCATCTTCACGCTCAATTGAACTGTTAAACTTCATACGACCAACAGTCGATAAGTCATAACGTTCTTCTGAGAAGAATAAGCTTTCAAACAAAGATTCAGCTGCTTCTTTCGTTGGTGGCTCGCCAGGGCGCATCATGCGGTAGATTTCAACTAGAGCTGAAATACGATCTACTGTGCTGTCAACACGCAATGTGTCAGACATGAACGAACCATTGTCTAGGTCGTTAGTAAATAATACTTCTAGTTGCTTATGACTTGCCTGTGACAAGTTAGCAAGAGCTTCTAAGCTGATTTCTTGGTTTGCACCAACAATAACTTCGCCAGTCGCTTCATCAATGTAGTCTTTAGCCGCAACTTTGCCAACGATGTACTCAACAGGTACTTCGATGAAATCAACGCCATCTTTTTCAAGTTGACGGATATGACGCGCAGTTACGCGACGGCCAGTTTCTACATAAACTTTACCATTTGCTTCAATGTCAAATGATGCAGTTTCACCACGTAAACGCTCTGGAACAAGTTCCATAAGTAGCGTTTGATCTTTAACTTCGAAGTTCACTTTGTCGAAGAACAGATCTAGGATCTCTTCTGTCGTTTTACCAAGTGCACGAAGAATGATCGACGCAGGTAATTTACGGCGACGGTCAATACGTACGTATAAGTTATCCTTAGGATCGAACTCAAAGTCTAACCATGAGCCACGGTAAGGGATTACACGTGCGTTATATAGAACTTTACCAGAAGAGTGGGTCTTACCCTTATCGCTGTCGAAGAACACGCCTGGGCTTCGGTGCAGCTGGGATACGATAACCCTCTCGGTACCATTAATTACGAAGGTACCATTGTCTGTCATAAGCGGAATTTCGCCCATGTAGACTTCTTGTTCTTTAATGTCTTTTACGGTACCTGCCGGTGCATCTCGATCAAAAATAACTAAACGTAATTTTACGCGTAGTGGTTTTGAATAAGTTACACCACGGATTTGACATTCTTTAACATCAAAAACTGGCTCACCAAGACGATAGCTAACGTATTGCAGCTCGGAATTGCCGTTATAGCTCTGAATTGGAAATACAGAACGAAAAGCAGCCTCAAGACCGTATTGTCCTTCTGGATCCTGTTCAATAAATTTATCGAAAGAATCAAGCTGGATCGATAGCAGGTATGGAATGTCCAAAACTTGTGGACGAGTACCAAAATCCTTACGGATGCGCTTTTTCTCGGTATAAGAGTAAACCATGGGGTTCCTCAGCTCGCTGATAAGTGACCCAAACTACCCAATCTCTGCTCCTTAATCTTTTGCTAAGGAGGGGGGTAGTGACTAACAACTGTTTTCCAGTAGTGGTATTTCGACAAAGTTTATGCGAAATACTTTTGCTCAGATAAAGGTGCAAAAACAGCGGAAAATTCACCTATACCCTACAGCGCAAAAAGGCCGGTGGTTAATAAACCACCAGCCATTAGCCGTTAGGCTAAGAAATCAAGTAATAATTACTTGATTTCAACAGTTGCACCAGCTTCTTCTAAAGTCGCTTTAAGCGCTTCAGCTTCAGCTTTTTCAACGCCTTCTTTTAGAGATGCAGGAGCTGAGTCAACTAGACCTTTAGCTTCTTTCAGGCCAAGACCTGTTGCGCCGCGTACAGCTTTGATTACAGAAACTTTGTTTCCGCCAACTGCAGTTAGAACTACGTCGAATTCAGTTTGCTCTTCTGCAGATTCTGCAGCAGCGCCACCAGCAACAACTGCAGCAGCAGCAGTTACACCGAATTTCTCTTCCATAGCTTCGATAAGCTCAACAACTTGCATTACAGACATTTCTGCAACTGCGTCTAGGATTTGCTCGTTAGTAATAGACATAACAATTCTCTTTTAAGTCAACAATAAGTTTAAATAGTAACCAATTTAAAGCAGGGCTTATGCCGCAACTTCTTCTTTTTGGTCACGAACAGCAGCGATAGTACGTACCAGTTTACCAGCAGAAGCTTCTTTCATGCACATCATTAGGCGTGCGATTGCTTCGTCGTAAGTTGGTAGTGTCGCTAGTACATCAGCATCAGTAACTGCGCCTTCAAATGCAGCAGCTTTGATCTCGAAGTCTTTATTCTCTTTAGCAAAGTCTTTAAAAAGACGTGCTGCAGCACCTGGGTGCTCGTTAGAGAATGCAAGTAGAGATGGACCAGTAAATGTGTCTTGTAGACACTCATACTCAGTACCTTCTACTGCACGACGTGCTAGTGTGTTACGAACAACTCTCATGTAAACACCCGCTTCACGCGCTTGTTTACGTAGAGAAGTCATCGCGCCAACAGTAACGCCACGAGAGTCAGCTACAACTGCAGAAAGTGCACCACTGGCTGCTTCGTTGACTTCAGCAACAATTGCTTTTTTGTCTTGAAGATTTAAAGCCATTTGGATTAACCTCTGGTTGTGATTACAGCACTCACTACGTTATGTAGAGAGCGTTTACGATATATTCATGAACGCCAAAAAATGACCTACAATCCTAAATCGCCTACGTAGGTTGCATTAAGCCATCAATATCATTCGATAAATAACAGCGCCTACGGTCTTGGAGATAGATGAGAATTGAATTGCTTCAAAATTCACCCAACCACAATTTATTAGGCGACGAATTATACACTAACTCATCGCCTATGCAAATTAGTTTACTGTAGTGTTCAAGCTTGCTTGATCAACAGTAACACCAGCACCCATAGTAGTAGAGATGCTTACTTTCTTCAGGAAAGTACCTTTCGCTGAAGAAGGCTTAGCTTTCTTAAGAGCAACTAGAAGAGCTTCTAGGTTTTCTTGAAGCTGTGAAGCTTCGAAAGATGCTTTGCCGATAGTAGTGTGGATGATACCGTTTTTGTCGTTACGGTAACGAACCTGACCCGCTTTAGCATTTTTAACTGCTTCAGCAACGTTAGGAGTTACAGTACCAACTTTAGGGTTTGGCATAAGACCGCGAGGACCTAGGATTGTACCTAGTTGACCAACAACACGCATTGCATCTGGAGATGCAACAACTACGTCGAAGTTCATTTCGCCTTTCTTAACTTGCTCAGCAAGGTCTTCCATGCCTACGATGTCTGCGCCAGCTGCTTTAGCTGCTTCTGCGTTTGCACCTTGAGTGAACACAGCAACGCGGATATCACGACCAGTACCGTGTGGTAGCACAGTTGCGCCACGAACGTTTTGATCAGATTTACGAGCGTCAATACCAAGATTAACTGCTACATCAACGCTTTCTACGAATTTAGCTGTTGCTAGTTCTTTAAGAAGAGCTACTGCTTCGTTGATTTCGTATTCTTTAGTCACTTCAACTTTGTCGCGGATAACGCGCATACGCTTAGTAAGTTTTGTCATTTTATTAACCCTCTACCACTAGGCCCATTGAACGAGCAGTACCTGCGATAGAACGCTTCATCGCTTCGATGTCTGCGCCAGTCATGTCTGCAGCTTTAGTTTCTGCGATCTCTTGAACTTGAGCGTCAGTAACAGTACCAACTTTCTCAGTGTTCGGACGACCAGAACCAGACTTAATGCCAGCAGCTTTCAGAAGAAGAACTGCAGCAGGTGGAGTCTTAGTTACGAACGTGAAAGAACGATCGCTGTATACTGTGATAACAACTGGAGTCGGTAGACCTTTCTCTACTGATTCTGTTTTTGCGTTGAACGCTTTACAGAATTCCATGATGTTAACGCCGTGTTGACCTAGAGCAGGACCAACCGGTGGACTTGGGTTTGCCATACCAGCTGCTACTTGCAGTTTGATATAAGCTTCAACTTTCTTAGCCATGATATTTCCTAAATTTTGGGTACTAACGCCAACCTATTGGTGAGCTCCCCGTTTGTAAAATTCTTTTCCGCAATAGCGTAAAAAGGCGCGAAATTATAATCACATTTCACGCCTATAACAAGTCTAAAAGACCAGTTTTTAATCAAGTTTTTCCACTTGACCGAATTCAAGCTCAACAGGCGTAGCACGACCAAAGATCGATACTGACACTTTAATGCGGCTTTTCTCGTAATCTACTGATTCAACTGTACCGTTGAAATCTGCAAATGGACCATCATTAACTCGAACCACTTCACCAGCTTCAAACATCGTTTTAGGACGTGGAGCTTCGCTCGCTTTCTCTAAACGATTCAAGATAGCATCAGCTTCTTTGTCGGTGATTGGTGCCGGACGATCAGAGGTACCACCAATGAAGCCCATAACACGTGGAATGCTACGAACTAAGTGCCATGATTCATCATTCATGATCATTTGCACAAGTACGTAACCAGGGAAGAACTTACGTTCGCTTTTACGACGTTGTCCTGCACGCATTTCTACCACTTCTTCAGTCGGTACAAGTACGTCACCAAAGAATTCTTCCATGTCATGCATTTTAATATGTTCGCGTAACGATTGAGATACACGACCTTCATAACCAGAAAAGGCTTGAACTACATACCAACGTTTTTTTGGAGCTTCACTCATGAATTAGAATCCTCACACACCAGTTGCGAATGCAACAAGACGAACCATAATGCCGTCAATGCCCCATAGCACTAATGCCATTACAATACATACAGCTAATACGATCAACGTAGTTTGCATAGTTTCTTGGCGAGTAGGCCAAACAACTTTGCGAACTTCTACTCGAGACTCTTGAGCAAAAGAGATCGCAGCTTTACCTTTAGTTGTTGTTGCCGCTGTGCCTAATGCACCTGCGATAAGAACAACGACACCTGCAACGCGAATTACTACCGATAATTCACCATACAGGTAATTACCCACAACAGCGGCGGCTAACAGAGCAAAAGCGATAAACCACTTAAAAGTATCTGCTGCACTTGAGCTATCAGGAGTTTCAGCATTTGCTTTCATAAAACCAACCTGTGATAAGTCATAAATATAGACGACAATACCCCGCTGTTGCAGGGCTATTTCCTTGTAACCACTCCAAAACATTCACAGAGCCGCTACTTTATTTATCGATTAAGATAAACTTAACCTTTTTTCTATGCTTTTAAAGTAAAAACTGATGAAAAAACCATCAAATCTACTCTTTTATATAACCTTAAAGGTTAACACAGAAAAAAGGGCATCAAATGATGCCCTTTTTACTAGTAGTTAGTCAAATCTTAAGCAAAGATTTTAGCAACAACACCAGCACCAACTGTACGGCCACCTTCACGGATTGCGAAGCGTAGACCGTCGTCCATTGCGATTGGAGCGATTAGCTCAACCGTCAT
>NZ_VTYA01000015.1:0-88627 GCF_013114135.1 Vibrio sp. 03-59-1
TGACTGTGCCAAGTTCTAAGAACTTGTATTGGTCACTCAGTTCATTGATATCTTTTGTTTCGACTTAATTTACTTTCGCTTTAAAAAGCGAAAACAAACAGTACAAAACTAGTGATTATCATCAACGAGTGCCCACACAGATTGATAGGTCTAAATTGTTAAAGAGCTTCTCTTCCAAGTCGCTAAGCTTCCTTTGAAGAGGTGGGCTATTCTAGCGAGATAAACGAGAGTGTCAAACACTTTTTCAAATTATCTTTTTAAGCTAGAAGCCAAACTGACATTGCGCTTGAACCCTTGTGGGCTCTGCCGTGTCAGTGAGGTCGCATTATAGAGATAACGATCACGTTGGCAAGCGGTTTATTAGGTTTTTTGTTATTTATCTATCGTTTGAGTGTTTTTTATTCGAAAAGCCTCATTTTTATAAGAAAAGTCATTTATATTAAAATTGACGACAAATTTTAAGGACAAATTATGAGCCATATTCGCTGTTATAAAGATAAAAGACCTGTAATCGGAGAACGCGTCTATATAGATACAAGTTCAGTACTAGTGGGAGATATTGTTATTGGCGATGATTCGAGTATCTGGCCACTTGTTGCAGCTCGAGGGGATGTTAACCATATCCACATCGGCCAAAGAACCAATATTCAAGATGGGAGTGTATTACACGTCACTCATAAAAATAATGAGAACCCAGCTGGTTTCCCTCTTCTTATAGGGAATGATGTGACAATTGGGCACAAAGTGATGCTACACGGTTGCACCATTCATGATCGAGTGTTGGTAGGAATGGGAGCGATAATATTAGATGGCGTAGTAATAGAGGAAGAGGTAATGATTGGGGCAGGTAGTTTAGTCCCACCCAATAAAACGCTAGAGAGTGGCCATCTATATGTAGGTAGCCCTGTAAAAAAAGCGCGTCCTTTATCTGATAAAGAACGAGCCTTCTTACAAAAATCATCTGATAACTACGTACAAAACAAAAATGACTATTTAACGGAAGTGCAGAACATCGAAATTATCTAAGCTCAATTTCGCCCCTTTCGTTGAATTCTTCATTTTCAATTAATTCTTCCGCGAGCTCTTCAATATCAAAACGTATACTAGAAAACACTTGAAGAGTTTGCTGTTCCCCATCGACTGATATTCCCGACAATCTTTCAATCATCTCAAGAGAAATCGAACATTCAATCAGAGCTCCCGCTTGTTGAGCAGGAAAAGTAACAACGGATTTATGCTGATCCCATGTTTGTATATCAGCAAAGAGAATTGATTGATTCATTACATACCTTCTAAATTTTTACGCAATTCACGTAATACCTGTCGCGCTCCAGGACGAAGACCTCGCCACAACATAAAACTTTCTGCTGCTTGGCCAACGAGCATCCCTAAACCATCATAAGTTTGGCTCACGCTATTTTGAATTGCCCATTGATTAAAACAGGTATTCCCTTTGCCATACATCATGTCATAGCAAACAGAATTCGATGAGAATATGGATTCGCTAATTGCAGGCAATTGACCATCAAGGCTTGCCGAGGTTGAGTTGATGATGACATCAAATGGAGCATTTATCGATTCCATACTTTTAGCACGAATAGAACCGTAAGCTTCAAATATACCCGCCAGCTCTTGAGCTTTAGAAAAAGTTCGGTTGGTTACTGTAATATGAGCCGGGTTATGATCCAGCAATGGCTTAATCACACCGCGTGCCGCACCACCAGCCCCAATCAATAAGATTCGAGCGCCTTCCAACCTAACTTGATTTTGAAGGAGATCTTGAACCAGGCCTTCACCATCGGTGTTATCACCAATAACATCACCATCGTCGAGCTTTTTTAAAGTGTTCACCGCACCTGCAAGTTTAGCGCGCTCCGTTAAGCGATCGGCAAACTGGTACGCATCTTCTTTAAACGGCACGGTAATATTGCAACCTTTACCTCCATGCTCAAAAAATGCCATCGCTGCATCTTTAAAACCATCAGCAGGTGCTAAGCAGGTGCTATAAGTTAAGTTCTGATTGGTTTGCCTTGCAAAAAGAGTATGAATGAAAGGTGATTTGCTATGTCCAATAGGGTTACCAAACACAACGTACTGATCGGTTTGTTGGGCCATATCCTTGCCTGCTTATATATAGTTAAAAAAAGAGCCATCTAAGATGACCCTACCACTTCACACTATGCTAGCCAAGTATCACTGTTACCATTCTCTCGGTTTCAAATAGTTCAGGTAAAGATCGGCTTCTGGAGAGCCATCTTCTGGGTTATAGCTATATTCCCAACGAGCTAATGGTGGCATAGACATGAGTATGGATTCTGTTCTACCACCGCTTTGTAACCCAAATAAGGTGCCTCTATCATAAACAAGATTAAATTCCACATAACGTCCACGACGATAAAGTTGGAAATGACGCTCTCGCTCACTGTATTCCGTATTTTGTCGACGTTTTACGATTGGTAAATACGCATGGGTATAATTTTCACCAACCGCTCGCATATAAGCAAAAGAAGATTCAAAACCCCACTCATTCAAATCATCAAAGAAAAGGCCACCAACCCCACGCGTTTCATCTCTATGTGGTAAGAAAAAGTATTTATCACACCACTCTTTATGCAGCTGATAAACATCCGCTCCAAAAGGCGCACAGATCTCTTTCGCGGTATTGTGCCAGTGTTGGCAATCTTCTTCGAAAGGATAAAAAGGCGTTAGGTCAAAACCGCCACCGAACCACCAAATAGGCGCTTCGCCCTCTTTTTCTGCAATAAAAAATCGAACATTGGCATGAGAGGTGGGTACATAAGGGTTCTTAGGATGCATCACAAGGGATACTCCCATCGCCTCAAATTTTCGCCCTGCCAATTCAGGACGGTGCGCTGTCGCAGATCCTGGCATTTCGTGACCAAAAACATGAGAAAAGTTTACGCCACCTTGTTCGAAAACCGCACCATCTTTCATAACACGACTACGACCACCTCCACCAAGCTTCTCATCTGGCGTTCGTTGCCATGCATCTTCTACGAATAATGCTTTGCCATCAGCCTGCTCTAATTGTTGACAAATACTATCTTGAAGGGCCAACAGAAACTGTTTTACGGCTTGTTTATCTATCGCTGACATTAAGCTGATTATCCTTGTCTTAATATACGTGACGTTTTCGCGTCTCGAATTTCACTAGGCTTCTCTCGTCCACCCGTTTCTCCATGCAACACCGCAACTAACTTATCACCTAATTGCTCTTCTACTTCTTGAGTCGTCATACATGGAGGGTGACCCGTTAAATTTGCACTTGTTGAGGTAAGCGGCTTACCAAAGGCATGACACATTTTTTGAACCAAAGGATGGTCGGTCACACGTACCGCAATAGAATCAAACTGCCCACAGAGTGATGAAGATACTTTATCACTGGTCGGCATTATCCAAGTGACAGGTCCAGGCCATGTCGATTTCACTTCCTTAAGTTGTGCTGCCGTTAACTGGCTTTCATCAATATAAGGTAAAAGCTGGCTATAATTCGCAGCAATCAAGATCAACCCTTTTTCAACCGGGCGTTGCTTTAACGCTAACAATTTATCTATCGCTTCATTATTGTCAGGATCGCACCCAACGCCAAATACCCCTTCAGTTGGGTAAGCAATAACTTCACCTTGCTTTAATGCCAGTAGCGCCTGCTCAAAATTATCCATGACCATCCCTTTAACTTTCTTTTTATTCTTCGCTTTAATTAAGTAAGTGTACAAATTATCTCTGTTCATACCTAAAGCTATTTAATAGCAAAATGTATCTAAGTTTAAATCACACCGACGCAAACGTTTTCCTTGGGCGATTTTACCCGTATAATGCGCGAAAAATATCCGCACACCTAATTTTATAGCACTGAAGGAGTTTGAGATGAAAGTCGGGATTATTATGGGTTCTAAATCAGATTGGCCAACCATGAAACTGGCCGCAGAAATGCTTGATCAATTTGGCATCGCATACGAGACAAAAGTGGTTTCAGCTCACCGAACTCCTCAGCTTCTCGCTGAATATGCTTCAAGTGCCAAAGATCGCGGTATAAAAGTGATCATCGCTGGAGCTGGCGGCGCAGCGCACCTTCCTGGTATGGCAGCCGCTTTTACTAGCCTTCCTGTATTAGGTGTTCCTGTTCAATCTCGTGCTCTTAAAGGCATGGACTCACTACTTTCTATTGTTCAAATGCCAAAAGGTATTGCAGTCGGCACTCTCGCGATTGGCGAAGCTGGCGCGGCAAATGCCGGATTACTTGCCGCACAAATTCTAGGCACCAGTGATGAGAGTGTAATGGAAAAAGTGGAAGCGTTCCGTCAACAACAAACAGAAACTATTTTAGATAACCCAAACCCAGCTGAGGACTAATGACATGCATGTTCTTGTGCTAGGCGCAGGCCAATTAGCTCGAATGATGTCGCTCGCGGGCGCACCACTCAACATTCAAATATCAGCTTTTGATGTCGGAAGCAGTAATATCGTTCATCCACTCACTCAAGCGGTGATTGGTAATGGGTTAGAAAACGCGATTGAGCAAGCAGACGTGATCACTGCCGAGTTCGAACATATCCCCCATCAAATACTTGAAGTGTGTGAACGCAGTGGTAAGTTTTTACCATCAACAGAAGCAATCAAAGCAGGTGGTGACCGCCTTCTTGAAAAAGCACTGTTAGACGAAGCAAACGTGAAAAATGCTAAGTACTATGTGATTAACTCTCGCGAAGACTTTGACACTGCAATTACCCACGTTGGCTTACCGATGGTATTGAAAAGCACACTTGGCGGCTACGACGGTAAAGGCCAATGGCGCTTAAAGACATTAGACAATGTTGACGCGACCTGGGCAGAAATGGCTGAATGCATTGCCGCGACCGACAACCAAGCAATTGTTGCTGAAGAGTTTGTTCCGTTCGATCGTGAAGTATCGCTTGTTGGTGCTCGTGGCGCTAATGGCGAGATTCAAGTGTACCCACTGGCTGAAAATGTTCACACCGACGGCGTGTTGAGTTTATCGACAGCGATTGATGACATTGAATTGCAAGAGCAAGCGAGTGTAATGTTCACAGCTGTTGCTGAGCGTTTAGATTACGTTGGCGTGCTGGCACTTGAGTTCTTTGATGTTCAAGGTTCGTTGCTTGTTAATGAGATCGCACCACGTGTGCATAACTCTGGCCACTGGACGCAACAAGGTGCTGAGGTTTGCCAATTTGAAAATCATCTACGAGCAGTTTGCGGCCTGCCACTAGGTGGAACCGAATGCATTCGCCCAACAGCAATGGTCAACATTTTAGGTGAAGACTCACTCCCACAAAGCGTATTAGCAATGCCAGGTTGTCATGTTCATTGGTACGGTAAAGAAAAACGCGCAGGAAGAAAAATGGGGCACATCAATGTATGTGCAAATTCGCGGAAAGATCTCCAACAAGCACTACTTGAACTTGCGAATGAGCTTAACGAAAAGGCTTATCCTTCGTTGAAAAGCGCTGCGTTAAAAATACAGTAATATATACAACCGATAAGATCACAAAATGGCGCTATATGCGCCATTTTGTCTTTGATATGCAGCCTCTAATAACCCTTCAACATATTTACTCGTTAGATTGAGTATGCTGACATTTTCGGCTAGAGCATTGATACTTAGTTCCACTCGCCAATTTTTTCTCAACCAACAATGTAAAACCACACTCTTCACAGCGACCTTTGACTGGAGGGTGGTTCACTGCAAATTTGCATTTAGGGTAATTGTCGCAAGCAAAGAACGTTTTCCCAAAACGAGATTTACGCTCGACAAGGTGTCCTCTGCCACACTCTGGACAACCATGTAGTGGCTTATCTTCTGTTGGTTGCTCCGGTTTATCGAGGGACTCAATATGGTGACACTCAGGATAACTGCTGCATCCGATAAACATCCCATAACGGCCCTGCCTTAATACCAACTCATTGGCACACTTAGGGCAAGCTACTCCAAGTTCTTTTACGATATGACCATCATTTTGATGTAATGGGCGAACATAGCTACAGCTCGGATACTGCGAGCAACCTAAAAACGGGCCATGTTTTCCGTGACGGAGTTGCAGTTCACTGCCGCATTCTGGACATGGTTCATGCTCCAACGCGTGTTCGTGAGCGGAAAATAACTGCTGATCGATTTTACTGCTCATGGCATCTCTTGTTGGTTAGTACTAGTGAAGAATACCTTGCTCTTTACTGTATAAGAGCTCTTCCATTTGGGTATATGCATTTTCATTACCCGGTACATTAAACAGCACCATTAAAATAATCCATTTCAGATCATCAAGTTCAAAATCATCCGTTTCTAACCCCATAACTCGATCAATGACCATTTCTCGAATTTCGGTTGTGAGTACACCTACCTGTTCTAAAAACAGTAGAAAACCACGACACTCCATATCAATTCGCGCTATTTCCGATTTGGTATAGATACGTATTGACGTTGCTGAACCTGTGGATATTGCCGAATGATTATCGCTCTCTTGAAGCGCAGCTAGTTCTTCTAGCCAATGTAATGCTTTATAAATATCTTTTTGGTGGAAACCTGCACGAGTCAGCTCATCTTCAAGTTCATCTTGATCCACTTGCAACTCTGCCTCGCTATGGATATAGGTTTCGAACAGATACATTAGTATGTCCATCATCATAGCTAGCCCCTCCTCTTTCGAATATAGCCACCGGTTACTGCAACAACATGCCCTGAGAGCTCAAGCTCCAAAAGCTGCATCATGACCTCATGCACAGGTATATGGGTCCGCTGTGCCAAAATATCAACAGGAGTCACCTCTATTCCTACGTTAGCTAACAGAAGAGGAAATAGCAATTCTTCCTCTTCTTCCACCATGTCGAATAAATTTGGCTGATGATCTATAGACCAGTTTACCAGAGTTTCTATTTCAGAGAGAACGTCTTGCGCACTTTGGACTAAACATGCTCCCGCTTTAATTAAACTATTTCCGCCACGACTATTAGGGTTATGGATAGAGCCCGGCATAGCAAAAACATCACGCCCTTGCTCGTTTGCGTAACGAGCCGTGATAAGAGAACCGCTTTTTTCTGCCGCCTCAACGACTAAGACCCCAACAGACAAGCCACTAATGATGCGATTACGCCGTGGAAAGTTTTCAGGCCTAGGCTTGGCACTAGGACGAAATTCTGAAACTAACGCCCCTTTATCGATAATTCTTTCAGCCAACTTCCTATGGCGAGCTGGATAAATATTATCAAGACCAGAGCCAAGTACAGCCACCGTTTCACCACTTCCTTCTAACGCTCCATCATGAGCGTAACCATCGATCCCCAATGCAAGCCCGCTAGTTACGATTAAACCTTGGTTAGAAAATTCTTTCGCAAACGACTTCGCGGTTTGTCGCCCTTCCAAGCTAGCATTTCGACTGCCAACCATTGCGATTTGAGGATCCCCCAAGCAACTCGAGTTACCTTTTACAAATAATACTGGCGGATGGGAGGGGATCTCTTTTAAAAGTGGTGGGTAATGTATATCGAGAGGGGTAATAATATGATGATTCTGTTGCTGAGCCCACTTTAGGCAAGGCTCAACATCTGAGAGAGCTTTATGTTTTAAGTACTCTATCTGTTTTGTTTTGAACCCTATTGCCTGAAGGTTTTGAGGCTTATATTGAACAATGTTAACCAGTGAATCGATACATCTTAATCTGGATAATCTCTTTTCTCCCAAATAGGGAGTGAAGCTCAACATCAACCACGCTTCGAGTTCTTGCTCCGTCACGATCCTGCATCTTCACTACTGATCGCAATAGTCACTGGCTTGATTGGTGAAATAGCAGAAATTTCTCGACCAATAGGCGTAGAGCTATCTGTTATCAGCCCTAAACTAAAATATTGATAAGGACGAATAACAATCAAGCGACCAACGGTGATATCAGGCAATTGAATAGCATCACTCTTTTCGCCCTCATAACTAAACTTACCTTCTTTGCTATGTACCATCGCTCCGGGTTTAATTAACTCAAACATACTTCCTTGACGTAAATTATCTTCCGTACCTTGATCCAGAATGATCACTTGGTTGTTTGCAGCATACTGGCTTCCCGCTATCGCTCCTAAAATATTGGCGAATGCACCTTGAGGAGCAGGTTGAGGGTGAAAGGTGGTGGATAACGTCATGGTTTCAATGCCAACTTCAGGTAACACCACATCATTAATCAATATTTCTTGTCGTTGAGAGGTCACCTGTAAACTACTAAATTCTTCATCACTGTCCACCAAAGTAGCCGCTGCCACTAAACGTAAAGATGTGATACTTACCTCTGGGCTTTCACGCTTATACTCTTCAACCTGACGATAAATCCCCCACTCAGCATGACTGTGCTGACCATCAATAAATAGGCGGTCATTGGCGGTTAAAAACTTACGACCATCACTTGTTCCTAGAACCCTATGAGCATTATCAAGGAGATCTTTCTCTACCAACCGATCCGATTGAAGGTAAGGAAGCACTAACTCTTCCGCAATAGTCGGTACCGCTTTCTTTTCAATCAAGCGAACCTTAGGGCTCAGAGTGACCATAGGTTTAAGACTTAACACTGGCTGACCATCTCTCCACGTTAACGTTAACCTATCTCCTGGATAAATTAGATGTGGATTTTCAATGTCAGGGTTTATCTGCCATAAGCGAGGCCATAACCATGGATTATCTAAATATAAAGCTGATATATCCCACAGCGTGTCACCTTTCACAACGATATAAGTTTGTGGTGCATTATCTCGAATCGTCAAAGGTGCAGGTATTGATTCACTTGCACTCGCAATATTAGAAATAGAGAGCGACATTGACAGTAATGCGCCTGTAATACAGCGAAGAAATGAAGGCATAACTCCCGCTCCTTTAGAGTAATGAGTAATAGAGAATCGAATAATTGGTCTTAGGATGCTGTCATTTGCCCTCTAAAATGTCTAGAATTGAGCCAACAAGGTTTATGCTGTTTCGGCACAGTTCAACATTTAGAGTGTATATGTCTGTATTACAAGTATTAACATTCCCGGATGACCGCCTACGTACCGTGGCGAAACCGGTAGAGAAAGTTACCCCTGAGATCCAAAAGCTCGTCGATGACATGATTGAAACCATGTACGACGAAGAAGGTATCGGCTTAGCCGCTACGCAAGTTGATTTCCACCAACGTATTGTTGTGATTGATATTTCAGAAACTCGTGATGAACCAATGGTTCTGATCAACCCTGAAATCACCGAAAAACGCGGAGAAGATGGCATCGAAGAAGGTTGCCTTTCGGTTCCGGGCGCAAGAGGTTTAGTTCCTCGTGCGGCTGAAGTGAGCGTTAAAGCTCTCAATCGTGATGGCGAAGAGTTCACCTTCGACGCTGATGACTTACTGGCGATTTGTGTACAACACGAATTGGACCATTTAAAAGGCAAACTGTTTGTTGATTACCTTTCGCCTCTTAAACGCAAGCGCATCAAAGAAAAGTTAGAGAAAATTAAACGCTTTAACGAAAAACAAAAATAAATTAAGTGAGGTTACCTTGAGCCAGTCATTACGTATTGTGTTTGCAGGTACTCCGGACTTCGCCGCCCGTCATTTGGCGGCGTTGTTGTCTTCGGAGCATGAAGTTATTGCGGTATATACCCAACCTGACCGCCCAGCCGGTCGTGGTAAAAAGCTTACCGCAAGCCCAGTAAAAAATATCGCCCTTGAACATAATATTCCGGTATACCAACCAGAAAACTTCAAAGCCGATGAAGCAAAACAGCAGCTTGCGGAGCTCAATGCCGATCTCATGGTTGTCGTGGCTTACGGTCTACTATTGCCACAAGTTGTGCTTGATACCCCGCGTCTAGGTTGTATCAACGTGCATGGCTCAATTTTACCTCGCTGGCGTGGTGCCGCACCGATTCAACGCTCAATCTGGGCGGGTGATAAAGAAACCGGTGTGACCATCATGCAAATGGATATTGGTTTAGATACTGGTGACATGCTCAGCATTGCCACTCTACCGATTGAAACGACAGACACCAGTGCCTCTATGTATGACAAGCTTGCGGATTTAGGTCCAGATGCACTTGTTCATTGCTTAGCGGACATCGCTTCCGGTAATGCTAAACCTGTCAAACAAGATGATGAGCTTGCCAACTACGCGAAAAAACTTAGCAAAGAAGAAGCTAAGATTGATTGGACGATGGATGCTCAAGCCATTGAACGTTGCGTTCGAGCCTTTAATCCTTGGCCGATGAGTCACTTCTCTGTTGCAGAAAATAGCATCAAAGTATGGCAAAGCCGTGTGGAACCTCAAACAACCGATAAACCGGCGGGAACCATACTTAAAGCCGATAAAACGGGCATTTATGTGGCAACTGGCAGTGGTGTGCTTGTTTTAGAGCAGCTACAAGTACCGGGGAAAAAAGCCATGTCGGTACAAGACATCTTAAACTCGCGTGCTGCTTGGTTTGAAGTGGGAAGCCAACTCAACTAATTCGGCAAGCAAGTTCGGCCAGTCGTTACTGGCCTTTATTTTTTTGATTCAACAATCGGGTATCCATCATGAATGTTCGCGCTGCAGCTGCAAATGTCCTGTTTCAAGTGGTCGATAAAGGCCATTCACTTTCACATGCTTTACCAGCAGCTCAGAAAACGATTAAACCTCGTGACCACGCTCTTCTTCAAGAGATCTGTTACGGAGCATTACGTTATTTACCACGTTTAGAAACCATTGCGAACGAGCTGATGGATAATTCGCTTAAAGGTAAAAAGCGAGTATTCCACCACTTAATTTTAGTGGGTATCTACCAATTAAGTTTTATGCGCATTCCTGCTCACGCTGCCGTTGGTGAAACCGTAGAAGGAACAGTAACCCTACGAGGTCCGAGCTTACGTGGCTTAATTAATGCCGTACTTCGTAGCTACTTACGCGAACAAGACCGCTTGGACGAACTGGCCGTTAGTCATAACGCAGGCAAATATTGCCACCCAAGCTGGATTTTAAAAATGCTTCAAGAGAGTTACCCAGAACAATGGGAATCCATCGTTGAAGCGAATAACAGTAAAGCACCAATGTGGCTACGAGTGAATCGTCAGCACCACACTCGTGATGAATACTTAGCACTGTTAAATAGCGAAAACATTGAATGCACACCGCACCCTCAAGCGGAAGATGCATTAAAATTAACGTCTCCTTGTGATGTCACTTTACTACCAGGTTTCACTAAAGGTTGGGTATCGGTTCAAGATGCTGCGGCTCAATTATCTGTCGATTACTTAGCACCACAAGACGGTGAGTTAATTTTAGATTGCTGCGCTGCACCTGGCGGCAAAACTGCGCATATTTTAGAGCGCACAAAGAACACTGAAGTGGTTGCCATTGACTGCGATGACCGCCGTTTGGATCGCGTGTATGACAACCTACAGCGTTTACAACTGCGTGCTGATGTTATCTGCGGAGATGCTCGCTACCCTGAAGAGTGGTGGCAAGGTGATCAATTTGACCGTATTTTGTTAGATGCGCCTTGTTCAGCGACTGGAGTGATCCGTCGCCACCCCGACATTAAGTGGTTACGTAGAGCGTCTGATATTGATGCACTCGCGGCACTTCAAAGTGAAATTATGGATGCGATGTGGCGTGAGCTTAAACCGGGCGGCACGATGGTGTACGCGACGTGTTCAATCACTCCACAAGAGAACAGCATACAAGTAAAAGATTTCTTGGCACGAACCGACAATGCACAATTAGTTGGTTCTGATGTAGAAAACCCAGGCCGCCAAATTCTTCCTGGTGAAGAAGATATGGATGGTTTCTACTACGCCGTATTGGTTAAATCGCTCGCTTAAGCGTATAACATTGATTCGAGCAGCGCTTATAACTTGAAGCACTGCTCGCATTCATTATGAATGAGCACCTTAATTGCGCAGCTTTCTGAGAATAGAAAAGACTGGCGCATAACTGAGTAAAACAAGAGAAGCAAAGTATGAAAATCATCATTCTTGGTGCTGGCCAAGTCGGTGGCACTCTGGCAGAAAACCTCGTTGGCGAAAACAATGACATCACCATTGTCGACCGCAATGGTGATCGCCTTCGTGAACTGCAAGATAAATATGATTTACGAGTGGTGAATGGTTACGCCAGCCACCCAACAACTTTGCGGGAAGCCGGAGCACAAGATGCTGACATGTTGGTTGCTGTAACCAATATGGATGAAACCAATATGGCTGCGTGTCAGGTTGCCTTCTCTCTGTTTAACACACCGAACCGTATTGCCCGTATTCGCTCTCCTGAATACTTGGCAGAAAAAGAAGCGCTGTTTAAATCAGGCGCAATCCCGGTTGATCACCTCATTGCTCCAGAAGAGCTCGTAACCAGTTATATTGAGCGTCTCATTCAATATCCTGGCGCCCTTCAAGTGGTGAGTTTTGCCGAACAAAAAGTCAGTTTAGTGGCGGTAAAAGCTTATTATGGCGGCCCTCTGGTAGGGAATGCTCTGTCTGCTTTACGTGGTCACATGCCTCATATTGATACTCGTGTTGCCGCGATTTTCCGTCAAGGACGTGCGATTCGACCTCAAGGAACCACCGTTATTGAAGCCGATGATGAAGTTTTCTTCGTTGCAGCAAGTAACCATATTCGTTCCGTTATGAGTGAACTTCAACGTTTAGAAAAGCCTTACCGCAGAATCATGATTGTCGGTGGCGGTAATATCGGTGCCAGTCTCGCTAAGCGTCTTGAACACAGCTACAGCGTTAAGTTGATTGAGCGCAACCA
Source organism: Vibrio sp. 03-59-1 (assembly GCF_013114135.1). Taxonomy (NCBI): domain Bacteria; kingdom Pseudomonadati; phylum Pseudomonadota; class Gammaproteobacteria; order Vibrionales; family Vibrionaceae; genus Vibrio; species Vibrio sp. 03-59-1. Next base: position 12,772 of record NZ_VTYA01000015.1, read on the forward strand.
TAAACGGGCTGAAAAGCTTTCTGAAGAGCTAGAGAATACGATTGTGTTCTGTGGTGATGCGGCAGACCAAGAGTTACTTACGGAAGAAAACATCGACCAAGTTGACGTTTTCATTGCCTTAACCAACGAAGATGAGACCAACATTATGTCTGCCATGCTCGCTAAGCGCATGGGGGCGAAAAAAGTAATGGTGCTGATTCAACGTGGAGCGTACGTAGACTTGGTTCAAGGTGGCGTTATCGATGTTGCGATCTCACCCCAGCAAGCGACGATTTCCGCACTACTTACCCACGTGCGTCGAGCCGATATTGTGAATGTATCATCACTGCGTCGCGGAGCAGCAGAAGCCATCGAAGCAATTGCCCACGGTGATGAAACCACCTCTAAAGTTGTCGGCCGCGCCGTCGGTGATATTAAACTTCCTCCAGGTACAACCATTGGTGCCATTGTTCGTGGCGAAGAAGTGCTCATCGCTCATGACAGAACGATGATCGAACAAGATGATCACGTCGTTATGTTCTTAGTCGATAAAAAGTATGTTGCCGATGTAGAGTCACTGTTCCAGCCGAGTCCGTTCTTCCTTTAGGTCACTAAAAATGGTCAATCTGCGTCCGATTATTTTTGTTATAGGGTTAGTGTTATCCAAGCTAGCCCTATTTATGTATATCCCAACACTTGTCGCGTTTTTTACCGGAACGGGTGGCTTTTTAGAGTTTGGTCAATCGGTTCTGATCACCCATTTAATGGCGTTTATCTGTTTAACCATTGGTCGCACCGCACACTTTAAATTAAGTGTTCGAGATATGTTTCTAATCACCTCTTTGGTTTGGACTATCGCCAGTGCCTTTGCTGCCCTGCCCTTCGTTTTCATCAACCACATCAGTTTTACTGACGCTTACTTTGAAACCATGTCAGGCATTACCACCACGGGTTCCACCGTTTTAAGTGGCTTAGACAGTATGGCTCCCAGCATTTTATTGTGGCGCTCAATCCTACAATGGTTGGGAGGTATAGGGTTTATCGTAATGGCGGTTGCCATTCTGCCAATGCTGAACGTTGGAGGGATGAAGCTATTCCAAACGGAATCATCAGATTGGTCCGATAAAAGTAGCCCTCGCGCGAAAACTGTCGCCAAAAATATAGTTCTGGTCTACCTCGTATTGACGGTGTTGTGCCTACTGGGTTACTTAGCAACAGGCATGAACTTGTTTGATGCGATCAATCACTCTTTTACTACCCTTTCAACCGGTGGTTATTCAACATCTGATGGCTCAATGAATCACTTCTCAAACGGAGCTCATTGGGTTGCGACTCTATTTATGTATCTGGGTGGACTTCCTTTCTTGCTCTTTGTGACTGTGCTCAGCAAAAGAAAGCCACAAGCTCTGTATAAAGACGCTCAAGTACGAGGCTTCACTTATCTGTTCTTAGGCTCAAGCTTCATTGTCGCCGCTTGGTTAATCATTCGAGATGGCTATGCGGTTTTAGACGCGCTAAGAGTATCCATGTTTAACATTGTATCGGTCGTGACCACCACAGGTTTTGGTTTAGAGGATTTCACCGCATGGGGCGCTCTACCTAGCGTGTTATTTGCGTTCTTAATGATGGCAGGGGCTTGTTCAGGTTCGACATCTGGGGGCATTAAAATATTCCGCTTCCAAATTGCGATGACACTCCTGAATAAGCAGATAATGAAACTGATTCACCCATCTGGTGTCTTTGTTCAACGTTATAACCAAAGGCCAGTAAATGACGATATTGTTCGTTCCGTGGTCGCTTTCGGTTTAATGTTCTTCATTACCATTATTTTTATTGCTGCGGCTTTAAGCTCTATGGGGCTCGATCCTATCACCAGTATTTCAGGCTCAATTACTGCGGTCGCGAATGTAGGCCCAGGAATGGGGTCGGTTATTGGTCCAACGGGTAACTTTTCTCCTCTCCCTGATGCTGCAAAGTGGATACTCAGTTTTGGTATGCTGATGGGAAGACTTGAAATACTGACTATTTTAGTACTATTTTTTCCTGCCTTTTGGCGCCGTTAAAGAGGTTTACAATGAACAAATGGATAATGTTATTAAGCATATTTCTGAGCAGTAATGTGCTAGCCAATCAAATCGTCACACTGGAAAACGGACAACAAATTCAGCTGAATGATGATTTTACTTGGGAGTACTTATCTGCCAAAAGTGAGGAAACCACGGATGTTGTCGCGATCCCACTGGCTTCGAAAAAAGCAGGTACTCAATTCAAGGTTGGAGCAAATAAGCACATTCTTCAACTTTCTGATTCTGGTATAGATATTTTACTTCAGTCTGCCAGTTATGAGTCCGGCACGCTGATTATTCCAACCTCTATCACCAATCAAAGCTCTCAATCGATTGTATTGATTGATCTAGAAGTTGAAATATTAGACTCACAAGGTGTTTCTCTGCTTAAAACGGAAGTGGCTATCTGGAAATCAATCAAGCGTATTGCTGACACTTATCTAAGACCACAATCATCTGAGTCTGGTCGTAATTTAGTATTCGAAGTACCTCAACATACCGGCTATCAAATCAATGTTAACGTGCTGAATGTTGAATCTCGCTAAACACATCAACTCTTAGATAATTGGCACATAAAGATAGATAGCAAAGAAGTGACATACGCATCCACCTAGCACAAACAAATGCCAAATAGCATGGTTATAAGGGATGCGTTTTGTTACATAGAAAATCACACCTAAAGAGTAAATCACGCCGCCTGCCGCCAGTAAAACTAAACCTCCCACAGCAATATTTAGCGCCAACTGGTAGATAACAATCATAGAGAGCCAACCCATAATCAAGTAGGTGATCAACGATGCACGTTTGAATCGGTAAACAAATGCGATTTTCATAACAACGCCAATCAGCGCAATCGCCCAAATCACGCCCATTAATCCTATCGCTAGCGGCGTTCTTAATCCCACTAACAGGAATGGGGTATAACTGCCTGCGATCAGTAGATATATCGCGCAGTGATCTAACGTTTTGAAAAGGCGTTTCGTATTAGGGTTTGAAATAGAGTGGTACAGTGTAGAGGCAAGGAAGAGTAAAATGATGCTACTACCGTAAACTGCCATGCTGGTTAAAGTCATGATGTCAGCGCCATGCTCGATGGCGTTATTGAGCAGTAAAACTGAACCCACAATACCAAAAAGGCAACCAATACCATGGGTGATCGCATTGGCTAACTCTTCAGTTGTACTGTAGGCCGTATTCGTTGGTTGATTCATAAGTTTTCCATGGTAGGACCATTATTTGATTCTACCAGTATGCCATATTAAGCTTACACGTGTAAGCTCAATATTTTACCAGTCAAAAGACTGTTTGCCAGAAAACGTCTAAATTGAATAATATCTGACTAACTGACCTGTTCTAGATACTCTAAAACGATCTTTCCTGCCTCGCTAGCGGGTGTGTCTGCTGGGATCACGAGTTTACGTTTAAGTTCACCTAAACCCAGCAAGCTAGATAACATGCCACCAAATCCTTTTCGGTTTCTGTCTATCTCGAACCAAAGTTGCAATTGCTCAGCGTCTCGATAAGCCACAATCTCTAATTCACGCCAACGACCGTGGTAAGGGCCCGTTGTTGGTACAAATTCAAACTCTTGGACAAAAGGCATGGCGAAACCTTTAGCAGCTTCACACTCAACTTGTCGAATTCGTAACCCTTGCTCTTCCAACTCAGTGAAAATGCCATCCATGATAGGATCGGGTCTCACTGTCAAAATATCTTTATCCGTAGGATCAATCGCCAGCGCGATATCTAACCCTGTCTCTAACCAAACTTTCGCATCACCAATGGTCACAGGCGTATTCCATGGGATATCAAGTTCAATCTCAAAATCTCGTTGCTCACCTGCACCAATAGTAAAAGAGTAAGGTAACGCCCAACTCGCAAGCGCATAACTCTGCTTCACTCGCTTGGTGTGTTGCTCGCGATTGTCGCCACCACCCACTTCGACTTCATCGATATATTGACAACAAAGTTTCAGGTCAATGTTATCTATCTCCTGAGGTGTCGAACCACCATAAACATGGATCACGACATTCACTTTTTGCCCAGGGAACAAGACTTCTTGCTGTAGAACAGAATCCACTTTTGCAGATCCAATACCAAAACTTGCTAAGGTTTTCTTCAAAAATGACATCAGCACTCTCCTTTCGCTTACCTTAATAGTACTCATGAAACTGACTGCAACTCAATTCATTTTACTTGATGATGAGGGTTCAAGGTGGCTGTTTTTTACTCAGCTGTCGATCCAGAACGAGTAAGGTGATATTCTGAATAATGATATGCATACATATCATTATTCCTGATTATTTATAGGATAGGCTTACGCCAGAAGAGTCACTCTTTTTTGAACATGATTACGAATGGTGCCTTGCACTTATGACTAACAAGCAAAGGGGAGCAACTCATAGATAATCGGGCCATTAAATTGGCAATGGAAATGCCTGGCTGTTAGGTATATTAATGCGCCCAACTCCTGTCAGGTTTTCGCACTCAAATCGTGGTGCGTCTCGTCGTCGTTGCAGCTTTGTCGCTGTGTCTTCGGCAAAAAAAGTAGCACCAACAATGACTTTAGTGGAAAAGACGGCACTTCATGCTTCTACTTCAGTAAAAGTCATTCAAGCTGCTTAATAAAAAGCGCAGTTTAATACTGCGCTTTTTCCTTATCTTATGCGGTGCATTTTGATACCTTTACTCAAAATCATTATAACTATTATGGAGAAAGCCCAATGAAGTGCCATCGTATAGAAGAGCTGATTGAATTAATCGAACCTGAATGGCAAAAAGATTCAGAAATGAACCTACTACAGTTCATTGTAAAATTAGCTCAAGAGGCAGGATACGAAGACAAAATCGAAGATCTAACCGATGACGTACTGATCTACCATCTTAAAATGCGTAACAGTGAAAAAGACGAAATGATCCCAGGTCTCAAAAAAGACCAAGAAGATGACTTTAAAACCGCAATCCTCAAAGCTCGCGGTATCATCAAATAAATCATCTCACAGTAATTTATGACTTTATTCAAAGCGGCCAGATGGTCGCTTTTTTTCTGTTCTACTCTTTTTCTACTGATCTGTAGTAACAAAGATTGTTAAAGGTTGATAGCCTTAAAAAAAAGTCACCAGCATTGGCGCTATAATCGCCAACGAAAAAGCTCAATGAAACACCACATAATAAAATGCAATGTCTAAGAGTGTGAATTAAATAAATCACACCTAAAGCCCAATAAGGATAGCTCCAATGAGTCAGGATAAGATCGATATCAAAGATGTGACTCCCAAAACCTTCAATCCAAAAACCCATAAAGGGAATGGCGATAGGTTTAACCCAAGTAATCGCATCTACGTTCGAGAAAGTAAAGGTTTCTTCCAACAACTACGCCGCTATGGTGGCTGGTTTCTATTGCTGCTTTTTGCACTAACACCATGGATCCCGTTTGGTGAACGCCAAGCAATTTTACTCGATATAGGTAACCAACAATTTAATTTCTTTGGCACCACTCTTTATCCGCAAGATCTTACTCTGTTAGCTCTGCTATTTATGATCGCAGCGTTTGGCCTATTCTTTTTAACCACCTTTTTAGGCCGAGTATGGTGTGGCTATTTATGTCCTCAAACTGTTTGGACATTCATGTACATTTGGTTTGAAGAAAAATTGGAAGGTTCAGCGAATAAACGACGCAAACAAGACGCCAATAAACCCACCTCAAACCTCATCATGCGGAAAACCGTTAAACACTTAGCTTGGATAGGTATCGCGCTACTAACGGGCTTAACCTTTGTTGGCTATTTTGTACCAGTCAAAGATTTGGTGATTGATTTCTTTACCTTTAATGCCAGCTTTTGGCCTGCATTCTGGGTCATCTTTTTTGCGGCATGTACTTATGGTAACGCAGGTTGGATGCGATCCATTGTTTGCCTTCACATGTGTCCATACGCTCGTTTCCAATCGGCTATGTTTGATAAAGATACGTTTATCGTCGGTTACGACACTAAACGTGGTGAAAACCGTGGTCCTCGCTCACGCAAAGCCGATCCGAAAGCATTAGGATTGGGCGACTGTATTGATTGTGATTTATGTGTTCAGGTATGCCCGACAGGTATTGATATTCGTGATGGTCTGCAATATGAATGCATCAACTGTGGTGCTTGTATTGATGCATGTAATAAAACCATGGATCGAATGGGTTACCAACAAGGTCTGATTAATTACACCACTGAACACCGCTTATCTGGTAATCATACTAAGGTCATGCGACCGAAATTATTAGGTTATGGCGGCATTTTAGTATTAATGATTGGCCTCTTCTTTGTTCAAGTCGCCAGTGTTGCACCAGTTGGCTTAAGTGTACTGAAAGATAGAAACCAGTTAGTCAGAGTCAATAGCCAAGGTTTCTTTGAAAACACTTATACCTTAAAAGTCATCAATAAAACTCAGCAGACCCAAAGCTATGATTTAGAGGTAACAGGATTGCCAGGTGCTATTTGGTATGGCAACCAAACTGTCACCGTTGAGCCAGGGGAAGTACTGAACTTACCGATGAGCTTAGGGATTGATCCAGAAAAAATCAGCTCTCCAGTTTCAAAGATTCAGTTTATACTCACAGACAGTGACCAGTTTACAGTTGAAGTGGAAAGCCGCTTTATAAAAAAACTGTAACCCTTAATTTTTAATGGAAAAAGGCTCAGTAATGAGCCTTACAGTGACAAGTAAGTAATTGATTTTAATTAATATATCACAATAAGCGACCACAAAAAGACCACAACTAATAGATCAGAATTTCCAAGTCCGCGTGTTAGGAGTTCGAATTTCTCCACCCCTGCCGTATTCCTGCATACTTATGTAGAATAAAAAAGCCAGCTTATAGCTGGCTTTTTTATTTTGATATCCTGAACGGTCAAAGGTACATGTCCTCCTCTCCCTCTCTGTCTGACTCATTTGTGAGTGCATTAGCCTGTATGGTTAGGCTGTCCAGTTGAGCGGATAACGTCGTTATTTTGTTTTTTAACTCGCTAATTTGATCACCTTTTTCATAGAATGAGTTCTTCTTTATAATGTCATTATGAGACGTTGCTGAAAGGTGAATTTGAGTGGTGCCTAGAGATGATGGATTGTCCGTTAAAGCAAGGCCTGTTAAGTATGCCTTACCTGTGCCCGCAAACTCTTCTACATACTCGCATGTGGTATGCAATAGCTGACCTTGCTCAACGGTACGCAGTAGCTTTGAGTTAGGCTTAAGCACGGCATACAGCTTGTTTCCCTGCTTTTCTAGCGAAGCAACAGAGCCGAGCGCGTCGCCGAACTGCGCCAGGTCTTTTTTTATTCGAGCGGTATAAACGCTTGGGTTATAACCCTCGGCCATTTCATCAATAATTGTCTGACTAATTTCTTTGCCATTAACGGCTATTCCGGCGGTTAAAATACAGATAGGATCAGATATAAACATAGGTAGTTCACTTCATTGTATGGAATGAGCCTGCGCTATCAAGTGACTTACGGCTCTTCTGTTGATTCGTGGGATTATTTCCAAACACCACTCTTGTTTAATTTTACCGCATCAAAATCAATAGCGGCGGCTTTGTCCAATTGCTCAATGACGTAAGATAAAGACATCGATTCAAAATTCTCCAGACGGTTGAGGCTATCATTGCGCTTTCCAAATGAACGTCTGAAGGCATGAATTAAGAAGTAAATGGATAGGTTGTCGAAACTGGTTACCATGATGCCCCGAGCCGGAAAGCAAGACGGCATAAAGGCAGGCATCGCACCATAGGACTCTTTGAGCTGTCGCATTTCTATTTGGTGAACGGGTTGCTTCGGATCAATACGCTTTTGATAGAAACTGGCTGCATCATGAGCTACTAAATCACTGCCAAGTAATACAATCAGGTCGTTAACGTCACGATGGCGGGGCGCGATTTTTTCCTTCACGGCGGACACCGCTTCATTAACGGTTGCGTAGTGTCCATCTTCACCAATGCGTATATCTCCGCTATCAGAGCTCAAAATGGACGCTTCTCTGTGGTCTCTTAACGCTTGAATCCAACCTTCTGTGACATCTTCTCCGTTGGGGTTAAGTTCTTCGTCCGAATTGTCGGCGGTTTCTTGGCCAAAGAAGCCTACTCTAATTAAATCTAAGTTCGCGTGCTTTTGCATCTCCCGCTCTAAGCAGTCGTTAAACTCGTCATGATGCGCCCATGCATCAATCGTTTCGTAGGAGATGGCGGAATCAAAATTAACTTGCTTGCACTCATAAGGCATTCCGATACTTGGATTCACTTTGCGTGGTACGCGAGTGCCGCCCTTTGCTGTATCGGTACGAGCTGCGATGAGCTTGCCACTGCCTAAGCCTATTGATTTTTCCATTTCGCGAGTCACCAGAATAAGGTTAATGCGATTAAGAAATTCATCCGTATCTTTAATTCTGATGAGTTCGCTTCTAGCCATTGAATTACTGACATTAAACGCACCGTCTTGGTCATAGGTGTCATATCGTTTTTGTTTATCGTCTTTGTATGCGCTGAATTTTTTATCTGTGATTATGTCCATGAAATATCCTGTTGGGTTTTTAAATTGGTTCTATTTGGTGAGGTTCTATTTAACCGATTTAAAAGGTGTAAATGCACTGGATAGAATTCTAGATGGCGTATCTAGAAGGCAGGAAGCAAGATTGCGGTGATAGGTTGGGTATTATGGACGGGTGAGTAAGGTTCCTCTTCAGTTTCTTGTCTCACGGTCTCCTTGTTGGAAAGTTCAAAAGCCGCTCTCGCTGAGCGGCTTTTTTTATGCCTGTAATTCCTCAAAGTATTATCTAAATGTCATAGCCGATTGGTTTAACTTATCTACTTGAGGTTTTTGTGATGGATTGAGCGTGCCAATGAACTTCTCTCTTCTTTTAGCGACGTCAGGTTGAATCTCTTTATTCGGCGGCTGGCTATTGGAATTTTGCACAATAAATTCTTCGAATACAGAGTACTGGCGAAACCGAGCTGAGCAGCTCAAACATTGGCAGCAAAATTCTCTTACTTCATTGGAAATTACCCGAGAGGTAAGTATGCGATATCTCTTTCCGCAGTTAGGGCAATCTAACATGTGGCCTCCTGTTTCTTTGGAAGAATAATGTTGCCAATCAGGCTTAAAGATATCTTGAAAGAAGAAGAGCAGTTTAAGTTAGAACACTGACATGTGTGTTCGCTTTCCTTGGTTGTCTTTTTCTGTTTGCTAATGACGTGAGCTTTGGAATAGCAAATTGGACACGTTACATACATATTGTTTGCCTCAGTTCTAGATGACCCCGATAGAATGACGGTATCAACTCGGTGATCTTCTGAATATCCAAGGACTTTCTAAAACCCAAATCTAGAAAATGGCTAAATACGGGGGTGATCGTATTCGCACGGATTTGATCTTCTAAATGGTGCGCGCAAGCCTTGTTCGGACTCACCCCTCCCTCCGCACCAAAATTCCGCCCTACAATAAAACGATCCAGAGTTGTGCATACTTAGGCAAGTTTCATTTAGCTCTAACCGTTGGTATACAAGGCTCTGCGGTAGGTTTTGTTAGGGGGGTAAAAAAAGGAGAGGATCGCATTCGTTCGTTTTTGTGCAGAATTGATTTTTGAAGGCTAAGTCTTACATGATTCGTGTAAGACAACTGTTGGGTCGTAACTTATCAAACACGTTTTTGGACATAAATGAGCTACAGCTTCCCCTAAATTAGCAATTTATAGATAACTAAAGGTATGGAAAGTCGCTTAACGTAGCGTCCAGTATTGATGGTGCAGATCATGTTAAAGGTAGCAAGGGCATTAGCTAGGATCATGAAGTAAAAATAAAGCTCCGAAAGGAGCTTTATAAGTGATGTTGTTTAAAAGAATATGAGACCTTTAGAGCAAATGAAGTTGGCCTAGAAAGGTCTTAACTTCAAAGTAACTCTCTAAATTGGTTACTCAATACCACCGAATCGTCTTCCATCTTCTTAATGATGATAGCAGCGCAATGCATACAGTATTTGTCCCAATTCCTATCATTTTTGACCTCTAAACGAAGCTCATGTTGTGAAATTGTGTGTTTCTTATTTGCTTTACATCTATGTTCACGTTTTGCATGAGTGAATTTCGTAGTGGTAATTAAAGACTTGGTACTCATTATTTAAGCCTATCTTCAACTGCAATAAGAATAGCGTCATACTTACTCTCAATTAGCTCAAGCTCTCCAATATTCAGATCAGCTCTACACCCTGATTTTTTGCCAACGACCATATTAATATCACTGTTTATTTGCGATATGACATAAGGGAGGTTTGCTAGGCGGAAAGATTTATCAAGACCTTTCCCGCTTGGATTTAATTGCAGTCGCTTGACAATAAGCATAGCAGAGGTTTTAACTCGTTCTGGTAAAGCCTTTCTCTTGGCCTTACGAACTTGAACTTTACTTGTAGGAATTGTTTCTAACAGGTCTTCAATTTTACCAGTTGCACCAATGGACCTTAAGTACTCAAGGGCTTCAAGAGCCTTAGGGTCATCGATTAAGTTCAACTCTGAAATAGATATGTCAGCTTGAGATCTAACGCTAATCTCATTGTCATCAACAAGTTTAGGCAATATTTCATAGCTCTTCTTGTCTGCGCCGTTTGAAACAGGAAACTCTTCCAATGGAAGTAGTTGGTTATAATATTCTTGGTCAGCTTTACTAAATTTTTTGAAATCGGTCCATCGGTTGGCAATGTTAGACCCAGCATGAAATACAACAACACCTTTGTTTAATGGATTGTCAGGCTCATTTTGGGTAATAACTCTCATTATACGACCAACAAATTGAACAAAAGGAGATAGGTTACTGAAAACGCTAAACACTGCTGCGACAGATAGGTAAGGGTGGTCAAAGCCCTCGTTTAGCTTTCTTACTTGGACGATAACATCCAATTCGTGTGCGTTTAGCTGAGATAAAACACGGTCATTTAATTTGCTGTCGTTCTTAGAGTGGACATAATCGGTCTTAAACCCGCGTGCTCTGTAAGCCTCGACTATTTGAATGCAATGATGATAATTTAAGGCTGAGGCAATTATTTTGAGCTTATTGTTACCTGTTTCTTGCCTTTTATTCATCAATTGATGAATAGATGCATCAACGATAGTGTTTAGCGATTCGGTAGAAGTAACGATGCTACGTCGGAATCCCGAATCTTCCTCACCTAGTTTTATTACTTCTTCAAGAGAAACTTCAACTTCATTCCCGCCTTCATTACGCACGTATTTGAGAGACTGAGGATTAAGAACAACACCTTTTAATTCTTTTACGTATCCACGTTTAATTGCCTGTGCAATAGGGAAGGAATAAACCACCTCACCAGACATTATCTGACCATCCGAACGTTCTGGGGTTGCGCTGTAGTTTACTACTGCCGCCTTTGGAAATTTTTCTTTTAAGGAGTTCCAAGTTTGAGCAACACTATGATGCCCCTCATCAAAAATAATGAGGTCGAAAAAATCGTCTTCAAGCTTGTCTAACCATTTGTTATCAACACCTTGTAGCTGTTGAATGTTAGTAATGACAACATCAGATTCTTTGAGATCATCTAAGTTGGTATCAGTTCCTCTAATTTCAACTGCTTCTGGGAACTCATTTGTTAAGACGCTACAGCGTCTATAGAACGAGGTTAAAGGCTCGAAATCTTTCTGTAGTTGCTGAGCTATCGCTACGCCAGGTGCAATAACAAGTGCTCGCTTAGATTTAAAGGCAAATGGAGTAAGAGTGATACAACCAGATTTACCGCAGCCTACTGGTAAAACTATACCTGCTTCTTTACATGTATCAGGGTCAAATTGCTCGTTGTGGAACTCTTGTAACGCTTCATATGAACATATTTGAGGTTCTCTTAGAGAGCTATTTCCACTGATACTAGGTGTTAAGGATTGAAACGCACTGGACATATATAAACCTTATAAAATGTAGGACATATATTATGTTATGCCAACTTGGCAGTTAATCAAGGTGCAATGCAGTGAAACTTATAATAATTTGATTCAGTGAACGTTTATTGTTACGTCGAATTTACCCCCGTGATACAACGCGGGGATTCACGACGAACAGCATTAGAAAAATGGATAACTTCTAGTAGGGCAAAACCCCATGAACAGGATGTGAATGAGTAAAAGGCCTATCCAACAAGGGGGCAGAACTTAGTTAGAGCGGTATGGCGTTAAGTCAACTAAACATATCAACCTGATTTAACTCCCCCACTTTGCATAGATCTGGCTGTAATTCAAAATTGGGCTTTTAAGCAAAAAAACAAGCGCATGAGTAATTTTTCCAGCGCACCTTCGGAAAAGCGTTACTACCGTTACCACCCCCCAAGATAGACATTAAGCGCATGATAAATAAAATAATAATCGGTAACGGTCAAAGCGTTACTATCCGTTACTGAAACGTTACCACCTTAAAAATCAATAAGTTACAAATAACAAAAGTAACGCTTAACAACCGTTACCAGTAACGGTTGGGTAACGCTTTAGTAACGGTTGTTAAATAGGTAATAAGTTATTATATATCATATGGTTATGTATATATTTTTATATCAGTAACGGTAGTAACGCTTTTCCGAAGCTCAACTTTATTTTTTTGCCCTATTGATGGTTAAATATACACCTTTCTTTTATGTTATTGTTTTTACTGCATTTCTTATTTTTTAACTGTTTTTGAGAAATGAGACGGCGTTACTCTGAATCTCATTGCATCTAGTCTTGATGCTCGTGTGTGAAGGTGTGTTTTTTTGAAGTGTTACGCTGTGATTTGTTTTTTTGCAGTATAAGTATCTACTGCTGGTGTTTGCGTTCACCACCTTGTTGAGAAGTGAGCACGGTACTACTAGGCACAAAAAAGCCCAAGATGATAACTTGGGCTGGAAAGGGATAAGAATGAGTGCAACTACAATTCTGAGGCAAAGATCGCCTTATGTTTGTTAAGTACCGTCCAAGAGGACACCAATTGGTAAACATCCGAAAAATTAGACTCATCAAAGCAGTTAATCGCATACGCGTTACCTGACAGCCCCATCGATGCGCGGTTATCAAGTGATAGGAAAAACAACTTTGCGCCATTGGGTAACTCAAACGGATTGGATAATAGCGATATCCCCGAGAGCTTCGATGTCTCCTGAAAGTACTGTTGTAGCCTATCGCTATCATCAGGAGAGGCCGATAAGAATATTTGATTTTTATTGGTTGTCAGCGCATCAAAGAAAGCCGTTTTTATCCAATATTGCTCTAAAGTTGTCTTATTCATAACGCACCTTGGAAAATATCTATTTGCTGTAAATCCATCCCTTTGCATAACTCAGGCTGTAACTTTGGATCGGGCTTATCTCCCGTTGGCTCAACAATATGATGCACTGTAGTGTGAGTCACAAAGATTGTGCCACAGTTTAAATTCATGCATTGGTTGTAGGCTTCACGGGTTTGATTTGTAATAATGTGAGAGGTCGCGATACGCGATTTACTCCCACAGTTAGGGCAAGTGATTAACATCTATCTTTCTCCAGACCTAGCGCGTTCTCTCGGCTTTAAACACCCAACAGCGCATCCGCTCTGGTCTTGGAGTGCCTTTATTGAGTCGGTTATAGTTGGCATTCACTCCACTTTTCACCGTCTTAATCTCTACAAAGGAGTGACACTTACCAGACTTAAGCATGTTTTTTAGGTCAGCAAGTGGCGCAATAGGCTGTCTCCAGTCAGCGGCTACTTGTTGGAACTGGTTTAAGCTAATCGCAATCGCATTGGGATCGGCTGAATGGTTTAACATACAGTCGTTTGATTCTAGGAACTCGAACACTTCCCAAAACTCTTGAACATAAGGGTGGTCAGCTTGTACGGCTTTTTGTCGCTGCTTAGCCAGCATTAGCATTGTGTCAATGGTTGACTCTATCCATTCCTCTTCAAGCGGTACAACTTCGCTAAGAGCTTCAAGTAGAGCCATTAATTGAGCGTGGTTCTTAATGATGCGAATATGGAAAAGACTTTCTTGCGCCTCAAGCACTTTTTCATAATGCTTAAATTGCTCTTGGTAGACCTTGAGTACGCGCTCTTCTGCTAAGAGACTGCTCACCAGAAAACCGGATAACTTGTCCGTATCGAGTCGTTCTAGCTGCTCAGCGGCTCGCTTCGTTTGGTTGTTTTGGCTGCGTCTATCGGTGTATAGGTGAATGATACGCTCTAATACGGCTGGGCTTGCGTCAACCGTGGCGTTCTGAGCTATCACTAGTGAGCCTTTAAAAGGGGGCTCATAGGTTTGATTGCCAGCGGTTTTCATTCCGCGAGAGCGCACACTACGGCCATTATAAAGCGGCTTGGTTTCTTCCCAATCGAACCCTTTTTGTTTGGCATCATTTAGGCGGTCACCCTCAATAAACACCACTGGCATGTTCGCCACTTGTGACATATTACGGCTACGAGCTGCAATGGTGGACTTAGACGGGTCAAAACCTTCGTACCCTTCACGACCTAGCAGCTTCCACATAAATTCAATGAGCGTGGTTTTACCTGAGCCAGGTTCACCCACCACCTCTAGGAACGGAAAGCTTTTATCCATATGGCGGATTTGTTCAGCAAACAGAGAGCCAAACCAGTAAGTGAGCGCAATCAGCCCCTTTTCGCCAAATGCTTGCCACACCAGTTTTTGCCAATTCTGGTCGTACTCTTTCAAGTCTGGGTTAACACTTAGTGACACCGATTGATCTAAGCTCTTCACGCTCATTTTTCCTAGCTCAAAAAAGTCCTCTTCGTTTACCTTGGTGAGCTTACCTTTATGAATGGCCACATCACGGAACAGGTAGCTTTGATGCTCTTTGCTATACCCAATAAAATCAATCGTATCAACGGTTTTTATCTGCTGTAACTGGCTAAGCATTAACATATCAAGCTGTTTACTGCTTCCTGTATATACCGCCCCTTTTGCAACGTGCAGCAAACGCTTTTTAAACTCAGAAGCAGAAGAGAGCTGACCGCCTGTAAAGGTGTTCTTCATCACCTCGCCAGATGGAAATTCCACCTTGAAGTAGTACCAGCTTTCATCCGTGATCAAGTTTTGCTGATAGTACAAAGCAGTAGGCTTACAGTTGGCAATCTCAGAAACACAATTTGCCTCAATCAATGCGCGTCTAATCAAATCCTCTTGGTTTTCGTTGCCGTCAACTGCTTCAAGATTACGCATTGCTTTTTCGTATCGGTCCATATCTAACTTGAACTGAAACAAACGGTTATCAAAGTCAAAATGAAAGACCTGTTTTTGAGTGCGCTCGTGCATCACCATAGCTTTAGCTGTGGCGGTTTTTGCAATCAGCAATTCACCATAATAGCGATAGGCCTCGATATTTTTTTCATTTAACCGGCTTAACTGGTGTAGTTCGTTCCAGTCCAACTTTTTACGGTTGCCAATCTTAAATGGGGGCTGTGCGGCTGTGACGTTCCAATGCGCATCATGAAGTTTTTTAACTATCTTCTTGGTAAATCGCTTTCCAGCCCTGTCACAATCAAGGGCGACGACAATCCGTACTCGAGGATTGGTTTTCGCTAGACCATCTAAGAACAGTTGAGGATAGTTGTTACAGCTCATCATCGATACTGCTGCAAGACCATTCTCAATCAGTGCTAGCGCATCAAAAATGCCTTCTGCAACCCATATCTCTTTCGCTTTGGAATAGTCTATATCTGGGTGCTGCCAAACCATACCTTGATAAGCACCGATAAAGTTCGCTTTGCGGTTAAAACGGCTTGGCTTATCAATTAAACGCTCCCAAAACACATCAGGCGCTATCGTAAAGCGAACCGTAGCTGATGCCAGTTGTAGCTTTGCATCAAAATAGATGTCTTGCGTATACACCTTATTAAACTTAGCCGAACTTAAACCCCTAGCATTATCCATAAACGCATCTGCGCTCGCGGTAGGGTTCGCTTTGGTTGGCTGGAAACGCTCAGAAAAAGACTCAAACAAATCTGGATACAACTCTTTAATGTGAACTTCTTCACCACACTTATTGAGTCGACCGCAACGTAGAACCCAAGGCGAGGCTACACCTGTGTAAAGTTCTTTTTTATGACACTTAGGGCAAGAGCCTTGCTGTAGCCATTCAGAACTTTCCTTGAAGGAAAAGTCCTGCATTAGCCTTTGATAAACATTTTTATATATTTCAGGGTTCATACTACAATTACCTAATCAGGTTCGCGCCTGAGTTAAAAAGAATAATCAGAAATGGTTGCTCTTTTTGTTGAATTTCTTCCATCATCCTCACTTCTCCCCAATCTCATCCAAAACAGAGCGATTAAGAGCCACCAAAGGTCGGTCTTTACGTTGTTTTTTGGCTAGGTCGTACATGCTCATGTGAGTTATTTCGCTTCTAGTACTTTTGTAAGGCGGAAAAGCTCATTTAAAGCACCACGGTAGTAATTAGCTGATGCTTCTTTGGCATCTTGAGACAAAGACGGGTTTGATTGGTATTCGTCAGCGTGCCTCTGTAACACTCCCATACGATCTTTGATTATATCGATAGGGGTTTTACTTTGATTTGACATGGTGTTGTTCCTTACTCGCTCACATAGGCATAGGGGGCACACCATCACAACCAAGGTTAGAGGCGGTGCGAAGTATAGAGCCAGCCAATTCAGGCTCCCCAAGGTCAGAAGCAAAATGCGCTAACATATCTAGCTTATTGGTCGTGCCCTCGCGGAATTTCTCGCTCATAAAATGGCGCGTATTATCGGGCGTACTGTTTTCTTGCATGGTTTGTTGTTCAAACTGGTATTTTTGAACCAGTCCGTTGTAAATGTTGATAATGGAATCTCTGTGAGTCATGCCTTACCTCCTAAAATGCAGCTCGCCAGTCTAGACACCCTGCTGCTTGCTCTTCTGCTAACTGATCAATAGCTCGCATATTGATAAAAATACGACGAGCATCACTGGATGATTCACGCTTTAAGAGTGGCAATTGACCGCGCTTAATCTGCATCCGAACAGCATTCAAGGACAACCCGGTTAGCTCTGCGTACTTTTCAGGCGTCACAAAAGACCCATAAAAACCGTTAACCCCGTTCATTTCTGTTTGTTTATGACCTACCATGACTTAAACACTCCAATAGTTAGATAAAGAACCAACACAATGGTTCGTTAAGGTTCTATTGGATTTAAACATACTCTCAGTGGTTTTCAAAGGTTCTTAAGGGTAATTATGAAAGAGTGGATAATGAGTGATTTATTAATTGAGCTAGAAGGGATGCCAAACTCAATTACAGGGATAGGGCAAAAGGCAAGAAGAAACAAATGGTTAAAAAGAAAAGCCATTGGTCATGCCCGTGCTGTTGAGTACCACATTTCAAATTTTCATCCTGACATACAAAAGCAAATAATTGAGAAGTTAGTCACAAATCCTCTTGAACGTGAAAAACTATTGAGCAAAGACTGGACTGTGCCACCGAGCAATGCGCACGGCTTAAGGCCGCTCGGTGATTTTGAAGATTGGGCGAAGCTGCCTGTTTATGATGTACACGCAGCAGCAGGAGCAGGAGCCTTGATTGAATCAGAATATCAAATCGGGGTTTTCAGTCTGCCTGTTGAGTTACTACACGAATACGGTCTAAAACCTAGCTATAGCTCGGTCATTTTTGTAGACGGTGATTCTATGGAACCAACCTTGAGCCACAAAGACCGGTTACTTGTTGATATTCGAGAACAGCAACACCCTGTATCAACTGGTGTTTATGTGATTCGCATAGACGATGCTGTTTACGTGAAACGCCTACAGTGGGATATAGAAAACGGCCTCTACAAAATTATATCCGACAACCTAAAATATCCTGCTTTTAGCATCAACCATCAGAATGGGCGAAACTTCAAAATAATAGGTAAAGCGGTAGCCCCTGTTATGAAGAAAATCATATGAGCATTAGAAAAGACGGTGAAAAATGGCTTGCTGATTTAAGACCATCAGGAAGAAGCGGCAAGCGTTTTAGGCGTAAGTTTGATAAAAAGTCAGAGGCTTTAGCCTATGAGAAACACATACTTTCGACACATCACAATAAAGAGTGGTTAGGTCTACCCGACGACAAACGGCTACTCTCTGAGTTAGTCGTAATATGGTGGATTAAGTCAGGCCAACTTAAACGAACGGCAAGCAACTATAGAAAAAAGTTAGACCTGGTATGTCGTGAGCTTGGTAATCCACCCGTCAATAAAATCAATAATGCGATGGTTAGCAATTGGCAACTGAATAGAATGTCTAAAGGGCAAAGCGCAAATACAGTCCGCCGATTAACATCGTGTCTAAGTAATGTTTTTACTGTACTGATTGAAACGGGTGACTTCAACGCACCTCACCCGTTAAAAGACCTCAAACAACCCGCCCCTAATCGGTCTGAAATGACTTATTTAACAACCTACCAAATAGATGCGTTGTTATCAGCGGTACAATCGCACCCTGAACTATCCAAGATAGTAGACATTTGTTTGTCTACTGGTTCACGGTGGAGAGAAACCGTAACTCTAAAGCCAATGAACTTAAGCCCCTATAGGATTAGATTCACCAACACAAAAACAGGCAAGCCTCGAACTGTTCCTATTAGTGAAGAGTTATATAAAAAGTTGCAAACCAATGTAAGTGGAAACTTGTTTTCATATGACCCGCAAAAAGAGCTATACGAGATTATGGATTCATTAGAGTTCAACTTACCGAAAGGGCAAAAGGTTCACGTATTACGGCACACTTTCGCGAGTCACTTTATTATGAACGGCGGTAACATTCTTACGCTAAAAGAAATCCTAGGCCATGCTAGTATTACCCAAACAATGGCTTATGCTCATTTAGCACCAGACCACCTAATTGACGCGGTAAAACTTAACCCACTAAGCAGGTTAAGAGATCCACAAAATGACCACACTCACGACCCAACGCGACCTATTACCATACAAGACGGATTGTTAAGTGATTGTATTTAATGGCTATGAACCATTACCACCCATACTAAACAACTTGGGAAACGCTCAGTAATGAGCCTTTTTTATTTATGACTGAGCAAAATTTTAACTTCAATGCCCTAACGCCTGACTTCATGTGGTACGCACTAGAGAGTATCGGCGTCCGCGCAGAATCAGGCTTACTGGCTTTAAATAGCTATGAAAATAGAGTCTATCAATTTGTTGATGAAGACAAAAAACGCTACGTCGTAAAGTTTTATCGACCTGAGCGTTGGAGTTCACTACAAATTCAAGAAGAGCATGACTTTACCCTAGAATTGGTTGAACAAGAGATCCCTGTCGCTGCGCCATTACGTATCAATGGACAGACGCTACATTTTTATAAAGGCTACACATTCGCACTGTTTTCTAGTGTTGGCGGGCGTCAGTATGAAGTCGATAACTTAGATCAACTTGAAGGTGTGGGCCGATTTTTGGGTCGCATTCATAAAGTAAGTTCACAAAAACTATTTCAACACCGACCAACCATTAGCCTTGAAGAGTACTTATACCAGCCAAGAAAACTTCTACAGCAATCGACCTTTATCCCATCTCATTTAGAGTCGGCTTTTTTTAATGATCTTGATCTGCTGATTAATTTACTCGAACAACATTGGAGCGACGATTCACAAATCATTCGCCTGCATGGCGACTGTCATCCCGGAAATATTCTATGGCGTGATGGCCCCATGTTTGTCGATTTAGACGACGCGAGAAATGGCCCAGCAGTACAAGATTTATGGATGTTAATGAATGGCGAACGCCAAGATAAACTCGTTCAACTGGATATCATCTTAGAAGGCTATCAAGAGTTTTGTGACTTTAACCCTACAGAATTGAAACTTATTGAACCATTACGTGGTCTACGAATGGTGCACTACATGGCATGGTTAGCAAAAAGATGGCATGATCCTGCTTTCCCACTCGCCTTCCCTTGGTTTAACGATCCTAAATATTGGGAAAGCCAAGTGTTAGGATTTAAAGAACAAATTGCGGCGCTCAACGAAGCTCCTCTTTCACTTATGCCGCAGTGGTAATACATTCGATCCCTCGCTTAAAGGGACTTACTATAATGGAGAACAACAATGAAGAAGCTACTCGCACTTGCAGCAACTCTACTACTGAGCCTATCCGCTCATGCTGCTCAATTTAGTGAAGGCGAACATTACAAAGTATTGGATCTTGAAGCTTCCAAAAAGCCTGTCGTAAATGAGTTTTTCTCTTTTTACTGCCCACACTGCAATAGCTTTGAACCTATTATTGAGCAATTGAAAACCAAACTTCCAGAAGGCGTGAAACTGAATAAAAATCACGTATCTTTCATGGGTGGCCCGATGGGTAAATCAATGAGTAAAGCTTACTCAACCATGATCGCTCTAAAAGTCGAAGATAAGATGGTTCCGATTTTATTCAATCGAATCCACAACATGCGTAAAGCACCGAAAGACGACGCTGAATTACGTCAAATTTTCCTTGATGAAGGCATTGATGCAGCAAAATATGACGCAGCGTTCAACGGCTTTGCTGTCGATTCAATGATTCGTCGTTCAGACAAAGCCTTTAAAGACAGTGGCCTTACAGGCGTTCCAGCAGTCATTGTGAATAACCGTTACCTTGTGGAAGCACAAAGCATTCAGAGCCTTGATGAGTACTTTGAACTCGTGAACTTCTTACTGAAAAAGTAATTCATAATAAAAGGGAGCCTCGTTATCGGCTCCCTTTTTACAAACCTACTCCGTAAAAACGTTATACCGCCTGTGCTGTCAACTGTTTCAATAACCTATCCATAGAGCGATAACCTAACGCTTCCGCTAAATGCTTCTTCTCAATACTTTCAACCCCTTCAAGATCCGCAATCGTCCGCGCCACTTTAATGATTTTATGGTAAGCACGAATCGATAAACCTAACCGATGCAGTGCATTCTCCAAAAACTCAGAATCTTGTTTCATTAAAGGGCAAAACTGCTCAATTTCACGACTGCCTAATAATGAGTTAACCTTTCCATTTCGGGCCTGCATTCGTTCTCTTGCAATCAAAACTCTCTCTTTTACGACTTGTGTGGCTTCACCTCGATCGCCACCTTCAGATAGCATTCCTTTCGGTAATAAAGGGATTTCAAGTGACATATCAAAACGATCCAACAGTGGTCCTGATAACCGATTTAAATAGCGCAAAATAATCTGTGGATTCGTTCGTGATTGCTCACCTTCGTAATACCCTGTTGGACTAGGGTTCAATGCACCGACTAATTGAAAACGGGCTGGAAATCGAGTTTTCCCCGCAGCACGAGAGATGATGATCTCTCCAGATTCAAGCGGTTCCCGTAACGAATCCAGCACCTTGCGTTCAAATTCCGGCATTTCATCCAAAAACAGCAAACCATTATGTGCTAATGATATTTCACCTGGCCGTGGTATCGATCCCCCTCCCACCAGCGCTGCCATCGAACTCGAATGGTGCGGTGAACGAAAAGGCCGCTGTTTCCAGTTATGCTGATTGATCTCCTGCTGCGTTAATGAGGCGACCGAAGCGGTATCCATAGCTTCTGCTTCATTCATCTCAGGCAACAGATCGCACAATCGAGAAGCGAGCATGGTTTTTCCCGTTCCAGGAGGACCAAGAAATAACAGATTATGATTGCCAGCCGCCGCGATCTCTAACGCTCTTTTCCCCTGTTGCTGACCAATAATATCCTGTAAATCCCGCTCTAAAGGCTTATGGACATGAATCGATGGCGTTTGAAATAAGCTAAGAGTCTGTTGCCCGCACAAGTCAGCACATACCTCGAGTAAACTCTGTGCTGATTTATGGTTATCCTTGCCAACCAGAGCCGCTTGATCGCCATTTTCATGCGGAACCACCAAACACCGTTGTTGTCTGTTTGCGGCTAACGCGGCAGGTAGAACACCTTTTACCGCGCGTAATTCACCAGATAATGCCAACTCTCCAATAAACTCACACCCTTCTAATTTCGTTAGCGCGATTTGCTGAGATGCAGCCAATATCCCAAGCGCAATAGGCAGATCAAATCGCCCTCCCTCTTTAGGCAAGTCCGCTGGAGCCAAGTTAACGGTGATCCGCTTGGCTGGAAACTCAAATTTAGAGTTAATGATCGCACTGCGTACCCGATCCCGAGACTCTTTAACCGTGGTTTCAGGTAACCCAACCAAAGCAAAACCGGGCATCCCATTACTAATATGTACTTCTATCGTGACTTCGGGTGCTTCCACCCCAACGCTGGCCCGACTATGAATAATCGCTAATCCCATGAGCATTCCTAAGTGGCGGAGTTACAAGAATTTATCCTCAATAAAGAGCGTAAACTCACTTCAATAAGATGTTATATAGCGTGTTTGTATTAGTAGGAAATGTGAAAAAAGTATGAGTTTTTTCTTGTCACGTAGCAGATTTGTATGATAACACTAGAGACGCAAACCATTTCGTAAGACATTACGTAACAAAAATAAGAGATGTATGAAATTTAACGCCCGCACTTACGCACTGATTAACCTGATTATCGTGGTCATTATTAAGACCGCGCGGGGGCGAGTGGGCAGAAAATAACCACAAGATTTTACAAACCCTCGCACTGAAAAGTCCGGGGGTTTTTTCTAATTTATAGACCTAAAATTACACTTTATAACTCAAGAAAATATCACTCAATACGATATTCAGACAGATCGATGACAGGAAGAATGGGAGCACAAGATGTGCAGTCAAAATGGATTAAGCTACCAACCAAAAAGTAGCACAGGAGGATTACGATGAGAGGTGCAGATTTAGTCGTATCCGCATTAAAACAACAGGGCATTAAAACCATTTTCGGTTACCCCGGTGGGGCCATTATGCCCATTTATGATGCACTCTATGATGGCGGCGTGGAGCATATCCTTTGTCGTCACGAACAAGGCGCAGCAATGGCGGCTATCGGTATGGCTCGTGCCACACAAGATGTCGCGGTATGCATGGCGACCTCTGGCCCGGGTGCAACGAACCTCGTCACCGGCCTCGCCGATGCTTTCCTTGATTCAATTCCTCTTGTCGCTATTACCGGACAAGTTGCTAGCTCTCATATTGGCACCGATGCATTCCAAGAGATGGACGTCATTGGAATGTCTTTAGCTTGTACCAAACATAGCTACCTTGTGACTCATATTGACGATCTCGCACCGACACTCTCTGAAGCGTTTGAAGTCGCAAAAACAGGCCGCCCTGGCCCTGTTATTGTCGATATCGCAAAAGATGTACAGCTTGCCGAAGCTCCTGTTTCTGTCATTCCTCCATTTGTGCCACCAGCAATGCCCGTTGCAAGCGAAGCCTCACTTCAACAAGCTCAAGCACTGTTAGCCGCCAGCACGCGCCCTGTACTGTATGTCGGTGGCGGTGTTCAACTTGGCAAAGCCACTGAATCAGTGCGCGAGTTTTTACGCTTAAACCCAATGCCATCGGTCAGCACACTGAAAGGATTAGGTACGGTTGAGCGTCATGACCCGCACTTTTTAGGCATGCTAGGGATGCATGGAACCAAAGCGGCAAACTTAGTGGTTCAAGAGTCTGATCTGCTGATCGTCGTCGGCGCAAGGTTTGATGACCGTGTGACAGGCAAACTTGATACTTTTGCGCCACATGCAAAAGTCATCCATATCGATATTGATGCCGCAGAGTTCAATAAATTGCGTGTTGCCAATGCGTCATTGCGCGGCGATATCAACTTGATCCTTCCACAGTTAGAGCTATCACAAGACATTAGCCCTTGGGTACATCACTCAGAAAGCTTACGTTCAGGCTTTAAGTGGCGTTATGACCATCCTGGCGATCTGATTTTTGCTCCATTAATGCTTAAACAGCTATCGGATATGATGCCGGAAAATTCAATCATCTCGACCGATGTTGGACAGCACCAAATGTGGGCAGCGCAACATACTCAACCTCGTGAACCACAAAATTTCATTACATCCGCAGGTCTTGGCACCATGGGCTTTGGCCTACCTGCAGCGATGGGCGCAAGTGTTGCTCGACCAGATGACCAATCCATCCTCATCTCTGGTGATGGCTCGTTTATGATGAATGTGCAGGAGTTAGGTACGCTGAAACGCCGCCAGATTCCCGTAAAAATCGTACTGATCAACAACCAACGATTGGGCATGGTACGCCAATGGCAATCTCTCTTTTTTGATGGCCGCCATAGCGAAACCATCTTAGATGACAACCCTGATTTCGTTATGCTTGCCAAGGCTTTTGATATCCCAGGAAAAACCATTACTCGTAAAGAAGAAGTCGAGCCCGCGCTAAAAGAGATGCTAGAAAGTAAGACAGCTTACATGCTGCATGTTCTTATTTCTGAAGAAGAAAATGTATGGCCGCTGGTTCCACCGGGCGCATCAAACAGTGACATGTTGGAGAACACCTAATGGAAAGATACTTATTAGATATCAAAGCCGATGATAAGCCCGTATTGCTTGAGCGTGTGTTACGTGTGATCCGCCACCGTGGTTTCATCATCAAACAAGTTGCTGCGACACAAAACCATGAAAGCAAAGTGGCTAGCGTCGAAATTATTGTCGACAGTGACCGCCCTATCTCTTTCTTAGTGAATCAAATAGAGAAGCTATGGGACATCAAAAATGTTGATGTGATCACGATTAGTAAGAACGAATTGCCAAACAATAATTTACAACAGAGCATTAATGCATAAGGACATCAAAATGACTGCAAAAACAGCCGACTACATTTGGTTTAACGGTGAAATGGTTCCTTGGGCAGAGGCAAATGTTCATGTTCTTACTCATGCGATGCACTACGGTACTTCCGTTTTTGAAGGCGTTCGTTGCTATAACACGCCAAAAGGCCCAGTGATTTTCCGTCACCCTGAACATGCCAAACGTCTTAAAAATTCAGCCAAGATTTACCGCTTTCCGATCCCTTACACTGAAGAAGAGATCATGGAGGCAACACGCGAAACTCTCCGTCAAAACAAACTGCAATCCGCTTACATTCGCCCACTAGGCTTTGTCGGTAATGTAGGGCTTGGCGTCTGTCCACCAGAAAATACTGAGATGGATTTAATTATCGCGGCCTTCCCTTGGGGTTCGTACTTGGGCGAAGAAGCGCTTGAAAATGGCGTTGATGCGATGATCTCAAGTTGGAATCGCGCGGCACCTAATACCATCCCAACCGCAGCAAAAGCCGGCGGTAACTACTTATCGTCCCTCCTTGTTGGTGGGGAAGCTCGCCGCAATGGTTACGCTGAAGGTATCGCACTCAGTGTCGATGGTTACCTATCCGAAGGGGCTGGCGAAAATATCTTTGTCATTCGTGATGGTATTCTCTCTACACCACCAGCGACCAGTGCCATTTTGCCAGGGATCACTCGTGATTCAATCATGGTGCTTGCCAAAGAGATGGGTTACGAAATTCGCGAAGAAAACATTGCCCGCGAAGCGTTATACCTTGCTGATGAAATTTTCATGACAGGCACCGCAGCTGAAATCGTACCGGTTCGTACCGTCGATAAAATCACGATCGGAGAAGGCAAGCGAGGCCCGATAACACAACAAGTTCAAGCGGCTTACTTTGGGCTGTTCAACGGCAAAACAGAAGATAAATGGGGCTGGCTAGACTACGTTTACCCACAAGACGTTTAACCATAGAAAGTGCCACCCCAGATAACGCTTAATTAGCAAAATATTGAATAAGGAAATACAAATGCCAACGGCTCCTAAGAATAAATATCGCAGTGCTACCACCACTCACGGACGTAACATGGCTGGTGCTCGTGCCTTATGGCGCGCAACCGGTGTAAAAGAAGAAGATTTCGGTAAACCGATTATTGCCGTCGTCAACTCTTTCACTCAATTTGTACCTGGCCACGTTCATCTTAAAGACATGGGTCAACTGGTGGCGGGTGAAATTGAGAAAGCAGGCGGCATCGCCAAAGAGTTCAACACCATCGCGGTCGACGATGGCATCGCAATGGGCCATGGAGGTATGTTGTACTCACTACCGTCACGTGAGTTGATTGCGGATTCAGTAGAGTACATGGTCAACGCACACTGCGCCGATGCGATGGTTTGTATCTCTAACTGTGACAAAATCACTCCGGGAATGATGATGGCCGCCATGCGCCTTAATATCCCAGTGATCTTTGTATCAGGCGGCCCAATGGAAGCGGGTAAAACCAAGCTTTCCGATCAGATCATCAAACTCGACCTTGTCGATGCCATGATCCAAGGTGCCGATCCAACGATTTCGGATGAACAGAGTGAACAAGTAGAACGCTCTGCGTGCCCAACTTGTGGCTCATGTTCAGGCATGTTTACCGCTAACTCAATGAACTGTTTAACCGAAGCGTTAGGGTTATCTCAACCGGGCAATGGTTCAATGCTCGCCACTCATGCAGATCGTGAGCAGTTGTTTATCAATGCAGGTAAACGTGTGGTTGAATTAACTAAACGCTATTACGAACAAGGTGATGACTCCGCTCTGCCACGTAACATTGCCAATAAAGCTGCGTTTGAAAATGCCATGGCACTTGATATTGCGATGGGCGGATCGAGTAATACGGTACTTCACCTAATCGCCTCAGCTCAAGAGGGTGATATTGATTTTGATATGGAAGATATCGACGCAATGTCTCGCCGTGTTCCACATTTATGTAAAGTTGCCCCTTCTACTCCTAAGTACCACATGGAAGATGTACACCGTGCTGGTGGTGTAATGGCGATTCTGGGTGAGCTAGATCGTGCAGGTCTGTTGAATGGTGAAACCAATACCGTATTGGGCTTAACCATGAAAGAGCAATTAGCTCAATACGACATCATGCAAACTGAAGATGAAGCGGTGCTGAAGTTTTTCCGCGCGGGCCCAGCAGGCATTCGCACCACGAAAGCTTTCTCACAAGATTGTCGCTGGGATCGATTAGACGATGATCGTGAGAATGGCTGTATTCGCACCAAAGAGAACGCTTTCAGCCAAGAAGGTGGGCTTGCGGTGCTGTCTGGCAACATCGCGATTGATGGCTGTATTGTCAAAACCGCAGGCGTTGATGAAGAAAACCTTAAATTCCAAGGCCCAGCGGTCGTATTTGAGAGCCAAGATACTGCGGTTGACGGTATTTTAGGTGGCCAAGTTAAAGCTGGCGATGTGGTGGTGATCCGCTACGAAGGACCAAAAGGTGGCCCAGGAATGCAAGAAATGCTCTACCCAACCACGTATCTAAAATCGATGGGGCTAGGTAAAGCGTGTGCATTATTAACCGACGGTCGATTCTCAGGCGGAACATCCGGCCTCTCAATTGGTCACGTATCTCCAGAAGCAGCAAGTGGTGGCACCATTGGTTTGGTTCAGCAGGGCGATATCATCACCATTGATATCCCAAACCGCTCGATAACATTAGATGTTGCTGAAACTGAATTGGCCGCTCGTCGCAGCGCTCAAGATCAACAAGGCTGGAAACCAGTTAACCGCCAACGTGAAGTTTCGTTTGCTTTGAAAGCGTATGCCAGCATGGCAACCAGTGCCGATAAAGGCGCGGTTCGTGATAAGTCGAAATTGGACGATTAGTTCGGCCACAGAGAAAAGGATTACTGTTCTTATGACGACAACTCAACAAACTGGCGCAGACTATCTGCGTCAGATCTTACGTGCTCCCGTCTATGAAGTAGCAACGGTCACCCCATTGCAAGCGATGCCGCGCTTATCTGAGCGTATGGGCAACCAGATTCAGCTCAAACGTGAAGATCGCCAACCGGTGCACTCCTTCAAACTTCGTGGTGCCTATAACATGGTTTCCAGTTTGTCTGAAGAGCAAAAACAGGCGGGAGTCATTGCAGCATCAGCAGGCAACCACGCACAAGGCATGGCGCTATCAGGAACTAAATTGGGTATCCAAACCACCATTGTGATGCCCAAAACAACGCCCGATATCAAGGTAGAAGCGGTACGTGGATTTGGTGGTAAGGTCATTTTACACGGCAGCAATTTTGATGAAGCCAAAGCAGAAGCAGAACGTTTATCCGCTGAGTATGGCTATACGTTTGTTCCTCCGTTTGATCACCCATTAGTGATCGCAGGGCAAGGCACGATTGGCATGGAAATGCTGCAGCAAAATGGTCATTTAGATTATATTTTTGTTCCTGTTGGCGGCGGTGGTTTAGCAGCAGGTGTTGCGGTATTAATCAAACAGTTGATGCCGGAAATCAAGATCATTGCAGTTGAACCTGAAGATTCTGCCTGCCTAAAAGCCGCCTTAGATGCCGGAGAACCTGTCGTTCTTGATCAGGTCAGCATGTTTGCCGATGGTGTTGCGGTAAAACGTATTGGTGAAGAGACTTTCCGACTTTGCCAGCAATATATCGATGGCCATATTACGGTTTCCAGCGATGAAATCTGTGCTGCCGTTAAAGATATTTTTGAAGATACTCGCGCCATTGCGGAACCTTCCGGAGCGCTGGCACTGGCTGGATTAAAAAAATACGCAGAAGCCAATCAACTCAAAGATAAACAACTTGGCACGGTTTTATCGGGTGCTAACACCAACTTCCACGGTTTGCGCTATGTTTCCGAACGTTGTGAACTCGGTGAAAAACGCGAAGGGTTACTCGCGGTGACTATCCCTGAACGCCAAGGTGCATTCTTAGAGTTCTGCAATATTATTGGTGGTCGTGCGGTTACTGAGTTTAACTATCGTTATAACGATGATCGCTTAGCGAATATCTTTGTTGGTGTCCGTTTGCAAGGCGGTCAAGATGAGCTTCTCAGCATTATTGATGATTTGCGTGAAGGTGGCTATCCCGTCGCCGATCTTTCTGATGATGAGATGGCAAAACTCCATGTTCGCTACATGATAGGCGGAAAACCCTCAAAGCAACTCAAAGAGCGATTATACAGCTTCGAATTTCCGGAATATCCGGGGGCGCTACTTAAGTTCCTCAGCACTCTAGGAACGCATTGGAATATAAGCCTGTTTAATTACCGAAATCACGGAGCTGATTATGGACGAGTTCTTTGTGGTTTTGAGCTTGATGAGCAAGATTTAGCTCAGTTTTCGACGCATTTACGCGAACTTGGCTACCAGTGCAAAGATGAAAGTGATAACCCATCGTATAAGTTTTTTCTTTCATAAAAGAGAGTGTTAAGAAGGTCATTTCTTCTTAAAAACGGTCGTTAGATAAACAAGCGAGATACTCATATCTCGCTTGTTTTATTTGTGTAGCTGATGCTCATTTTTATTACCCGATATCACCTAATCGACGCTCATCCAACCAATCATGATACAACTGTTCACTCGACCCTAAATAGTCCACCATCCATTTAATCAGCTTGTGGTTATCGTCTTTTCGCCAAACTAAACAACACTGACTCAATGGTTTATCATCAGGCATGACTTTTTCAACCAACTGACCATCGGCGATCAATGGTGCGGCGATATGGCGCGGCATATAACCCACACCAACCCCATTCTTCAAACACTCAATCGCACTATACCAATTAGGCAATAGCAGACGTCTTTGCTGCGGATAATGCCCAGTATGACGTTTGGGTAGCACACTGGATGTATCATCTAAACATATGGCAGGAAACTGGCTAACGAACGATTCTGTGAGGTTTTGTTCTTTCACACATGGATGACTTGGTGACATCACTAAAGCCCAATCCAAGAGACCCATCTCTTTTACCTCAAAATCGCCGCCTACTGGAATAGCAGAGGTCGCACCAATAACAATATCCGCCCTGCCTTGTGCGATCGCTTCCCAAGAGCCATTAAAAACCTCCATATTGATCTGCAGTTCAGCAAACTCAAATGTCTGGTAAAAATCTTCAATCATGGGTTTCATTTTATCGAGCTTAACCACGTTATCTAGGGTTAACTTTAGCGTTTTCTGCCAGCCATGAGCCGCTCGTTTGGTTTGCGCTTTTACTTCTGACATCTGCCTAAGTAGCACGCGAGCTTCTTCAATAAATAACTCACCAGCCGGTGTTAACTCGACCTTTCTTGGTAATCGCCGAAACAAGATGACATCCAAATCTTGCTCAACCTGTCTAACTCCATAACTGATCGCAGAAGGAACTTTATGTAACACCTCAGCGGCGGCGGTAAAGCTACCGAGTCGAGCCACCGTATCGAGCATTTCCAATGATGATTTAGAGAACATAAGCTTTCAAATTTTTTGATTGATAACCACAAATTTTAACGTTTTATTTTATAAAGGTCGAAGGAATAGAATGAAAGCGTAAATAAACAAGGGCTGGCGCCAACCTAAACAGTTCATCAACAGACAAATATTTTGAATGGAAATCGTATGAAAATCTCCAAGTTACAACTCATCTACTTAGCTGCGCTTTCGATGTTAGGTTTTATAGCCACAGATATGTATCTCCCTGCGTTTAAAATTATGGAGACAGACTTCGCCACAGGCCCAGAACAAATCGCTCTTTCTCTCACCGTATTTCTTGCGGGTATGGCGATAGGGCAACTGCTATGGGGCTTAGCTTCTGATAAATTTGGCCATAGAAACACCTTGGTTGTCGGCCTAGGCGTGTTCACTCTCGCTTCATTTGGTTTAGCCTTTAGCACTGAAGTTTGGCAACTATTAAGCTTGCGCTTCATTCAAGCGATCGGCGTATGTGCACCTGCGGTTATTTGGCAGGCGATGGTCATAAAACGTTATCCAGCAAGTGGTAGCCAACAAATTTTTGCGACAATTATGCCCTTAGTCGCGCTATCACCAGCCCTAGCACCTCAGTTAGGTGTGTTACTTGCGGACAACTTTGGCTGGCACAGTATTTTTATCACATTAACGTTAATGGGTGTCATGCTGGTATTAGCAACCATGAGCCAACCTCAAGAGAAGGTTGAAAGTAAGCAAAGCTCAATCAAAACAGATATCAAAGCGTTACTGCACTCTAAAACCTATGTGGGCAATGTCATGATGTTTGCAATGGCATCCGCTGCATTCTTCGCTTACTTAACGGGGATGCCTGAAATCATGAGCCAACTAGGCTATGAACCAAAAGACATCGGTTTAAGCTTTATCCCGCAAACCATCGCTTTTATGGTCGGTGGTTACATGGGCAAAGTTGGTGTGAAAAAATTTGGTGATGAAAAGGTTCTGAAGCAATTGATTGGTCTTTTCAGTGTCGCGACTCTGCTTATTTTCATCGCTTCTCAGTGGACGTTGTCATCCATCTGGCCAATTTTAGCGCCCTTCTGCCTAATTGCGGTAGCAAATGGTGCGTTATACCCAATCGTCGTAAACCGCGCACTATCTAGCGCCAAAAACAGTCCAGCAACGGCTGCGGGCCTACAAAATAGCCTGCAAATCTGTGTCAGTGGTTTTGCAAGCGCACTTGTAGCGGTCTTCGCAAGCCAAGCTCAGATGGTGACTGGTATTGCGATAATCATTTGCCTAGGCGGTTTATGGGTAGGCTATATCGTGTCGAACAGAGAGCTATCTAAACACTTCAAAGTGCCAGACAACGCTCGAGTGGTCAGCGACGAATAATTAAAAATGATGAACAGACAGCTCGGTTAGCTAGCAAACGAAAAAGCCGCGAAATTCGCGGCTTTTTTATATGAGACATCTCTATAAACTTTTCAAGCCCCACTTTTCAGCGGTCGCTTTGAAAAAACCTTGCGTCTTTTTCAGCTCAACCCAGTGGTTCACATAATTGATCCACACTTGGTCATCTTGAGGAAGTAACATCGAAATGGGGGTTGGTCGACGCGGATCTTCAACAGGCACGATAGCTAACTGTTTAAACTTCTCCACCAGCGTCGCGGCTTCAACATTGGACGTCACTGAGACATCAGCACGGCGAGCCAGTAATTCCTGAAAATCACGAGCAGGCGCTTCTATAACAATGTGTTTTGCTTCAGGGAAAAACTCTTTAACCATCTTCTCTTGCACGGTTCCTAATGTTGCGGCCACTTTGATGTCTGAGTGGTTAAAATCTTCCCAACGAGAGAATTTAGCAAGGTTCTTTTTCTGCACTACAGGCACAAACGCCAAATAGAAATAGGGCTGACTGTATCCCGCGACCTTAGCACGCGACATATTCAGCGACGCGCTTCCGGTAATGTCATATTTATTCGCCGTAATGCCATTAACCAAGGTTTTCCAATCGGTTGCGATATATTCAACCTTTACTCCAAGATCTTTCGCCAATTCCGTCGTGACATCAATATCAAAACCGCGATAACTATTGGTTGCTGGATCTTTCATGGTCATCGGGTTCCAGTCTCCCGTGGTTCCCACTCGCATCACGCCAGTGTCTAAAATCTCTTTTAAACGGCTATCCGCCGAAACTTGTCCAACCGCGAGCAAACACATTCCTAGTGCTATAATGAATCTCTTCATTGTCTATTCCTTAATATTATTAACTTTTTTTCTCATAGTCTTGATAACATAGCAGTAACATCGAAATTTTATTAGTTAGGATAGTAACTTATTGTGAATTACCGACACTTTTTCTTCCTTTTTACTCCCTTACTTATCACTGGTTGCTCTAGTTATGAGTGGGGATGGTATGTGCTTGATCCTTCCACCGAGCAAGGTCGGACAAACATCGGTTTTCTCTTAGGTGGTTTTGAAGATACGATAGCAGTATCCCTCCTGAGTATGCTCTTTGCTATGTCGATTGGACTAATGATCGCACTACCCGCTCTTTCAGATAAGAAGTGGCTCAATCTAATCAACCGTGTTTATGTAGAGACGATCCGCTCTATTCCAGTTCTGGTGCTTTTACTGTGGGTTTATTACGGTATGCCGACACTGATGGATATCTCACTCAACCACTTTTGGGCTGGGGTGATCGCATTAACCATCGCAGAAAGTGCCTTTATGGCCGAAGTATTTCGTGGTGGCATTCAAGCGATTCATAAAGGTCAGCACGAAGCCGCAGAATCACTTGGATTGAATTATTGGCAGAAGATGCGCTTTATTATTCTTCCTCAAGCATTAAGACAAATTCTGCCACCGCTAGGTAATCAATTTGTCTACATTCTCAAAATGTCTTCGCTGGTGAGTGTAATCGGCTTAAGTGATTTAACTCGACGAGCTAACGAGCTGGTGGTTAATGAGTACTTACCTCTAGAGATATACACATTCTTGGTACTTGAATATTTAGTGCTTATCCTAGTGGTTTCACAAGGAGTAAGAATGCTAGAAAAACGAATTGCGGTACCAAGCCACTAATCGGTTAGTAAGTGGGTAATTGATTCACACGATTTGAACATAAGATTCAAAAAGTAAAAAAGCCGCAAACAGTGCGGCTTTTTCGTTTAACTCATTAATTACTTCTTAATTTTCGCAGGTCTCTGCCAGTTTGCGATTTTACGCTCTTTCGCTCTGCTAATAACCAATTCGCTTTCCGCGACATCTCTGGTAACAGTCGAACCAGCACCAATCGTTGCACCGTCTGCAATAGTGATAGGAGCAATTAATTGGCTATCTGAACCAACAAAAACATCATCACCAATAATGGTTTTAAATTTATTAGCACCATCATAATTACAAGTGATTGCACCAGCACCAACATTCACACGTTGGCCAATTTCAGCATCACCCAAGTACGTTAGGTGATTAGCTTTAGAACCTTCGCCTAAACACGTATTTTTCACTTCCACAAAGTTACCTACATGCGAGTTATTACGCATATCGGCACCAGGGCGTAAGCGAGTAAATGGACCCACAGTACAGTCTTCACCAACAGTTGCACCTTCAATGACACTGTATGGACGAACGATAGTGTTATCATCAATCTCACAGTCTTTTAGTACACAGCCAGCGCCAATTTTGACGTTATCACCAAGGGTAACAGCACCTTCGATAATCACATTCACATCGATCTCGACATCCATACCATATTGAATTGAACCACGTAGGTCAAAACGAGCAGGATCGCGTAACATAACGCCTTGCTCTAATAAGTACTGAGCTTGCATTTGCTGATAGGCACGCTCTAATCGAGCTAACTGAGCACGGTCATTAACCCCTTCCACTTCGATAGGGTTAGCAGGGTGAACCGCTTCAACCGCACGTCCTTCATTATGCGCAGCTGCGATGACATCAGTAAGGTAGTATTCACCTTGTGCGTTTTGGTTATTTAAGCCAGATAACCAACGCTTCAGATCACCACCGGTTGCTACCATGACACCAGTGTTGATCTCTTTAATCAATTTTTGTTCGTCAGTCGCATCTTTCTGCTCAACGATCGCCACAACAGGACCATTTTTACGCACAATACGGCCATAGCCCATTGGGTTATCAAGCACAACAGTAAGCAGTGCGATACCGCCAGTAGGCTGTGCTTCCAGTAAGTTTTCAATGGTCTCAGAAGAGATCAATGGAACATCCCCATAAAGCACTAAGATCTTTTCATCATCTTCAAACTTTGGCGAAGCTTGATCAACCGCATGACCCGTTCCTAACTGATCCGCTTGAAGGATCCAGTTAACTGGCTCTTCTGCTAATACACTCTTCATTTGATCACCACCGTGACCATATACAAGGTGAATGTTATGCGCCCCAAGATCGCTGCAAGTATCAATCACATGCTTAACCATTGGTTTACCCGCTAACGTGTGAAGTACCTTTGGCATATTGGAGTACATACGGGTGCCTTTACCCGCAGCCAGGATAACTGAGCTAAATTTCATGTTCTAACCTATGACGTTTTTTTAATGCGGCTATTTTAGCCGGAATTCACTGAGCTGTTAAATCTGTATTACAAATTATTGATATCAAATAAGCAAAAAGGCGACCAATTGGCCGCCTTTGTCTCAACGTTGCTACTTAATTACTTAATTACTTAATTACTTAATTAGCGACGTTTCTTCGTCAGTTCGATAACTCGTAACTGAGCAATGGCTTTAGCGAGTTCGCTTGCCGCTTGTGCGAAGTCCATGTCGCCATGCTGATTCTGGATATGTTCCTCAGCTTTGCGCTTGGCTTCTTCCGCCTTAGCTGCGTCTAGTTCTTCACCACGGATTGCCGTATCAGCCAGTACAGTCGCTGTACCCGGTTGAACTTCAATCATACCACCAGAAACATAAATAATTTCTTCGTGGCCGTGCTGTTTCACGATACGCACCATGCCAGGCTTAATAGCGGTCAGCAGCGGGGTGTGACCATGGAAAATACCAAGTTCACCTTCGCTTCCGGTCACCTGAAATGTTTCAACACGACCTGAGAAAAGTTTTTTCTCTGCGCTTACTACATCTAGATGAAAGGTTATTGCTGCCATATCGCCTCCTATTTAGCCTTATAGCTTCTTGGCATTCTCAATAGCTTCGTCAATAGTACCGCAGTACATGAACGCTTGCTCTGGAATGTCATCGTATTCACCAGCTAGTAGACCTTTAAAGCCACGTAGAGTCTCTTTAAGAGCTACGTAAACACCTGGGTCACCTGTAAATACTTCCGCTACGTGGTAAGGCTGAGTAAGGAACTTCTCAATCTTACGAGCACGAGATACAACTTGCTTATCTGTTTCAGATAGCTCGTCCATACCTAGGATAGCGATGATATCTTTCAGCTCTTTATAGCGCTGAAGTGTTGTTTGAACACCTTGAGCGATATCATAGTGCTCTTGACCAACCACTAGAGGATCAAGCATACGAGATGTTGAATCTAGCGGGTCAATCGCAGGGTATAAACCCATTGCTGCGATGTTACGGTTAAGTACAACCGTTGCATCCAAGTGAGCAAACGTTGTTGCTGGAGATGGATCCGTTAAGTCATCCGCAGGTACGTATACCGCCTGAACAGAAGTAATAGAACCCTGTCTAGTCGATGTAATACGTTCCTGAAGAACACCCATTTCTTCAGCTAGTGTTGGCTGGTAACCTACCGCAGATGGCATACGACCTAGTAGAGCCGAAACCTCAGTACCTGCAAGTGTGTAACGGTAGATGTTATCAATGAACAGTAGTACGTCACGACCTTCGTCACGGAAACGCTCTGCCATTGTAAGACCAGTCAAGGCAACACGTAAACGGTTTCCTGGTGGCTCGTTCATCTGACCGTAAACCATTGCTACTTTTGATTCTTCAGGTTTTTCGATGTTAACAACACCTGCTTCCTGCATCTCAAAGTAGAAATCGTTACCTTCACGTGTACGCTCACCTACACCCGCAAATACGGATAGGCCTGAGTGTTGTAGTGCGATGTTGTTGATAAGTTCCATCATGTTAACGGTCTTACCTACACCAGCACCACCGAATAGACCGATTTTACCACCCTTAGCGAATGGGCAAATCAAGTCGATTACTTTAACACCAGTCTCTAGAAGCGCTGTCTCGTTAGACTGCTCTTCGTAGCTTGGAGCTTCACGGTGAATTGCATAATGCTCTTCAGCACCAATGTCGCCACACTCATCAATCGCATCACCAAGTACATTCATGATACGGCCAAGAGTTTTAGTGCCCACTGGAACTGTAATTGGAGCGCCAGTATTTACTACTGTCAAACCACGACGTAAACCATCAGAGCTACCCATTACGATTGCGCGAATTACGCCACCGCCAAGTTGTTGCTGAACTTCAAGAACTAGACGTTCTTTAGCATCAGTAACATTCAGAGCATCGTATACACGTGGTACTTCGCCCTGTGGGAACTCTACGTCGACTACCGCACCGATGATCTGTACGATCTTACCTGTAGCCATCGTTAATCCTCTAAACTAATTAGTTTTACCTAAGCTTTAAACCGAATAAGCGTTAAACCGCAGCGGCACCAGAAACAATTTCAGATAGTTCTTGTGTAATCGCCGATTGACGGGCTTTGTTATACACAAGTTCTAAATCATCAATAATGTCACCAGCGTTATCAGTTGCTGCTTTCATTGCAATCATTCGAGCCGCTTGCTCTGAAGCAAGGTTCTCTACCACACCTTGGTATACTTGAGATTCGACATAGCGAACCAACAATGTATCAAGTAATGGTTTTGGCTCGGGCTCATAAATATAATCCCAAGAATGATCGCGCTTAACTGCTTCGCTGTCTGATTTCGGCAAAGGTAGTAATTGATCGATCGTTGGTTCTTGAACCATAGTGTTTTCAAATTTGTTAAACACTAGGTATAGACGATCTAATTCGCCTTCATCATATTTCTTCAGCATTACGCCAACAGAACCGATTAGGTCTTCAAGGCTTGGGCTATCACCTAAACCTGAAACCTGCGCAGCTACTTTAGCGCCACTGTTATTGAAAAATGCTGTTGCTTTTGAACCAACAACGGCCAGTTCAATTTCAGCACCTTTCTCAGACCAAGCTTGCATGTCATTCATAGCTTTTTTGAACAAGTTAATGTTCAAGCCACCACACAAGCCACGGTCAGTAGAAATAATGATATAACCAACACGCTTGGCTTCACGCTCATCTAAGTACGGATGTCTGTACTCAAGACTTGCATTAGCCAAATGACCGATCACCTTACGCATTGTTTCAGCATACGGACGAGAAGCTTCCATCGCATCTTGCGAGCGACGCATTTTTGAAGCTGCTACCATTTCCATTGCTTTCGTGATCTTTTGAGTGCTTTTAACACTCCCGATCTTATTACGAATCTCTTTTGCGCCGGCCATCGTTACTCTCCGTTAGTGGGTGACCCGAAGGCCACCAACCAATTACCAGGTCTGGGTTGCTTTGAAATCATCAGCAAGCTTTTTCAGCTTAGCTTCGATGTCGCTATTATAAGCACCCGTAGCGTTGATCTCTGTTGCGAAATCAGCGTATTGACCATGAGCGTACGACAGTAGTGATGCTTCAAAATCTAGAACTTTATTCAGTTCTACATCGTTCAAGTAACCACGTTCCGCCGCGAAGATAACTAGGGCTTGATCAAATACAGACATTGGAGCGTACTGCTTCTGCTTCATTAGTTCTGTAACTTTTTGACCATGGTCTAGCTGCTTCTTAGTCGCATCATCAAGATCAGACGAGAACTGTGCGAATGCCGCAAGTTCACGGTATTGAGCTAGTGCAGTACGGATACCGCCAGATAGCTTCTTGATGATTTTCGTTTGCGCTGAACCACCTACACGAGAAACTGAGATACCTGGGTCAACAGCAGGACGAACACCCGCGTTGAATAGCTCAGTTTGTAGGAAGATCTGACCATCAGTAATCGAGATTACGTTAGTCGGTACGAATGCAGATACGTCACCAGCTTGCGTTTCAATGATAGGAAGAGCAGTTAAAGAACCAGTCTTACCTTTCACTTCACCGTTAGTGAAATTTTCTACGTATACTTCGCTTACACGAGCTGCACGCTCTAGAAGACGAGAGTGAAGATAGAAAACATCACCAGGGAACGCTTCACGACCCGGTGGACGTTTTAGTAGTAGAGAGATCTGACGATACGCTACCGCTTGCTTAGATAGATCATCATAAATGATCAATGCATCTTCGCCACGGTCACGGAAGTATTCACCCATCGCACAACCTGAATACGGTGCAAGATATTGCAGCGCAGCAGATTCAGAAGCAGAAGCAACAACAACAACGGTATTCGCCAATGCGCCGTGCTCTTCTAATTTGCGAACTACGTTGGCAATAGTCGATGCTTTCTGACCGATTGCTACGTAGATTGAGAAAATACCAGAATCTTTCTGGTTAATGATTGCATCGATCGCCATCGCTGTTTTACCAGTTTGACGGTCACCGATGATTAGCTCACGCTGACCACGGCCGATTGGAATCATTGAGTCAACTGACTTGTAGCCAGTTTGTACTGGTTGATCTACCGATTTACGGTCGATTACACCAGGTGCGATAACTTCTACAGGCGAAGACAATTTTGCTTCGATTGGACCTTTACCATCAATTGGCTCACCCAGTGTGTTTACAACACGACCAAGCATTTCAGGACCAACTGGTACTTCAAGAATACGACCAGTACCTGTAACTTTCATGCCTTCTTGTAAGTCAGCATATGGACCCATAACAACCGCACCAACCGAGTCACGCTCAAGGTTAAGTGCGAGTGCATAGCGCCCACTTGGTAGTTCAATCATTTCACCTTGCATCACGTCCGCTAGGCCGTGAATACGGATGATACCGTCACTTACCGATATGATTGTACCTTCATTGCGAGCTTCACTAACAACGTTGAAAGATTCAATACGTTGTTTGATTAGATCGCTTATTTCAGTGGAATTAAGTTGCATGCTCCAATCCCCATTAAGACTGCAAGGCATCGCTCAGGCGGTTCAAACGACCACGCGCTGAGTTATCGATGACTAGGTCTCCGGCTCGAATAATAACCCCACCAAGTAGGGTCTCATCTACACTGCAATTCAGCTGAACTTTGCGTTCAAGACGCTGCTCAAGTTTGCTGCTGATATCTGTGCGTTGTTCTTCAGAAAGTTCTACGGCTGAAAGTACTTCAACGTCGATCTCCTTCTCATGCTCTTGTTTAAGCACGAGGAACTCTTCACAAACTTCAGGCATGGCCTTTAGTCGGCCATTTTCAGCCATTACCTTAATTAGGTTTTGACCAAATTCATCAAACTGTTCGCCGCAAATTGCGATAAATATTTCAGACAGTTGCTCAGCAGATACAGATCCACTTAGCAAATCAGCAATACTATCGTTTTTTGCTACTTCGGCAGCAAAGGCTAGCATTTGACCCCATTGGTCTAGCTCACCTTTCTCAACCGCAAAATCAAACGCTGCTTTAGCATAGGGGCGTGCGATTGTAGTCAAATCAGACATATCCTGCCCCTCGCTTTAAAGTTTTGCAGTAATGTTGTCAAGAATATCTTTGTGCGCATCTTTATCGATTGTACGCTCAAGGATTTTCTCAGCACCAGCTACAGCCAGAGTTGCAACTTGTTTACGAAGCTCATCACGAGCGCGGTTACGTTCAGCTTCAAGTTCTGCTTCAGCTAGTGCTAGGATTTTCTGGCGTTCTGCCTGAGCTTCCTCGCGTGCTTCGTCAACAATTTGAGCTTTACGCTTATTCGCTTGATCGATTACTTCAGTTGCAGTGCGTTTCGCTTCTTTCATTTGGTCAGAAGCGTTGGCTTGTGCTAAATCTAAGTCTTTTGCAGCGCGTTCAGCAGCTACAAGACCGTCAGCAATTTTTTTCTGACGTTCTTCAATTGCTTGCATGATTGGCGGCCATACATATTTCATGCAGAACGCTACAAACATTGCAAAAGCAATTGCTTGACCTAGCAGAGTTGCGTTTATATTCACAACAGCTACCCCTCGTTAAGTATCAACTACAAAAATTTAATTAACGTAAATCGTTAATTAGCCTGCTAGTTGACCAACAAATGGGTTAGCAAACGTGAATAGTAGAGCGATTACGATACCGATCATTGGAACCGCATCAAGCAGACCAGCGATGATGAACATCTTAACTTGCAGCATAGGAGCCATTTCTGGTTGACGAGCAGCACCTTCAAGGAATTTACCACCTAGAAGTGCGAAACCAATCGCAGTACCAAGAGAAGCAAGACCGACGATGATACCCACGGCGATTGCTGAAAAGCTCAGTAAAGTTTCCATTACTATCTCCAATTTATAGTTGTTGGCTTAATGCCTAAATAAAAGCTTAAAAAATTAATGATCGTGGTCTTCGTGTGCCATTGACAGATAAACAATTGTCAACATCATGAATACGAATGCCTGAATCAGGATTACCAAAATATGGAAGATTGCCCACGGAAGTGAACCCATCCATTGTAGCCACCATGGTAGCATTGCTGCACAAAGAATAAATACAACCTCACCAGCGAACATGTTACCGAATAAACGCATACCAAGAGAAAGAGGTTTAGCTAAAAGCGATACCACTTCAATTAGAAGGTTAAACGGAATCATAGACCAGTGATTAAATGGATGTAACGCTAATTCTTTTGCGAAGCCACCCAGGCCTTTCACTTTGATGCTGTAGTAGATCATCAGAGCAAAAACACCCAGAGCCATAGCCATGGTGATATTTACATCAGCAGAAGGAACCACTTTTAAGTAAGGGATGCCTAGCCAATGTTGTGCTGGGTAAGGTAAGAAATCAATTGGAACTAAGTCCATGATGTTCATTAATAATACCCAACAAAAGATAGTCAGTGCCAGCGGAGCTATAAGTGGGTTGCGTCCATGGAAAGTATCTTTGACGTTTTGGTCAACGAACTCTATTACCATTTCAACGGCACACTGTAGCTTACCTGGTACACCTACTGTTGCTTTCTTAGCGACAGAATGGAAAATCCAAAGGAAAATCAGTCCTGTAAACACAGAAAAAAACAGGCTATCGATATGTACGTTCCAGAAGCTTGCTTCATCCGCTACCAAACCCAATTTCGCAAGCGATAGGTTTGATAAGTGGTGGGCAATATATCCGGATTGTGTTAGCGCTTCACCTGGCGCAGCCATAACTCATCCTATTTTTTGTTGTTAATGAATAGCACTGGCGCAAAGATGTTAATCCCTAATGCCAGCAAATAGGTTAGTTTGAGGGGAACAAGTTCCACCTGCATATACACGTAAGCAACAGAAAATAGTACAACCGTGATTAGGATTTTTAAGGCTTGTCCTGTATAGAAAGAGGCCGCGATGCGCTTGGCAGCACGAGCCCCACTAAACATGAAAGCACACAACGCGAAAACCGCGTTAGCAATGACAAAAATACCACCACCAACAAGCGCTGAAAGGCCCCAATCAGCATTTACGGCTATAGCCATCCCTGCTGCCACTAACATAACCGCGCCAAACTCGATCATTAACAATTGCTTTGCAAGCTCTCGTCCTGGTCTCGCTAACGCAGCTACCATGTATTCGTACCTCTAATAATATCCACTATGCACCTCATACTGCTCAGTGCGGGGAATTTTCCGAAAATTATACGGTGAGTCAAACTGATTGCAATAAAAACGCAGCAAAAAGTTACACTTTTGTTTACAAACCGACAACTTTCGAATGAAATTTCATTTTTTACATAATTGACCTAAATCAATTATCTCATTTAGCTATGTAGCTTGGCAATAAGTTGCTCTAATTTGTGAGGTTCATCAATACTAATCGTTATTTTTGACTTACCGTTGACAGAGCGAACTACCGACACTTTTGAGCCAAGAATATCACTTAAGCTCTGTGACATTTGCTTAGCATCTTCATCTTCAGGTTGGTTTTTACCTTCAACCTTTGGAGATAAACATTTTTTAACCAATTGCTCTGTCTGGCGAACGGTTAATTGTTTCGCTGCTACATTCTGCGCAACCTCAACTTGCTGTTCACCTTCTAAAGCAAGAAGCGCTCTAGCATGCCCCATTTCTAGCTGTTTAGTTAAAACTAAACCTTTTACGTCATCATGGAGCTGATTTAGACGTAATAAGTTACTGACTGTCGTTCTAGACTTGCCAATAACTTCAGCAACTTGTTGATGTGTTAAAGAAAACTCATTCTGTAACCGCTCTAAAGCTTGAGCTTCTTCCATAACGTTAAGATCTTCACGCTGTATATTTTCAATCAACGCCATTGCAATCGCAGCTCGATCTTTTACATTTTTCACCAAACATGGGACTTGTTTTAGCCCTGCTTGCTTAGCTGCTCTCCAACGTCTTTCACCCGCGATAATTTCAAACTGACCTTGCTCAATCTGACGGACAATGATCGGTTGAATAATGCCTTGTGACTGAATAGAAGCCGTAAGCTCTTGCAACGCCTCTGGTTCCATATCTTTACGAGGTTGATACACACCAGCTCTTAAGCTATTAGTCGATAAATCTTTTAACTCACCTTCAGAAGAGAGCGATTGACTATGTGAGGCCACTTGCTGTTTCTCACGAGCTAATGAACTGGTTGCAAGTAAAGCATCCAATCCTTTTCCTAAACCACGCTTAGACATTGAGTGAATTCCTTGGATTAAAGTTTATACTGGGACTTCTTCACGACGAAGCATTTCACCAGCCAAAGCTAAGTATGCTTTAGCCCCGGCAGAATACTTGTCGTAATACATAGCTGGTTTTCCATGACTTGGAGCTTCAGCTAAGCGAACGTTACGTGGAATCACTGTGCGATACACCTTGCTACCAAAGTGCTTCTTAAGCTGGTCGGAGACTTCGTTGGAGAGTCGGTTTCTCGGATCGTACATAGTACGCAATAAACCTTCTATCTTTAGATTTTCATTCACGACTGCAGCCAGTTTGCTGATGGTATCCATTAACGCAGTTAAACCTTCTAACGCAAAATACTCACATTGCATTGGCACTAATACAGAATCCGCTGCTGCCATTGCGTTGATTGTAAGAAGATTTAAAGAGGGAGGACAATCAATAAAGATGAAATCATAGTTATCACGAACCATAGATAGCGCATTTTTTAACCGAACTTCACGCGCAAAGACTTCCATGAGTTTAATTTCAGCCGCGGTTACATCTCCGTTTGCAGCAATGAGGTCATAGTTGCCATTCGTGCTGCGCTGTACCACTTCACTAAATGCAGTATCTTCGACCAATAAATCATAAGCAGTGGCATCAACTTGATATTTATCGATCCCACTCGCCATTGTGGCATTGCCTTGAGGATCAAGATCTATCACTAATATCTTACGCTTAGTGGCTGCCATTGAAGCGGCTAGGTTGACACAGGTTGTGGTTTTCCCCACTCCGCCTTTCTGATTAGCTATTGCTACGATTTTTCCCACGATTGCCTCGCTGTTATCCCTTACGCGATAAGATTACCAGATGACGCTCACCTTCAAGCTCTGGAACCTGTAAAGCTTTGACATCTGTCACGGTACACCATTCTGGAAGCTGCTCAATTTCGTTTTCAGATAATTGACCTTTTAGCGCCATAAACACACCAGTATTATCTTTTGGTAGGTGATGACACCATTCCACCATATCCGTCATTGAAGCAAATGCACGGCTGAGTACACCATCAAATTTATCTTCAGGTTGATACTCTTCTACACGACTTTGAATAGGCATCACATTTTTGATGCCTAATTCGTGGGTTGCCTGTTTAATAAAACGAATTCGCTTACCTAAACTGTCTAATAAGACAAAGTCACAATCTGGATTCATGATTGCAAGTGGTACGCCAGGTAAGCCAGGCCCAGTACCAACGTCAATAAAACGCTTTCCATGTAAGTATGTACTTACAATAATACTGTCTAAAATATGTTTAATCAGCATTTCCATAGGATCGCGAACCGAGGTGAGGTTGTAAGCTTTATTCCACTTATTCAACATCTCCACATAACCGACGAGTTGTTCACGCTGATTCTCATTCACTTCTAAATCAGTTTGAGCTAATAATTGGTCTAGTTTTATACGTAATACGCTCATTAAGCTTGCTCGCCTTTTTTCAGTAAACCTTGTTTTTTCAGATGCACCAATAAAATAGAAATGGCCGCTGGAGTGATACCAGAGATACGCGATGCAATACCTAATGTTTCCGGCTTGGCCGTGGTCAATTTCACGACGACCTCATTTGATAGCCCTTTCACTTCACTGTAATCAAGATCGATTGGCAGTTTAGTGTTCTCGTGGCGTAATGATTTGTCGATTTCATCTTGCTGACGCTGAATATAACCTTCGTATTTCACCATTATCTCAACTTGCTCTGCGGCTTGTTGATCTTCAAGGGCTGGAGCAAACATATCCAAACCAGTCAGCAGTGGGTAGGTGATCTCTGGACGACGTAAAAGATCTTCACCACTCGCTTCGCGTGACATTGGTGTCTTCAATAATGCGTTAAGATCCGCGATACCTTCAGATTTTGGGTTCATCCATAGATCTTTTAATCGTTGGCGCTCTTGCTCAATATTTTCAACTTTTTGGTTGAATCGAGCCCAGCGAGCATCATCAATAAGACCAAGCTCATGCGCTTTTTCTGTCAAACGTAAATCAGCATTGTCTTCACGAAGCAATAAGCGGTATTCCGCACGTGAAGTAAA
The DNA here is from genome assembly GCF_013114135.1 of Vibrio sp. 03-59-1. Lineage (NCBI taxonomy): Bacteria > Pseudomonadati > Pseudomonadota > Gammaproteobacteria > Vibrionales > Vibrionaceae > Vibrio > Vibrio sp. 03-59-1. The sequence goes on from NZ_VTYA01000015.1 coordinate 57,723, forward strand.
CATACGGTAAGGTTCTTTCGTGCCCATTGTCGATAAATCATCGATCAACACGCCCATATAGGCTTGATCACGTCTTGGGCTCCATGACTCTTTACCTTGTGTATACAAGCTTGCGTTTAGTCCGGCCATTAAGCCTTGAGCTGCCGCTTCTTCATAGCCTGTTGTGCCGTTGATTTGGCCAGCAAAGAATAATCCACTAATAAATTTCGTTTCGTAGCTCTGTTTTAAATCTCTAGGATCAAAGAAATCATATTCAATCGCGTAACCTGGACGAACAATATGTGCATTTTCAAAACCTTTCATTGAACGAACAATTTGAACTTGTACATCAAAAGGTAAGCTTGTTGAAATACCGTTAGGGTACAACTCATGAGTCGTGAGTCCTTCAGGCTCAATGAAGATTTGGTGACTGTTTTTGTCAGCAAAACGCATCACTTTATCTTCAATTGATGGGCAATATCTAGGTCCAATACCTTCGATAACACCAGCATACATTGGGCTGCGATCTAAATTAGCACGTATTACATCATGCGTTTTTTCATTGGTATGCGTGATAAAGCATGGAATTTGGCGAGGTTGTTGGCTGCGTGATCCCATGAAAGAAAATACAGGCGTTGGGTTATCACCATGCTGAGCTTCAAGTACGGAAAAATCAACGCTACGGGCATCAATGCGTGGTGGTGTACCTGTTTTGAGACGATCGACTCGGAATGGTAACTCACGTAGACGATCTGCTAGTGCGATTGACGGAGGATCTCCTGCTCGCCCTCCCGCAGAGCTTTCCATTCCGATATGAATTTTTCCGCCAAGGAAAGTACCAACCGTTAACACTACGGCTTTGGCATGGAATTTTAATCCCATTTGAGTAACGACACCTACGACATGATTATTTTCAACAATGAGATCATCGACTGATTGTTGAAACAGAGTTAGGTTTGGTGTGTTTTCAAGAGCATGGCGTACATAACTTTTGTACAGAGCTCGATCAGCTTGAGCACGAGTTGCTCTTACTGCAGGACCTTTTGATGCATTCAAAGTTCTAAATTGAATACCTGCGTGATCGATAGCTTGTGCCATCAATCCACCCATAGCATCGACTTCTTTGACAAGATGACCTTTACCGATACCACCAATTGCCGGATTACAAGACATTTGTCCTAACGTGTCGATGTTATGAGTAAGCAAGAGTGTACTTTGTCCAGTACGGGCTGATGCGAGTGCGGCTTCTGTTCCTGCATGACCGCCACCAACAACAATGACGTCAAATTTTTCGTGATAAAGCATGGACCGACCTCAGGTATAAAAACGATTTAATGGACAGAGAAAATGGAGCGTTATTCTACCTTTTTTCCATGGACTAGAGAATCGCTTTTAGCTTTTTTTGATCAAAGCTCCTTTCCTTAATATATATAAGATCTTTATAGAGATCTTTTATTAGATCTATTATTAGGATCGAGTGTTTCTGTGGATAAGTGGAAAATGATCAACAAGATCATTGATCTTTTGTGGATCAAAAGGTGTGATCTAGTTTGGATCAACCGGAGGATTAGCTGGGATCAAAATGGCTACTTATACACAGGGGGATCCAAGCATATAAGTTATCATTGGGATAACTATAGGTTTAACACTGGAAATGATCTATGTTATCCACAAGTGATTTGTTTGTTTTTTGAGCAAACAGTTTTGTGAAATTAGAGAAAGTTATTCACAAATTTAAAATTAGGCATAAAAAAAGGCGGTAGACACCGCCTTTATAGAGATAATTCTAGCTCTAAAACTGGTCAAAATGCTGGTTTAGCCACTCTTCTGCAGCGTCTTCTGGTACTGATTGGGATAAAATATCAATGGTAAAACAGTCACTGATCGAGGTTGTTCCTATCTCTTTTAAGAGTGAAAAAGCATGCAAACCAGCAGCACAAAAAGTGTCATAACTGGAGTCACCAATCGCAATGACAGCGAACTTAACGCCATCCATTTTCGGTGGATTTTTTTCTAATTCAGAGATAAACGGTTGGATATTATCTGGGTACGCGCCTGCACCGTGAGTCGATGTGATGACTAACCAAGTGCCACTATTAGGAATAGAGCTTATTTGAGGTTGATTGTGGATGACTGTCTCTAGCCCTTTCTCTTGCAGAAGGTCACTTAAGTGATCTCCTACGTATTCGGCACCACCGAGAGTACTGCCAGTAATGATATGAATCATTCTTTATTCCTTGTAATAAAAAACGCGATGTCTATTAAATCGCGTTTAATGGTTTATTTTCCGATACAGAATGAAGAGAAGATTTTTCCGAGTAAATCATCGGAACTGAACTCACCTGTGATCTCATTTAGGTACTGTTGAGTGATGCGAAGCTCTTCTGCCAGAATTTCACCTGCCATATACCCTTCTAGCTGCTGCTGGCCTATGTTTAAGTGCTCTGCTGCTCTCTCTAGCGCATCAAGATGGCGTCTACGAGCCATGAAGCCACCTTCGTTGCCACCAGCAAAGCCCATGCACTCTTTTAGGTGATTACGTAAAGCATCCACACCTTCTCCCGTTTTCGCTGACAGTCGAATAAGCGTCGGATCGTTTACGTGGCAAATACCAAGATCTTCGGTCGTTTGATCCGCTTTATTGCGGATCACTGTCATTCCAATATTGTTTGGTAGTCGATCGACAAAATCAGGCCAAATTTCTTTAGGATCCGTCGCTTGCGTGGTTGTACTGTCAACCATAAATAGAACACGATCGGCTTGTTCTATCTCTTTCCATGCGCGTTCAATACCAATTTTTTCGACTTCATCAGAAGCTTCTCGCAATCCAGCGGTATCAATAATGTGCAGCGGCATGCCATCGATATGAATGTGCTCACGTAATACATCTCGTGTTGTACCTGCAATATCTGTCACAATGGCGCTCTCTTTACCAGAAAGAGCATTCAGCAAACTTGATTTTCCCGCATTTGGGCGGCCAGCAATGACGACTTTCATCCCTTCACGCATGATTGCACCTTGATTGGCCTCTTTGCGTACCGCTTCCAAATTATCGATGATGGCTTGTAAGTCACCGCTTACTTTTCCATCCGCTAGAAAATCGATCTCTTCTTCTGGAAAATCAATAGCAGCTTCTACGTAGATACGTAGGTAGATGAGCGATTCAACAAGGGTATTGATGCGCTTTGAAAATTCACCTTGAAGCGATTGTAGTGCTGATTTTGCGGCTTCTTCTGAACTAGCGTCAATTAAGTCAGCAATGGCTTCTGCTTGAGTTAAGTCCATTTTGTCATTTAAGAAGGCGCGTTCAGAGAATTCTCCAGGCTTCGCTGCTCGTAATCCGGGGATCTCAAGAATGCGTTTGATTAGCATATCCATGACAACAGGACCGCCGTGGCCTTGCAGCTCTAAAACATCTTCTCCAGTAAAGGAGTGCGGGTTTGGAAAATAGAGTGCAATACCTTGATCGAGTTCGGTTCCATCTTGCCCTTTAAACGGAAGATATTCAGCATAACGTGGCTTTAGCTCACGTCCGGTAACCTCTATAGCAACTTGGGTCGCTTTAGGACCTGATACTCGAATAATACCGACTCCGCCTCGCCCTAGGGCGGTAGCTTGAGCGACAATGGTGTCTGTAGTCATAATGTGCCTACTTAAATTTAATACGGTTCAATGTGAATCATTAATGAGTAATATCATTAAAATGTAATGAGTTGAATTGTAATCAGCGAAATACAAAAAGGCGACCTTTTGGTCGCCTTTCTCTATTTTTTTAGGTTACTACTAAATGTTATTTAGTATGCAGACCTTTCTTTTCCAGCGCTCGGTAGATTAGCGTTTGCTGAATCAGAGTTACGATGTTCGATACTAGCCAGTATAGAACCAGACCTGAAGGGAAGAACAGGAAGAAGAATGTAAACATAACCGGCATAAAGGTCATGATCTTCTGCTGCATTGGATCCGTTACTGTTGTCGGGCTCATCTTCTGGATTAGGAACATTGAAGCACCCATTAGAAGTGGCAAGATATAGTATGGGTCTTGTGCTGAAAGGTCAGTAATCCAACCGAAGAACGGTGAATGACGTAGCTCAACAGACTCCATTAGTGCCCAGTATAGTGAAATGAAGATTGGCATTTGAAGAACGATTGGTAAACAGCCACCGAGTGGGTTTACTTTCTCTTTCTTGTACAGCTCCATCATTTCTTGGCTCATGCGTTGACGGTCATCGCCAATACGTTCACGCATTGCGGTCAGCTTAGGCTGAAGCATACGCATTTTCGCCATAGACGTGTACTGAGCTTTCGTTAGTGGGTACATAGCACCACGAACGATGAATGTTAGACAGATAATTGCCAGACCCCAGTTCACAACGATACCTTGAATGAACGAAAGCAGAGTATGAAGTGGTTTCGCAATAAACCATAACCAACCGTAGTCCACTACTAGATCTAGGTTTGGTGCAACGGCAGCCATTTGCTCTTGAAGTTTAGGACCAACCCAAAGCGTTGCTTGGAAATTGGCACTGTCGCCTGTCGCAATTGTTTTGTTTGGCATACGAACGCCAATGTCGGCAAGGCTACCAATAACACGAGTGTAAAGGTTGCTGCCTGCTTCGTCGCGTGGGATCCATGCGCTTGCAAAGTAGTGCTGAATCATTGCTGCCCAACCTTGACCATTGGCTAGGTTAAGAGACAGGTTGCGATCTTGCATATCATCGAAGCTGTATTTTTTGTAACGCGTATCTTCCGTAGAGTAAGCACCACCACGGTAAGTTGGCATTGTTAGGCTGCCACCATCGTCCATTACGTTTTGACGTAGGTGAGCGTACATGCCGAATGTTGCATTATTGCCAGAGTTGTTGATTACATCGTATTCAACATCAATTGCGTAGCTGCCGCGCTTAAGGATGAATGTTTTTGTGTAATCTAAGCCGTTAGCTTGGTAAGTCATTGGGATGCGTAGTTCATCTTGACCGTCAGCCAGCGTAAAGCTGTCTGCTGAAACCGTGTAGCTTGGGCGGTTAGTGCTGCTTAAATCGATACCTTGAGGACCCACTAAACCGCTTTGAGCGATAAATTGGTGACCAGGTTCGTTTTTAAGAAGAGCAAAAGAATCTTCAGAATCGAATTCTGCAGAGTAATCATTTAGGTTTGCTGTAACTACATCACCACCAACTGTATCGATTGACAGAGTCAAAACATCAGTAATTACTTGGATAGTTTTTGCTGATGCTTGTTGAGCTGGAGCAGGATCAAGCTCGTTAGCCAAAGATGGAGCAGGTAGTGTGCTGCTTGGTTGTGCCTGTTCAACCGCTTGTGGTGCTGGATTCTTTGCAATGTTCCATTGTTGGAACAATAAGAAAGAAACTAGAGCCAGTGCGATTAGCAGGATATTACGTTGAGAAGCCATCGTTATTTATCTCTGTCTTGTTTTTGGACTGGTGGAATGGGGTCAAATCCCCCTTCATTCAAAGGGTGACATTTTAATAGACGTTTGCCTGATAACCAACACCCTTTTACAAAACCGTGAGCTTTCAATGCTTCTAACGCATACAAAGAGCAGGTTGGAGTAAACCGACAGCGAGGTCCGATAAGGGGACTAATGAACCATCTGTAAAGATGGACCAGCCCAATAGCTAACCTCGTGAAGGGCGAGACAGGCGAAGCCATAATTTTTCAAAGAGCTTGAATATTTCATCATTGCTTAAATCTTGAGCACTCTTTTTTGCAATTACAACAAAATCTTTGTTAGGAAGTTTATGTTGTTGATTACGGAAACTTTCACGAGCAATACGTTTAAAGCGATTACGACCGACTGCGGTTTTAATCTGTTTTTTCGGAACTGCTAATCCAAGACGAGGATGAGAAAGAGAGTTATTGCGAGCAATAATGGTGAAATGGGGGGAGCCTGCTCTATGAGCTTGCTGGAAGACATTTTGATAATGCTCGGGAGTTAACAAGCGTAACTCCCGATTGAACGCGAACGTATTCAAAATAATTTAATTATTTTGAAAGGCGCTTACGGCCTTTTGCACGACGTGCATTGATTGTTGCGCGGCCGTTCTTAGTCGCCATGCGAGCACGGAAACCGTGTGAACGCTTGCGCTTTAGAACTGTAGGTTGAAAAGTGCGTTTCATTGTAATTACCTTACTGATCAGTAGTTTTTAGGTTTTGTTAAACCCGGCGTGGGCATATTTTCTTGTCTTTATTAAGAACAGGAAATCCGACGCCTCTCAACAAAGAGGCGGAATTGTAATCACTGGCTCTCAAAGAGTCAATAATTGGTTCAACGATAATTCCGGTCGACGGATTATACGTTTTGTGAGCAAGAGCGCAAGGATCCTATTCGATCCCGACCAAATTTAAGAATTTTTGTAGTCTTGGGTCTTGCGGATCATTGAATATTTGATCCGGTGTTCCCTGTTCTACTATCTTGCCTTCAGCCATGAAGATCACTCTATCTGCGACCTCTTTTGCGAACTGCATTTCATGTGTTACAACCAACATGGTTTGATGTTGAGTTGCTAATTGTTTCATTAATGCGAGAACTTCCCCAACTAATTCAGGATCTAATGCTGATGTTGGCTCATCAAATAGAAGAAGCTCTGGTTGTAATGCCATCGCGCGGCCGATGCCAACTCGTTGCTGTTGTCCTCCTGAGAGTGCGGCTGGATAACTGTCGCCTTTGTCGCTTAAGCCGATATCATCCAAGATCTGTTGTGCTTTGGCATACGCTTGATCTTTTTTCCAATCACGAACAGTGATCAAGCCTTCTGCTATGTTTTGGCGTGCGGTCAAATGAGAAAATAGTGCATAATTTTGGAAAACAAAGCCTGTTTTTCTTCGTAACGCAAGAATTTCTGCTTTGGTAAATTTCTCTGTATCCACATCGATATCATCAATGCTAATCGTGCCTTTATTGGCTTGCTCAAGAAAGTTAATACAGCGTAATAAGGTTGATTTTCCTGTACCACTAGAGCCGATAACAACGATTATCTCACCCTGTTTTATTTCTAAATCAATACCTTTTAGGATCTCATTATCGCCGAAGCTTTTATGGATATTGGTTAGTTTTATCATCGTTGGTATGCCTTATTCATTTTTGCTTCAGCCCAAATCTGCACTCGAGTTAAGATGATGACCACTCCCCAGTAAATGAGAGCGACGGCTAAGAAAGCTTCGAAAAAACGGAAACTGGATGCAGCTTCCATCTGAGCTCTTGCCATTATCTCGGCAACACCTAATGTAAAAGCAAGTGATGTCGATTTGATCATATCAATGAAGTAGTTCATCAATGATGGCAGGGCAATACGTGTCGCCTGTGGAAGAATGATTCTTCGCATGGCTTGGCTTGTCGTCATGCCAACCGATAAGCTGGCTTCCATCTGGCTGCGATCTATTCCCATGATGGCAGCACGAATACTTTCAGCCATATAAGCAGCAAAATGGAGAGTAAGCCCAATCACCGCAGCACTGAAGGCATCTAGCCCGACGAGAATAGGAAAGACTTGTGGCAGACCATAATAGAGTAAGAAAAGCTGAACGAGTAATGGCGTACCACGGAAAAAGCTAATATATAGCTGGCTGAGTTGATCGAATACAGGGATCTTGAATACGCGAATGTTGGCAAGAATGACGGCCAGTATCAGTGAGAATAGTAATCCCCAGATAGCCATTTCCATGGTTGTGCCAAGGTACTTAAACAGTATCGGCAACAGTTCCAGCATGTAATTAAAATCAAATCCCATTATTTATCTCTTTTGTACAACGTAAAGAAAGCAAAAACCCACTACATCATTGATAAAGTAGTGGGCTGATTGACGACAATCAAATTACTTTTGGGTGATGTCGGCACCAAACCACTTTTCAGAAATTGAACCTAGCGTTCCATCAGCACGCATCGCCGCTAATGCTTTGTTCACATCTTGTTGTAGCTTTTTACCATTATCATTATTTAAAAATGGCCAAGCATTTTCGATGGTTTCAAACGGTTGACCAGCGAGTTTCAGTGGAAGGCCTGTTTTTTTAATCAACTCTAGTGCTGATAGGCGATCCATGACAAAAGCATCGGCACGGCCAAGTGCGACATCATGTTCAATACCGGTGTCGTAGGTTTTGATCGTAATTGCGTTGTTTTTATCGTAATCACGCAGCAGTTGCTCGAAGTTTGAGCCTAGGTTGACTGCAACGGTTTTACCGCTTAAGTCTTCAATACTTTTAATCGCGTCATTGTTTTTGCGAACGGTTATTTGCGCACCGTCTACCACATAAGGGTCAGCAAATAGGTATTTAGCTTGACGAGCTTCAGTGATCGTAATTTGATTTGAGATGGTATCAATTCGACCTGTTTCTAGTAGACCAAACAAGCCAGAGAAGTTAGCGGTAACATACTCAACGTTGTAGTCGTTACGACGGCCAATTTCATCCCACAAGTCCACTTCAAAGCCTTGTAGCTTATCTTGTTTAACGAATGTGAAAGGGAAATAGCGGCCAGACATGCCGACTTTCACTTCAGTTGTAGCAGCGTAAACGGCTTGTGTCATGGTTGCTGATAGAGCAATCGCAGTAAGCGTACCTTTAATCCAGTTTTTCATTTTATAACTCCTTATTTTTATAGGACAGGATGTTACTGGGAAAAGACTCAATAGAATAAATAACTAGTAGTTATTAACCATAACTGAAAGGTGGGTTTCGTTCTGGGGATAAGTGTGGTTGATCCTTCAATTGTGGATCAATGTGTGGGTAAATTTGGGGTGATTTGTGTGGATCAACTGTATTAGCCATCAAATATTGTGAATAACTTCGATCTTATTCACTGGATCCTCGATCAAGTGCTGGTGATCTGGGTTATCAACAGGTAAAATTGCCAATCTTTTCCGATAATCTAAATAGGGTGGGGCATCGTGTCATCTTCGCTTTGGTTGCAATGTTTGCAACAGCTTCAAGAAGAGCTACCAGCAACAGAATTCAGCATGTGGGTTCGTCCGTTACAAGCAGAGCTCAATGACAATACTCTTACTCTATTTGCACCTAACCGTTTTGTACTGGATTGGGTTCGCGATAAGTACCTGAATAATATTAACCGCTTACTTCAAGAGTATTGCGGTAATGATATCCCGAGCCTGAGATTTGAGGTCGGTAGCCGCCCTGTGGCAGCAGCACCGAAACCTAAGCCCGTACGCTCTCAAGCGGATGTTGCGGCAGAATCTTCAGCGCCAGCTCGAATGCAAGCTCGCAGACCTGTGCATAAAACGTGGGATGATGAATCTGAGGTGATCAATATTAATCACCGCTCGAATGTGAATATTAAGCATAAGTTTAATAACTTCGTGGAAGGTAAATCGAACCAGTTGGGTTTAGCAGCAGCGCGTCAGGTATCGGATAATCCTGGTACGGCGTATAATCCACTATTTCTTTATGGTGGTACCGGTTTAGGTAAGACTCACTTATTGCATGCCGTCGGTAATGCCATTATCGACAACAAACCGAATGCAAAAGTTATCTACATGCATTCAGAGCGTTTTGTTCAGGATATGGTGAAAGCGCTGCAAAATAATGCGATCGAAGAATTTAAGCGCTACTACCGTAGTGTTGACGCATTATTGATCGATGATATCCAATTTTTCGCTAATAAAGAGCGTTCTCAAGAAGAGTTCTTCCATACATTTAACGCTCTGCTTGAAGGCAATCAACAAATTATATTAACTTCTGACCGTTATCCTAAAGAGATAAACGGGGTAGAAGATCGCTTAAAATCTCGCTTTGGTTGGGGCTTAACGGTTGCTATCGAGCCACCAGAACTAGAAACACGCGTGGCAATTTTAATGAAAAAAGCGGAAGACCATCAGATTCATCTGGCGGACGAAGTGGCTTTCTTTATCGCTAAGCGTTTGCGTTCTAATGTACGTGAGTTAGAAGGTGCGTTAAATCGTGTTATCGCCAATGCTAACTTTACTGGCCGCCCTATCACCATTGATTTTGTTCGTGAAGCACTGCGTGATTTACTCGCGTTACAAGAAAAACTCGTGACCATTGATAATATTCAAAAAACAGTCGCTGAGTATTACAAAATCAAAGTCGCTGATTTATTATCTAAACGTCGTTCACGCTCTGTGGCACGACCTCGTCAACTGGCCATGGCTCTAGCCAAAGAGTTAACCAACCATAGCTTGCCTGAAATTGGTGATGCGTTTGGTGGTCGAGACCATACCACGGTATTACACGCATGCCGTAAAATTGCTCAGTTGCGCGAAGAAAGTCATGATATTAAAGAAGATTATTCAAATCTAATTAGAACCTTGTCTTCTTAATTGCCCGTTATTGCTAAGAGTTAAATATGAAATTTACGATTGAACGTAGTCACTTAATCAAGCCTTTACAGCAAGTATCTGGCGCGTTAGGTGGTAGACCGACTTTGCCTATTCTAGGTAACTTGCTGCTAAAGGTAGAAGATAACGTACTGTCATTGACGGCTACCGATCTTGAAGTTGAACTGATCAGTCGCGTGACACTAGAAGGTGAATTTGAAGCGGGTACTGTTACCGTACCTTCACGTAAGTTCCTTGATATTTGTCGAGGTTTATCTGATAGCGCAGTGATCACTGTGGTATTAGATGGCGATCGTATTCAAGTACGCTCTGGCCGCAGTCGTTTCTCTTTGGCTACCTTACCTGCGAATGACTTTCCAAATATTGAAGATTGGCAAAGTGAAGTTGAAGTCACGGTGACTCAAGCTGAGTTGCGTGGCCTAATTGAAAAAACTCAATTTTCGATGGCAAACCAAGATGTGCGTTATTACCTAAACGGCATGTTATTTGAGATTGAAGGCTCAACGTTGCGCTCTGTTGCAACCGATGGTCACCGTATGGCGGTATCGCTCGTGTCATTAGGTGCAGACTTTGCTCAAAAGCAAATTATTGTGCCGCGTAAAGGGGTACAAGAGTTAGTGAAACTGTTAGATGCACCTGAGCAGCCAGTGACACTGCAAATCGGCAGTTCTAACGTCCGAGCTGAAGTGAACAACTATGTATTCACTTCTAAGTTAGTTGATGGCCGTTTCCCTGATTATCGCCGCGTAATGCCACAAAATACCACCAAAACCCTTGAAGCTAGCTGTGATGAACTACGTCAGTCATTTTCTCGTGCCGCTATCTTATCGAATGAAAAATTCCGTGGCGTTCGCGTCAATCTTGTTAATAACGAGATGAAAATTACCGCCAACAACCCTGAGCAAGAAGAGGCTGAGGAGGTGTTGGATGTCACGTATGAAGGCGATGATCTCGAAATTGGTTTTAATGTTAGTTACGTCTTAGATGTATTAAATACGCTACGTTGTGATCAAGTTCGGATCTCAATGTCAGATGCGAATGCCAGCGCCTTAGTTGAAAATGCTGAAGATGATAGTGCGATGTATGTAGTTATGCCGATTCGTCTGTAACGTACAAATGCCTTTAACGCGTTTAATCGTCAAACAGTTTAGAAATATTGAAGCCTGTGATATTCAACTATCATCAGGCTTTAACTTTCTTATAGGCCCGAATGGAAGCGGGAAAACCAGCGTACTTGAAGCCATTTATCTGCTGGGACATGGCCGTTCATTTAAGAGTTCTCTAACGGGGCGAGTCATTCAAAATGAGTGTAGTGAACTCTTTGTTCATGGTCGTTTTATGACCTCTGATCAATTTGAGCTACCTATTGGCATAAATAAACAGCGTGATGGCTCAACAGAGGTTAAAATAGGCGGTCAATCTGGGCAGAAGTTAGCACAGTTAGCACAAGTATTGCCTTTGCAATTGATTCATCCCGAAGGTTTTGATTTACTTACCGATGGCCCTAAACACCGTCGTGCATTTATTGACTGGGGTGTGTTTCATAGTGAGGCTGGTTTCTATGAGGTGTGGGGGCGAGTTAAGCGTTTAAGTAAGCAGAGAAACGCATTACTGAAAACTGCTCGTGATTACCGAGAACTCAGTTACTGGGATCAAGAACTCGCGCAATTGGCTGAAAAAATCAGTCAGTGGCGTTCAGATTATGTAGAGCAATTAAAGGTCGTGGCCGAAGAAATCTGCCGCACGTTTTTGCCTGAATTTGATATCCAGTTAAATTATTACCGTGGGTGGGATAAAAATACACCTTACGCCGAAATTCTTGAAACGAATTTTGAACGAGATCAGAAACTTGGTTATACCTTTAGTGGGCCAAATAAAGCGGATCTTAAGATAAAAGTGAACGGAACACCTGTAGAGGATGTTTTGTCACGCGGTCAGTTGAAGTTAATGGTTTGCGCGTTGCGTGTAGCGCAGGGACAGCACTTAACTCAAGTGACAGGAAAGCAATGTGTTTATCTTATCGATGACTTTGCTTCCGAATTAGATAGCCAACGTCGTGAGCGCCTAGCGGACTGCTTAAAAAAGACGGGGGCTCAGGTTTTTGTAAGTTCTATCACCGCCAGCCAAATTGCAGATATGCATGATGAAAACAGTAAGATGTTTCATGTGGAACATGGCAAAATAGAGCATAGTTAATTAGTGAGAGAGTAATTCATGTCAGATAATTACGATTCATCGAGTATTAAAGTACTGAAGGGTCTGGATGCCGTTCGAAAGCGTCCAGGAATGTACATTGGCGACACGGATGATGGTACCGGTCTGCACCACATGGTATTTGAGGTGGTGGATAACTCAATCGATGAAGCGTTAGCAGGCCACTGTAATGACATTATCGTCACGATCCATGAAGATAATTCAGTCTCTGTGAGCGATGATGGCCGTGGTATTCCGACTGAAATTCACGAAGAAGAAGGTGTGTCGGCCGCTGAAGTAATCATGACGGTTCTCCATGCGGGCGGTAAGTTCGATGATAACTCTTATAAAGTATCGGGTGGCTTGCACGGTGTAGGTGTTTCAGTTGTAAACGCACTTTCAAAGCAGGTTGACCTTACTATTCATCGTTTAGGTGAAACGCATCAACAAACCTATTGTCATGGTGAGCCTCAAGCGCCACTAGCCGTAACGGGTAAAACAGAAGCAACTGGTACTAAGATTCGCTTTTGGCCAAGTGAAGATACGTTCACTAATGTCGAATTCCATTACGAGATTCTAGCGAAGCGACTACGTGAGTTATCATTCTTGAACTCTGGCGTTTCCATCAAACTCGTTGATGAACGTGAAGAAGATAAAATGGATCACTTCAGATATGAAGGTGGTATTCAGGCGTTCGTTGATCACTTAAACACCAATAAAACACCAATCATCCAGAAAATCTTCCACTTCGATTTTGAACGTGAAGATGGCATCACCGTTGAAGTCGCAATGCAGTGGAATGATGGCTTCCAAGAGAACATCTACTGTTTCACCAATAACATTCCACAGCGAGATGGTGGTACTCACCTTGCTGGCTTCCGTGCGGCATTAACGCGTACGTTGAACAGCTTCATGGATAAAGAAGGTTTCTCTAAGAAAGCAAAAGCATCCACTTCTGGTGATGATGCTCGTGAAGGTTTGACGGCTGTTGTTTCGGTAAAAGTGCCGGATCCTAAGTTCTCTAGCCAAACGAAAGATAAATTAGTTTCTTCCGAAGTGAAATCTGCTGTTGAATCAGCAATGAACGAAAAACTGGCTGAGTTCCTGATTGAGAACCCAACTGAAGCTAAGATTGTTTGTTCTAAAATTATTGATGCGGCTCGTGCTCGTGAAGCGGCGCGTAAAGCACGCGAAATGACTCGTCGTAAAGGCGCATTAGATTTAGCGGGCCTTCCAGGTAAACTTGCGGATTGTCAGGAAAAAGATCCTGCACTTTCTGAACTCTATATTGTGGAAGGAGACTCTGCTGGCGGTTCAGCCAAGCAGGGGCGTAACCGTAAAAACCAAGCGATTCTTCCACTGAAAGGTAAGATCCTAAACGTTGAAAAAGCACGTTTTGATAAGATGCTATCTTCTCAAGAGGTTGCGACGCTGATTACTGCATTAGGTTGTGGTATTGGCCGTGATGAATACAACCCAGACAAACTGCGTTACCACAACATCATCATCATGACCGATGCCGATGTCGATGGTTCTCACATTCGTACGCTGCTACTGACGTTCTTCTACCGTCAAATGCCTGAGCTAATTGAACGTGGCTACATTTATATTGCTCAACCGCCACTATACAAAGTGAAAAAAGGTAAGCAAGAGCAGTACATCAAAGATGAAGAAGCGATGGATCAATACCAAGTTTCTTTAGCGCTTGATAACGCTGAATTACACGTGAATGCAGATGCACCAGCGATTTCTGGTGAAGGTCTTGAGTCGCTTGTTCAGCAATATAATGCTGGTATTAAGCTGGTGGACCGAATGAGCCGTCGTTACCCACGCGCTCTGATTCATGAGCTTATCTACACACCACGCCTAACGGCTGAACAGTGTCATGATGCTGGCGCCGTTGAGACTTGGGGTAAAACCTTAGTTGAGCAATTGAACGCGAAAGAAGAGGGTGCGAGTCAGTACAGCTTAGAAGTTGAACAGCATGCAGAGCTTGGTCTTAACTTACCAAAAATTGTCGTTCGAACTCATGGTGTGACTCACGAATACGCATTGAGTGTAGACCTGTTTAACTCTAAAGAGTACGGCAAATTAGCAGATCTATCAGAAGCGTTACATGGCTTGATTGAAGCGGATGCTTACATCAAACGTGGCGAACGTACACAGCCTGTGGATACTTTTGTTGAAGCATTGAACTGGTTGATTAAAGAGTCTCGTCGTGGTTTAAGCCTACAGCGATATAAAGGTCTAGGTGAAATGAACCCAGATCAGCTTTGGGAAACCACAATGGATCCTGAAACTCGTCGTATGATGCAAGTGAAAATCGATGATGCTGTTGGTGCCGATCAACTGTTTACTACGTTAATGGGTGACCAAGTTGAACCTCGCCGTAATTTCATCGAAGATAACGCACTTAAAGTAGCAAACCTAGACGTTTAGTCTCTTTGATACTTCGCTCTTTCGCTTAATTTCTGTGTCAGAGGTGCTCACATACATTCGTATGCTCCGCGCCTCTTCCTTGAACTAAAACGAAATAACTTCGTCTCAAAAAACTAAATTTTTTATTAAAAGACTGCCAGAAATGGCGGTCTTTTTTGTTTTTAAGTTACTGAAAAATATTGAATTAGGAAAATAATTAAAAATAATCCCTTGAAACTCTTTTGACCAATCCATATATCTATTTGTGAAGAGGAGACCATTCTTGCTAGATAACTAGAAGAGACAGGGCCTCCGAAATAGCTGACTAACTATCGCTCATGAGAGGATTCATTTAGCAGCACACAATTTAAAAATGATGCATGTTCATGTCCCAGAGTTGTCGCCAATTGAGGTGAAGCCAGAGGAATGAATATTGACACTCTTAGCGGTTTACTAAGTCATTCACTGTATTGATTTTAGTCATACTCCACGCTAAGACTATTGCTTAACGAAAGGATAGTACTATGAGAACTGTAGATTTCACGCCCCTATACCGCAACGCTATTGGCTTTGATCGTCTGTTTAATCTGATGGAAGCGAATACGTCAAAAAATTCTTCTGGTGGTTACCCGCCGTACAATATTGAACAGCAAGATGAAAATAAGTATCGCATTACAATGGCGGTGGCCGGTTTTGCTGATGAGCATTTAGACATTACTCAGAAAGAGAATATGCTGATTGTTCGTGGTGAGCGTCAAGCTGAAGAAAATAAAAACTATGTTTATCAAGGTATTGCAGAGCGCGATTTTGAGCGTAAATTCCAATTGGCGGATTACGTTAAAGTGATTGGCGCAACAATGGAAAATGGCTTGCTGCATGTGGATTTAGAAAGAGAAATCCCAGAAGCGATGCAGCCACGTAAAATTGCAATCAATGGTAAAAATCTAATTGATAATAATTAAGTCAAACATCGAATAGATAACGGCTTTACCTTAAGCTAAGACAAGAAGAGCGCCCATTGGCGCTCTTTTCTGTTCCACAACGCTTATCTAACCTTGTTGATAAGCTTTTTCGATCTCTTCCGCGATAATATTGATGCCTTTCTGCATCATTTCATCATCTTGTACGTAGTTCATGCGTAGGCACTGATGAGCATGCTCCCAGTCATCTTCCTGACCAATAAAGAAGTATTCGCCAGGAACGATCAGTACGCCACGAGCTTTCAAACGATTGTACAGTTCCATGGTGGTAATCGGCAGTTCATCAAACCATAACCATAAGAAGATCGCACCTTCAGGCTTGTGGATCCGAAAGCGTTCATCTGGAATCGCTTGTTGTAGTAACTCGACAGCACGCAACGATTTTTGTTTGTAGAAAGGTTTAATCACATCCGTGCTCAAACGTAGTAGATCGTTATTCGTAATCATATGGTTGGCGATCGCAGGGCCTAAGCTACCAGGCGCTAAACTGATGATGCCATTCATATTGGTGAGCGCTTGAGTCACTTCTTCACTGGCGATCACAATGCCGCAGCGGACACCAGGTAAGCCAAGCTTAGAAAGGCTCATACACAATATCGTGTTCTCATTCCAGAAAGGTTCGACATCTTCAAAGATAATATTCGGAAAAGGTAGGCCGTAAGCGTTATCTATCAGTAGCGGAATATTGTTTTCGCGAGCGAGTTTGTCCAATTTACGAACTTCTTCATCGGTCAGGACGTTGCCTGTTGGATTGGTTGGGCGAGAAGCACAAATCGCGGCAACAGAGTCATCGATTTTTAGCTCTTCGAAATCGACATGATATTTAAACTGGCGATTATCCAGCATCTCAATCTCTGGGTGGTAAGAGACAAAAATATCGTCATCAATACCCGCATCGCCATATCCAATGTATTCGGGTGCTAATGGCAATAGAATTTTCCTATGCGAGGCGTCAGGTTGTTGTCCTGCTAATAAGTTAAATAGGTAGAAGAAACCACTTTGACTGCCGTTGGTTAGGCTGATGTTCTTTTCGCTGATGTCCCAACCGTAAGTTTCTTTGAGTAACTTAGCGAGTGACTTTACGAAGGCATCCTTTCCTTGAGGGCCATCGTAATTCGCCATGGCAGCGACAAGTTCACCATTAGCGAGCATCTCTCCACTGGCTTGGCTAAAGTAATCGAGCATGGCTGGAATGGCGGCAGGGTTACCACCACCGAGCATGATGGCTCCTGGTGTGCGTAGGCCATCATTGAGATCGTCCATTAGACGAGTTATTCCAGTATATCGATTAAACTTTTCACCAAACTTAGAAAATTGCATTACTTATCGTACCTAATTCATTAATAGTTCTTTTTATTGAGGGCTTTCCACTAGTGGAAAAGTGCTGTGTTAACTATGAACATACCGCACAAATTTTGCGACGAAAAGCACGAAAAGTTAAAAATTGAAAAAAAGGTAGAGTTACGATGAAGATAAGTGAATCGTTTGCTCCGTTTGAAATGAGACGAATATCAGAATGGCACTATTTAGGAGGCTTTAAAGGTGAATGTAAGGGATGAAAAAAGGGAAGCAAAAATGCTTCCCTAATATTTTTTCGCTACGGATGTAATGATTATTTCTGTAGAAGAGAAATATCAGCAATCTGTAGGAATAGGTTACGCAGGTTGTTCAGTAGCGTTAGACGGTTCTTCTTAAGCGCTTCGTCATCAGCCATGACCATTACGTTATCGAAGAATGCATCAACGGGTTCACGTAGGTCAGCAAGTTTGCTTAGGGCTTCTTGGTAGTTACCTGTTGCGAATGCTGGTTCTAGTGCTTCTGTCATTACTTCAACGTTTTCAGCTAGAGCTTTCTCTGCGTCTTCTTGAAGAAGAGCTAGATCGATTTCAGCTGGTAGTTCGCCATCGAATTTCGCAAGGATGTTACCTACACGTTTGTTCGCTGCTGCTAGTGCTTCTGCTGCTTCCAGTTCACGGAAGTGAGAAACGGCTTTAACACGTTGGTCAA
Organism: Vibrio sp. 03-59-1; assembly: GCF_013114135.1. Classification (NCBI taxonomy): domain Bacteria; kingdom Pseudomonadati; phylum Pseudomonadota; class Gammaproteobacteria; order Vibrionales; family Vibrionaceae; genus Vibrio; species Vibrio sp. 03-59-1. The sequence continues at coordinate 75,629 of NZ_VTYA01000015.1, forward strand.
AGTCAGCTGGCTTAGTTGGACGACGTGCTAGTACCGCTTGGATGATATCAACGCTGAAACCAGCATCTTGGTACCATGCGCGGAAACGACCTAGCATGAAGTCGATAACGTCAGCTTCTACGTTTTTGTTGGTTAGCTTGTCGCCTAGTAGCTCTTTCGCTTTACCGATCAGATCCGTTAGGTCTAGGTTGTAGCCGTTTTCAACGATGATACGTAGTACACCTAGTGATGCACGACGTAGTGCGAATGGGTCAGAACCTTTTGGTGCTTGGCCAATACCGAAGATACCTACGATAGTGTCTAGCTTGTCTGCCATTGCGACTGCTGAAGAGATCCCCGTGCTTGGTAGTGTGTCACCGGCGAAACGAGGCATGTACTGCTCGTAAAGTGCTAGTGCAACTTGCTCGTCTTCACCATCGTGAGTCGCGTAGTGCATGCCCATCACACCTTGCGTATCCGTAAATTCGAATACCATAGACGTCATTAGGTCACACTTAGCCAGTAGGCCAGCACGCTTAGACTTTTCAACGTCAGCATCGATTTGCTCAGCAATGTAGCCAGCAAGTTCTGTGATGCGGTCTGTTTTGTCTTTGATTGTGCCCAGTTGCTTCTGGAAGATAGCTTGGTCTAGTTCAGGAAGACGGTCGATAAGCGGACGCTTACGGTCTGTGTTGAAGAAGAACTCAGCATCAGCAAGACGTGGACGTACAACCTTCTCGTTACCTTCGATTACGTGACGAGGCTCTTTAGACTCGATGTTTGAAACGAAGATGAAGTTTGGCAGAAGGTTCTTATCAGCGTCATACACTGGGAAGTACTTTTGGTCGCCTTTCATGGTGTAAACCAAGGCTTCAGAAGGCACTTTTAGGAACTCTTGCTCAAATTTAGCAGTAAGCACCACTGGCCATTCAACCAAAGAGGTAACTTCTTCAACAAGGTCATCTTCTAGGTCAGCAATACCGCCAACTGCGTCTGCTGCTTTTTTAGCATCAGCAAGGATGATCGCTTTACGCGCTTCGTAATCTGCCATTACTTTACCGCGCTCTTCTAGGATCGCAGGGTACTGGTCAGCAGAGTCGATTGTGAATTCTTGTTCGCCCATGAAACGGTGGCCACGGATAGTACGAGCAGAAGCTACGCCTAGGATTTCGCCTTCAACAAGCTCATCACCTAGTAGTACTGTCAGTGTTTTCACTGGACGGATAAATTGAATGTCTGAGTTACCCCAGCGCATTGCTTTAGGAATTGGTAGGCCCGCGAGTGCTTTCGCAGCGATGTCCATTACCAATTCTTGAACTGGTTTGCCAGCTACTTCTTGTTTGAAAAGAAGCCATTCGCCTTTGTCTGTTTTCAGACGATCAGCTTGCTCAACAGTAATACCGTTACCACGAGCCCAACCTTGTGCTGCTTTGGTCGCGTTGCCTTCAGCATCGAATGCTACAGAAATTGCAGGACCACGTTTTTCAACGACTTTGTCTGCTTGGCCTTCAGCCAGTGCTGTCACTTTAAGTGCTAGGCGGCGAGGTGCTGCGTACCACTTGATGCCTTCGTGAGAAAGTTCAGCAGATTTAAGACCAGCTTCAAAGTTAGAAGCAAAGGCTTCTGCTAGAGAACGAAGTGCTGTTGGTGGAAGCTCTTCCGTACCTAGTTCAATTAGAAAATTCTTCGCCATAGTTACTTCTCCTCGCTCTTCTTACACATTGGGAAGCCAAGTGCTTCACGTGATGCGTAGTACGCTTCTGCTACCGCTTTAGTCAGGTTGCGAATACGAAGGATGTAACGCTGACGTTCTGTTACTGAAATTGCTTTACGAGCATCAAGTAGGTTAAATGCATGACCCGCTTTAAGAATGCGCTCGTAAGCTGGAAGTGGCAGTGGTTTTTCTAGTTCAAGTAGCTCTTTACACTCTTTCTCACACTGGTCGAAGAAACCGAATAGGAAATCTACGTCTGCGTGTTCAAAGTTGTAAGTTGACTGCTCAACTTCGTTTTGGTGGAAGATATCACCGTAAGTCACGTTAGAACCATCTGGTGCTACGTTCCATACAAGATCGTAAACTGAGTCTACTTCTTGGATGTACATTGCTAGACGCTCAATACCGTAAGTGATCTCACCTGTTACTGGTTTACATTCAAGGCCGCCAACTTGTTGGAAGTAAGTGAATTGAGTCACTTCCATGCCATTTAGCCATACTTCCCAGCCAAGACCCCAAGCACCCAACGTCGGGTTTTCCCAGTTGTCTTCTACGAAGCGAATATCATGCACAAGTGGATCGACACCAAGCACTTCAAGAGAGCCTAGGTACAACTCCTGAATATTATCTGGAGAAGGTTTTAGTGCTACTTGGAATTGATAGTAGTGCTGCAGACGGTTTGGGTTTTCACCGTAACGGCCATCAGTAGGACGACGTGAAGGTTGAACGTATGCCGTAGACATTGGCTCTGGGCCAAGTGCACGTAAACATGTCATTGGGTGAGAGGTACCCGCACCTACTTCCATATCCAAAGGTTGAACAATGGTACAACCGTTTTGAGCCCAATAATCCTGCAGCGCGAGGATCATTCCCTGGAAGGTTTTGATATCGTATTTTTGCATAATTAAATTCGCGCGATTCTTTTGTCTGAGTTCTGAAAATAACCTTCGATTATACGCAGATATTCAGAAAGCGAGTAGGGGCAATGTTGGTTATTTAATCAGCATGGTTCGAGTTTTCGCTGTTTTTTGATTATTTTTAGTTGAAGAGGTGGGAGTTAAAGGAAAAATCGGTTGAACTTCATTTATTCGTGAATTTTAACGCGCATCTAAAATAAGGATAAATAGAGCCTTTTTGGTGGATGAATTAAGCCTTAATGACTGAGTTATTACTGAGTAGCAAAACGAAATTTAGCTTAGATCAAAATCTCATCCGAAATCGTATTTAAGCGTGATGACTGACACACAAGTGTCACAATTGTCATGCTACTTTAATCTTAAGAGTTACAAATAGGAGGGTACGATTATGTTGACTCGCTATATGGGAATGACTCCAGAAAAACAAAGTTATCTTTTTACCGTTGGCTTAGCGTTAACTTTGTTAGGTATGGTTTTGACTGAAATGTGGTTACCTATGGTGGTTGGTTCTATTGTCATGACGGGCCTTGCTGCTGAAGCTTGGATCCGAGTCGCACATATTATTCCAATGCGTAAGGATATGCGTGAAATGCAACACCAACTCGATAAGCTTCAATCACAACTGCATAATGTTGAAAAAGAATAAAAAAAGCCGCCAGTTAGTCATATGGCGGCTTTTTCTTTGACTCTTACTGAGCTTTTTCAGTCAACGAGTCGTTAAATTTAACTACTCTTCTAATCCTTTTCTGATCAAATAGGTATAAGGCAGGCTTTCTACTTGAGCACTCACAAGTTGATGATCCATAAAGCGACAAAAACTTGGGATATCTCGCGTGGTGGAAGGATCGTCAGCTTTTACTAATAGGACGTCTCCATCCTGCATGTTGCGTATTGTCTTCCTAACCATCATTACCGGCTCTGGGCAGCGTAATCCTTCCGCTTCAAGTGTGTGAGTGGCCAGTTCCAAATTGATTGTCATGGTGATATCTCTAGTGTTTTATCGTGCTTTTGAGCTGGGAATGATACTTCTGTAGAAAAAATATGCAATAACCCTTGGCAAATCGATCTATTTGCTTTAACTTAATTAACAACCTGGTAACAATTGAGCTAAGGAGTGGCGATGTTGACTGCACTAGATAGGTTAACGATTTATTCGGTTTTATGCTTTATCTCTTTTTGTGCCTTAGTGCTTAGGTCACCAGAAGAAGCGTCATTTATGCCTTTGATTGGTATGAGTGCCACAATTATTGGTATTTGGATTGAGATGCGCCGTTGGCATAGCTCTTCGGAAGAACAAGAAAACTAAATCCAAACCTGAACAACACCTTATTCCGACACTATCCCCATTTTTCTTGGGCTTCCCCGCTTAACTGCGGGATTTTTTTTATCTAATGCATGGTATAAATGTGAAGTGTCAGTTCGCAGGATTAAGATTGTGGAATTAGAAGAGATATATCGTCGCGATTTAAATTTATTAGTCGCATTAAAAGTGTTACTCGAAGAGAGCAGCGTCAGTCGGGCAGCCGTTCGCCTTAACTTGAGCCAGTCTGCGATGAGTCGAGTGTTAGGGCGCTTACGTGACATGCTAGATGATCCTCTTTTTACTCGCCAAGGTCAGCATCTTGTCCCAACTGAAAAAGCGCGTGAAATTAATTCTCGGATCAATCAGCCGTTAGAATCTTTACGCCAACTTCTTACTCCCAGTGATTTTTCTCCTCTGTATTGCGATCAGCACTTTATTATTGCGACGACAGATTATGCGATGCAGACGATCTTGCCTTATGCCTTGCCTAAAATTTATGAGCAAGCCCCGAATATCTCTTTGGAATTTGCTCCACTGCAACATGAGCACTTATTTAAACAACTCAGCACTGAGCGTGTGGATATGGCAATTTGTAGGCCGATAGGTTCTGTTGCACCATTGAAGCAAGAAGTTTTAGGGCTGGTGGGCGTGTCTTGTCTGGTGTCTAAGAATCACCCATTAGCAAATAAGCCGCTGTCGCTGGAAGATTATGTGTCACTGCCTCATGCGATGATCGCGATAAGTGATGGGGTGAAAGCTCTGCTTGATAATGCGCTCGTCAATCAAAAAGAGCGCCGGATGGTGTTGCGTGCTTATCACTTAGAAGCCGCGTTGGCGATTGTCGATAAGATGCCATTAGTGATCACTGTCCCTGCTGACTTAGCTTACCTTGTGGCAGAACGTTATGATTTGGTGGTTAAACGGCTTCCATTTGAGTTCACACCGTTTGATTATTCGCTGATTTGGCATTCACGTTGCGATACGTCACCTGCTCAGGCTTGGCTGCGCCGCGTACTTAAAGATGAGTGTAGAAAGCTGATTACAAAAAGAGTGGAAGATATAGGCCTGGGCAGTTAGTTGGATTCGTTATGGTTACTATTATTGATTAGATTGATGGCGTGGATTTATTGAATCGCTAGCTAATGTCTCAATAGACTGGATATAAAAAAGGTGATGCCATGAGCATCACCTTTCTTCTTTGGTGCTATCTTTTTTGAAGCGATAGCATTTGGACTAAATCTTAATTACAACACGACCTGTGATTTGGCCGTTAGTGATATCTTCAGCGGCTTGAATAGCCTCTTCTAAAGAGACCTCTTTACTTGCTTGGTCATAGAATGACTCTGGTAATAGTTCAGAAAGTTGTTCCCACGCTTTAATGCGTTTCTCTCGTGGGCACATTACGGAATCAACACCTTGTAGGCGGACATTACGTAAAATAAATGGCATAACCGTTGTCGGTAAGTCAAAACCACCAGCAAGGCCACATGCAGCCACAACGCTGTTGTAATCCATTTGAGCCAATACTTTTGCTAATACTTTGCTGCCAACCGTATCAATCGCGCCTGCCCATAACTGTTTCTCTAATGGTTTTGCTGGTTCTTCAAGTTCAGCTCGCTCAACAATGCGGCTTGCTCCGAGTGATTTAAGTAGCTCTCCGTTTTCTGAAGCTCGGCCAGTGACGGCTGCTACTTTATAACCAAGTTGGTTAAGCAGAGTAATTGACACGCTGCCTACACCACCGCTTGAACCTGTCACGAGGATCTCACCGTCTTCTGGTTTCACGCCTGCATCAACAATCGCCTGAACACAAAGCATTGCTGTAAAACCAGCGGTACCAATCGTCATTACTTTTTTAGCATCAAGCCCTTTTGGCATAGGCACTAACCAGTCGCCCTTTAAGCTTGCTTTCTCTGCCATTCCGCCCCAGTGACCTTCACCAACGCCCCAACCAGTAAGAACAACTTCATCACCTTCTTTATAGCGAGGGTCATCTGAGTGAGATACTTTCCCTGCTAAATCAATACCGGGAACCATTGGGAAGTTACGGATGATTCGTCCTTTACCTGTAATTGCTAATCCATCTTTGTAGTTTAGAGAAGAGTAGTTCACATCGATCTTTACGTTACCTTCAGGTAGCTGTGACTCTTCAATTTCGGTTACCGCTGCGATGGTCTTTTTTTCTTCTTGGTTTAGGACTAATGCTTTAAACATAAAAATTCTCCAGAGATTCCAATGTAGGTGTGGTGACATCGCTGAAAGGTTCAATATGGATTCAGCTTATCAATATCTGTTTTGTTAATGACAATGAGTGTAGGACAGAGTGATAAAGAAAAAAAATGATACTTTGACATGTTTACTATGCGTTTTAAGCATACATTAATTGTCGATGATCACCGATAAAAAAAGAGATAGAAGGCGGTGTGTGCATTCTATCTCTTCGTTTCATCGGGTGTATGCAGACTCTTATGATATCCGCATACTGTCAGAACGCTTTAGCCTCTATGAATATTTAAAGCTATGGACGTTCAAAAATCGTCGCAATACCTTGGCCTAAACCAATACACATTGTGGCTAACCCATACTTCGCATCTTTTGCTTCCATCAGGTTGATCAATGTTGTGGAGATACGAGAGCCAGAGCAACCCAGAGGGTGACCTAATGCGATTGCGCCCCCATTGAGGTTGACCTTTTCATCGACTACATCGAGTAAACCTAAATCTTTCGCACACGGTAATGATTGTGCAGCAAAGGCTTCATTGAGTTCGACGACATCCATATCGCCTATCTCTAGGCCGGCACGTTTAAGTGCTTTTTGTGTCGCAGGAACTGGGCCATATCCCATGATTGAAGGATCGCAGCCAGCAATCGCCATAGAGCGAACTTTTGCTCGAATAGTTAAGCCGAGTTCGTTGGCTTTATCTTCACTCATGATGAGCATGGCAGAAGCACCATCAGATAGCGCTGAAGAGGTGCCCGCAGTGACCGTACCATTTGCAGGATCGAATACAGGACGGAGTTGAGATAAGCCTTCAACTGTTGTCTCCGGGCGGATAACTTCATCATAATCTAATGTAAACAGCGATCCATCAGCGGCATGTGCTTCAGTAGGAAGGATTTCATTCTTGAAACGACCTTCTACAGTCGCGGCTTGTGCTCTGGCGTGAGAACGTGCCGCGAATGCATCTTGATCTTCACGGCTGATACCGTGCATTTTACCGAGCATTTCAGCGGTCAATCCCATCATGCCTGCGGCTTTAGCTACGTGCTTCGACATACCTGGGTGGAAATCAACCCCGTGGTTCATTGGGACGTGTCCCATGTGTTCAACACCGCCGATCAAGCAGATTTCAGCATCACCGACCATGATGGAACGTGCCGCATCATGCAGAGCTTGCATAGATGAACCACATAAACGGTTCACCGTTACGGCACCAATTTCAATCGGCAGGCCAGCAAGTAGGGCGGCGTTACGTGCCACGTTAAAACCTTGCTCTAGTGTTTGCTGTACACAACCCCAATAAATATCTTCGATCTGTTTTGAGTCGACTTGAGGGTTACGCTCTAAAATGCCTTTCATTAAGTGAGCCGATAAATCTTCAGCTCTCGTGTGACGAAATGCTCCACCTTTAGAACGTCCCATCGGTGTACGAAGACAATCAACAATTACTACGTTATTCATCTTTATATTCCTTTTCCAAAGATAGAGTTAAAGTGAGCTAGATTGTTGAGATTGGTAAAAGCTTTCGCCGCTTTCTGCCATATCTTTCAACATCTGAGGAACATGATACAAAGCACCAAGCTCTTGGTATTGTTCAGCCATTTGTACATAGTTTTGAATACCAATACTATCTAGGTAACGGAATACACCGCCTCTGAATGGCGGGAAGCCTAAGCCATATACCAGTGCCATATCCGCTTCTTGAGGTGATGCAATAATCCCTTCTTGTAAACAGAGAACGACTTCATTAATCATTGGAATCATGACGCGTTGAATAATCGTCTGATCATCAAAGTCTTGAGCGTCACTGCACACATTTTTCAGTAAAGGTAGAACATCTTCTGTGAATGTCTTTTTCGGTCGACCTTTTTTATCTACGCTATAACTGTAGAAACCTGAACCGTTTTTCTGACCGTATTTATCCGCTTCAAATAACGCATCGATGGCATCTTTACCATTTTTGCCCATTCGGTCTGGGAATCCTTGCGCCATAACGGCTTGTGCGTGGTGAGCTGTATCAATACCAACAACGTCAAGTAGGTAAGCAGGTCCCATTGGCCAGCCAAATTGACGTTCCATGACTTTATCGACTTTTGTGAAATCAGCACCATCACTGAGCAGTTTGCTAAACCCACCAAAGTAAGGGAATAACACGCGGTTGACGAAGAAACCGGGGCAGTCATTGACAACAATAGGTGATTTCCCCATTTTTGCTGCGTATGCCACCACTCGGTTGATCGTCTCGTCAGAGGTGTGTTCGCCACGAATGATTTCAACAAGGGGCATGCGATGTACTGGGTTGAAGAAGTGCATGCCGCAGAAATTTTCAGGGCGTTTGAGTGATTTTGCTAATAAGTTGATTGGAATCGTCGAGGTATTTGATGTGACAACTGTATCTTCACCGACATGTGATTCGACTTCATTTAATACTGCGGCTTTGATTTTTGGGTTCTCAACCACGGCTTCTACGATGATATCGGACTGTTCGATGCCCGCATAATGTAGGCTTGGAGTGATCGATGAAAGAATCCCTGCCATTTTGAAACCATCTAAACGACCACGAGATAAGCGTTTATTGAGTAGCTTAGAAGCCTCATTCATGCCTAAATCTAGCGATGCTTGTGCGATGTCTTTCATTATTACCGGAACACCTTTCAGAGCAGATTGATAAGCGATACCACCACCCATAATACCGGCACCTAATACCGCTGCTCGCTGAGTTTCTTTGCTTGCTGATTTCGCGGCAGTTTTTGCGATACCTTTAATGTATTGATCGTTGAGGAACAGACCAACAAGAGCTTGGGCGACTTCTGATTTGGCGAGTTTTACGAAGTATTGTCTTTCAACATCGAGTGCGCCATCTCGGCTTAAACGTGCGGCATCTTCAATCGCTTTAACAGACGTGATCGGTGCTGGGTAGTGAGGCCCTGCTTTTTGAATGACCAAACCTTTTGCCATCGTAAAGCTCATCATCGCTTCTAGCTTGCTTAGCGTGAGAGCGGATGTTTTCTGTTTGCGTCGAGCTTGCCAATCAAGCTGTTCATTTTTAGCGAGAGTGATGGTATTGATGGCAGAGTCGAGCAATTTATCGCTGTCTACAACGGCATCGAGAAGGCCAATTTTTAATGCGTCATCTGCTCGGTTCGCTTTACCTGCGGTAATAATTTCCATGGCGCTATCTGCACCTATTACTCTAGGTAGACGAACACACCCACCAAATCCTGGCATGATACCTAGTTTAGTTTCAGGTAGACCAATGCTGGTGGTCTTGTCTCCAATCCGGAAATCGGTCGCGAGTACACACTCACAACCGCCACCAAGTGCATGACCGCGGATCATCGAAAGTGTTGGAACAGGAAGATCTTCAAGCTTGTTGAAGATGCTATTGGCAAACTTAAGCCACTCTTCTAGCTCTGCTTCTGGTTTCGAAAACAGACCAAGAAACTCGGTAATATCTGCACCAACAATAAAAGTGTCTTTGTTTGAAGTAAGGATTAATCCACTTAAACTTTGGTGTTGATTTAGAGCATCGAGTGCTTTATCTAGTGATTCAAGAGTTGCAAGATCAAGCTTGTTGACCGACGCTGGTGCGCAAAAGCTCAATTCTGCGATACCGTCTTGTAATTCCTTAACTTGTAGGGTGTTCGATTGGTAAATCATTATCTATCTCCGTCACTCACAATCCTTGATTGTTTGAGAGAATTAGTGTTGTTTTTATGTTCTGGTTAGACCAGTAAGTCTAGTGTGGACTTGTAGATGGTCAAACTCAATACATTTTTTAAACATTTGTTTAACATTGTGCGCAGGGTCAGATCTAGGATCGCTTTTATTTGGAGCGTGTTACACTAGCGCCACTATTCATATAAATTGATAACCATGAATTTTCTTCCCTATCTAATTCCTTCTTCACCTGTGACATTTGAAGAAGAAATTAAAAAAAGCGTCTTCATAACTCATTTAGCCCATACACCAAGTGTAGAAGCTGCGAAGCTGTTTGTTGAACAGATCAAAGCAGAACATTCTGGAGCTCGACATAATTGTTGGGGTTTTGTCGCTGGCCGAGCTGAAGATTCAATGAAGTGGGGGTTTAGTGATGATGGTGAACCTTCTGGGACCGCAGGAAAACCAATCTTAGCGCAATTATCAGGATCTGGAGTGGGTGAGCTAACGGCGGTTGTCACACGTTATTCGGGTGGAATTAAGCTTGGAACGGGTGGTTTAGTCAAAGCATATGGTGGCGGAGTGCAACAAGCATTAAAGCTGCTTCAAACAATCGAGAAAAAAATCACCACTCACTTGCGGCTAGAGTTAGACTACTCTTTTATGCCTATCGCACAATCAGTGATGAGCCAATTCGATGCAGTCGAAGCTCAAGCTGACTATCGTGAGCATGTTGTTATGGATATTGAGATAGAACAGCGTCATGTTGATGCCTTTACTCAAATCATTATAAATAAAAGCGGTGCCAAAGCGTTGGTCACCGGAATAAAAGATAACTAGGAAGTTAGAAGCGCCGCTTTATTTCAAGCTAAGTTTCGTTAATTATTCATGCAATTTCGATCAATCATACGAATCGTCGGGCTGTTGCTCGCTCTATTTAGTGTTTCCATGCTAGCGCCTGCATTTGTGGCGTTACTGTACCGTGATGGTGCTGGTGTTCCTTTTGTTACCACTTTCTTTGTTCTGCTTTTTTGCGGAGGGATCTGTTGGTTTCCAAATAGACGTCACCGACATGAATTAAAAGCGAGGGATGGCTTCCTGATTGTCGTTTTGTTTTGGACGGTAATCGGTAGTGCTGGCTCACTTCCCTTTCTTATTGCTGATAACCCTAGTATTTCAGTTACCGATGCCTTTTTTGAATCATTCTCAGCGTTAACGACAACGGGAGCGACCGTTATTGTCGGGTTAGATGAGTTGCCTAAAGCGATTCTGTTTTACCGCCAGTTTCTACAATGGTTTGGGGGAATGGGGATAATCGTACTTGCGGTTGCGATCTTACCTGTTCTTGGGATCGGGGGAATGCAGTTATATCGAGCCGAAATTCCAGGCCCAGTTAAAGACAGTAAAATGACCCCGAGAATTGCCGAAACCGCGAAAGCGTTGTGGTATATCTATTTAAGTTTGACCATTGCGTGTGCTTTTGCTTTTTGGCTTGCGGGAATGAGTTTCTTCGATGCCATTAGCCATAGCTTTTCGACTATTGCGATCGGTGGATTTTCAACTCATGATGCCAGTATGGGCTATTTTGATAGCCACGCGATAAATATGATCACGGTTGTATTTCTTCTTATCTCTGCATGTAACTACTCTTTGCACTTTGCTGCATTTGCCTCTGGTGGCGTGCACCCTAAATATTATTGGAAAGATCCTGAATTCAGAGCCTTTATCTTTATTCAAAGCGTTCTGTTTCTTGTTTGCTTCTTATTGCTTTTGAATCACCAGTCTTATGACTCCATCTATGACGCTTTTGATCAGGCTCTATTCCAAACAGTATCCATCTCAACAACGGCTGGTTTTACCACGACAGGATTTTCTGAGTGGCCACTGTTTTTACCTGTGCTGTTACTCTTCTCTTCCTTTATCGGCGGTTGTGCAGGATCAACTGGTGGTGGAATGAAGGTTATTCGAATTCTGCTTCTTACTTTGCAAGGTGCTCGTGAAATGAAGCGTCTTGTCCACCCTAGAGCGGTATACACCATTAAAGTAGGTGGTTCAGCCCTACCGCAAAGAGTTGTTGATGCGGTATGGGGATTCTTTTCCGCCTATGCATTGGTTTTTGTAGTTTGTATGCTCGGGTTGATAGCGACAGGAATGGACGAACTTAGTGCATTCTCCGCGGTTGCAGCAACACTCAATAATTTAGGCCCTGGCCTTGGCGAGGTGGCGCTCCATTTTGGCGATATTAATGATAGTGCTAAGTGGGTATTAGTCGTCTCCATGTTATTTGGCCGTTTAGAAATTTTCACTCTTTTAATTCTTTTGACTCCTACGTTCTGGCGTAGCTAAGGAAGCTCTCGTGGCAAAAGCTCTTTTTCTTTATTCAAGCCGAGAAGGCCAAACGAAAAAAATCCTTCAGTATATAGAGGGTGAATTTTCAGATTACTCTTGTGAAACTAAAAATCTCAGTGAAATAGAAACGGTGGACTTTTCTCAGTATGAGCGAGTTTTGATCGGTGCTTCTATTCGCTATGGTCATCTAAACAAAGATCTATACCGTTTCATCAGTAAAAACTTAACTCAGTTGGAGTTAAGCAAAGTCGCTTTCTTTTGTGTCAACCTTACCGCGAGGAAAGAAGACCAAGGGAAAGATACGCCAGAAGGTAGTGCGTATATCAAAACCTTCTTAAAAAAATCACCGTGGAAACCTAAGATGATTGGCGTTTTCGCTGGAGCGCTCTATTATCCTCGCTATAACTTCTTTGATAGAACCATGATTCGTTTAATTATGACGATGACTGGAGGAGAGACAGATACAAGCAAAGAAGTTGAATATACGAATTGGGAAAAAGTATCTCAATTTGCTCAAAAATTTAAAGATATGTAATCAGAATGTCGATTTATATGGTCTTTTGAATGTTTTTTAGTCGAACGATAATAAAATGCATTTTTTTTGCAAAAAGGGGTTGCCAATGTGATCGCAATCTCTATAATGCCACCTCGCTGACACGGTAAGGGCTCACAGAGAGTTCTGAAGTGATTCAGAAGGACAATTTAGAGTTACGAAATAACTTAAAAAAGTGTTTGACACTTTTAGTTGAATCGCTAAAATGGCCGTCCGTTTTGAGCAAAGCTTAAAACAAGCTCTTTAACAATTTAGACCTATCAATCTGTGTGGGCACTCGTTGATGATAATCACTAGTTTCGT